>DIWR01000005.1 GCA_002428495.1 Synergistaceae bacterium UBA6101
TAAATCGGGGATCCAGTGACTCTAGATTCTGGCTACGACAAGCTTTTTAGGACCTAAACAAAAGCCGCTGGATTCCCGTTTAGTGGCGTCCGGGAACGACGGAACGGGGTTGATCCTCAGGGCAGGTCCTCACAACCGTTTGACTATCGTTTGACCGCCTTTACGACCGCCCTTTCCCCTACCCCTTTCGGCTTCAAAATCAAGATTGACGGCAAACTAACTTGGAGTTATTATCTTTAAAGTGGTTTCGTTTTCGTAAGGCAATATGTTATTTTGTTTTTTTTTTTTACCAGAGCTAATGTTAATAAAGCAAATAAAATATGAAAGGTGTGGTGTTATTAATGAAGAAATTTCTCGTTTTTATAACTGTACTCGCTCTGATAGCTTTTGCGAGCTGTGCTTTCGCAGACACCTCAGGCGGACACGTTAACCCTGAAGCCAACATTGTCACTGATCCTGTCGTCGATTATGAGCCCGCATCCGAAGATGTTACTGCAACGGGCGCAACTGTATCCCTGGTTGAGTTTAATGCCGATACTCCTGACGGATTTGATGCTGCAGACGTCTATCTCCCGACAGAAACAGCAAACAAAGTTTCTGTAATGACTAACGTGAAAGTGAGTGTTAGTGGCTATACTGCTGGGTCACCAGTTACTATCTCGTTCGCAAATTACACAGACACCAGGACGACTGACCTTTACGCGTTCATAAAAGCAAAGACGACCTCAGGTGATTACAAAGCTGACAAGTTCTATGGTTTTGCTTGCACAGTATCTTCTGACAAAGTCCTTTCTTTCACAGTGGACAAGCCGGAAGTCTTCTTCACTGATAATGAAGTAGTAATTGCTAAAGTAGAAACAGTACCCACAGGCGGCGGTGGCGGCGGCGGATGCAACACCGGTTATGCCGGACTTCTGCTTCTGGCAGCGGTTCCTTTCTTCTTCCGCAAGAAGTGATCACAGTTCGCAGCGCACAAAGCAGCCTCTTCCTACTAATGGAGAGGTTGCTTTTTTTATGTGGAAGTAAGGAAGGATGATAATTTGCAGCGCTGCAATGGTGAAGAGGGGCGATTTTATCGCCGTGAAACTGCCGGAACCCCCTTCCGGCGTGAAGTGATGGTGAAGCAATGGTTTTCAAGACATAGCTAAGCAATGGCTGAGCGATGGCTGAGCAGTTGCTGAGCAATCGTGAGAACATAAATCACCGTCGTCCCCGAGTGCCTAAATCGGGGATCCAGTGTCTTTGAATTTAGACTACGACAAGCTTTTTAAGACCTAAACAAAAGCCGCTGGATTCCCGATATGTGCATTCGGGAACGACGGAACGGGGTTGATCCTCAGGGCAGGTCCTCACAACCGTTTGACAACGTTTGACAGCCCCTACAACTGCTCAGCCATTGCTCAGCCGCCCCTTCACCGCGATGCGAAGCGAGCAAATTCTCCAGCGACAGACGTCGCGAATTCCCCGCAGTGCATCCACGCCGCAATTTGCCGCCCCTGCCCTTGTTGCCCTCACAACCGCTCAGCTATTGCTCAGCAACTGCTCAGCCATTGCTCAGCCGCCCCTTAACTACCGGCTACTCGCCTTCTCCAACAGCTTCCCGTACGCGAAACTCTCCCGAGAAATACTCCATCAATCCATACACGTTCTTCCTGCTGACCACCGGCTGTCCGTCGTCCCTTACATCCCTCATCAGCCTCTCAAGCAGCGGCCCCAGCTCCTGGTTCAGCCTTCCTGGGTTCAGCTCACCGATCAGGCTTTCGGGGGTCATCCAGGCACCGGGCATTACGCCTGCAAAAAGTCTGAATGTCGAGAGCAGCGTAAACTCCTGATCCCAATATGTGTTGCTCGGGTGACCCGCGTACCAGAAGGATAGCGGCAGGTGAAGCATCATACCGGCATCGGTGTAGCTTTTGCCTTCAGTATTCCTGTCCGTATCAGTGAAGTAGAAGCCAACGTAGGCGTCGTTCCAGTTCCTTATCGCGTCGATCCTGTATCCTTTATCGGAATCTATGAACTTTCCGTATCTTGCAATTATGTCCGCATTGTATGTCGTATCGTGGTATCCGACTTCGGCCCAATATCCCGCACGCCAGTCGTTGTCTCCGTTTATCGGCAGGTAATAGGCTTTTCCGTTGTAGTAATCACGTCTGTAATCGGCAAGCCCTGCGAAGGAATTGAAATCCCTCTCCTTTACCACAGAGACCCTCCCGCCTGCCCAGAATGGGGAATCCTCAGGGAAATAGCGGCCCCAGAAATTGCCTCCGAAGTAATTTTCATCAAGCCAGCCGACTTCTCCGACCGCCCATGCCCTTTCGTCAAGCTTATAGATGTAGCTGAGCACGCCCTTCCATATCCTTGTCTTGTCGTTTATCTCAGGCTGCCACCATATATCGATATCATTTTCGATCGGCTGCCTTACTTTGAGATAGGCTTCCCATCCCTGGGATGAGCGCAGGCGGCCTATATAATCTATATCCAGCCTTCCCATGTAATCATTGTCCAGAGTCCTGTCTATCCTCATTTCATATGCAAGCGCCACTCTGATATCGGCAGATCCGTTCCTTATGCTCTCTCCCGGTCCTGCCATCACTTTCCACTCTTCTCCGGGAAGTGTTCCGTATTTCGTTTTGGGCGCCCATGCTGCAGACTTATCTTCAAGGTCGTAGGCATTCAGCTTATGCAGCCTGATCAGCGCCATTTTTTCCGTGTTAAGTTCTATCCGTGAGACAGGCGTTCCCCTCACCATTGATGAGATCGAGCAGACTTCAGTATCCCACGGTATCATGTGAGCAGTCAGGATAATGGCACGCGCGGCCGCCTCCGCCTGTGAGGAATACCCTATATTCTCATAAGCGACGTGCACCTTTTTGTCACCCGCAAGGACGACAGTATTTCTAAGCCCGAAGCCCTTCTTCCCAAGTTCAGCCTGCAGTTCCGATGCCATCTTTTCAATATCTGTCTCATCCCAGTCAGTCAGCAGGGGTTCCGGTGTCTCCGATTTGTTCTTTCCTCCAAAGACAGGTTTGGAAAGGTCGAAGGCATAGCTCAGACCGAAGCAGAACTCCTCGTCCCTCTGCCAGCTCAGACTTCCGTTCAGCCCCCACTCGCTCTTCAGCACTATCCCAAAATTATATTTTTCCTTCGCGGGATCCGGATGGATCTTTTTGCCGCCCGCCATGTCCTGCGTATAATCGAGGGGGGAATATTCTGCCTTGAACTCCAGCCATTCAGCCGGTTCCCATGATATGCCGCCATAAAAACCGTTATAGGTATCCGTTGCGTAACCGAGAGTGACAGAGAGTTCCTTATGCCTCCATGTTCCTGCCGCGAAATAGGCCTTGCGGATCTCGGTACCCATCATGTCAAGCGCTCCGACAGCAATGGCAGGTCTTGCCCCCTTCTGATCCATAAGCAGAAATTTAACGTCCATAGCCTTGTCCTTATAACGTCCGTAACCGGGGCTGATGATGTCTGCTGTCTCAAACTCCGTAAGCCGTATGTTCATCTCAAGCCACGGAAAAAGCCCAATGCCGGCAGACCCGCTCCTGTACGGATAAGAATCGCTGTAAGATATCCATCCCATCCCATCCCCCGGCATATCCGCCGTAGGATACTCCCAAAGCCCGGCAAGTCCGGAATTTGAAGGAGAAGCAGCTAATGAAGGAAACGCTGAAAGGAATATAAAAATAAGTGAGCAAAAGAAAGGTCCGCATCTCTTCATCATCATCATAAAAAGCCCCCGTGAACAAAGACAATATAAAACGCCCACTATTATATAGGAACTTACAGAATATGTGGCAATGGCACATTTTCAGCTTGTGTTGCGGCGAACTATTACATATAATTAGGGGCGGCTGAGCAGTTGCTGAGCGGTCGCTGAGCAATAGCTGAGCAGTCGTAGGGACCAAGGGCAGGATCGGAGAATTTGCAGCGTCTACGCTGCGGGGAATTCTCGCCCTTCGGTCGCTGGAGAATTTGCAACTCTCGCGATGCTCGCGTTGCGGAGAATTGCGGCCCAAGGCCGCGGAGGTTCAAAATCAACGTCGATATGATAACTGTTTCTTCTCTCCGTCTTCCCGGTATGCCTTCGAGCCGGGATCCAGTGTCTTTAGATCCTTGCTATTACAGCATTTTTAGGATCCAAACCGAAGCCGCTGGATTCCCGTTTAGAAGCGTCCGGGAACGACGGAAAGTAAGGCCACTGCCTGGAAGACGGAGTGGGCCGGTTCCTAAGGTTCTACAACTGCTCAGCAATAGCTCAGCCACCCCGCTCAGCTATAGCTCAGCTGAATTTTAATAAAGGCGGATATTCATATGAATAATTGCAGCATTTTTCATTTCCAGAAACTTGAAATTTATCAATTAGCAAAAGAAATCACGAAGGACTGTTACATCTTGGCGAATAAGTTCCCTTCAGAAGAAAAATTCGCTTTGCTTTCACAAGTATACAGGGCAGCAATTTCTGTTCCCTCAAACATAGCTGAAGGTTCATCAAGAAAGAGCAGAAAGGATCAATTGCACTTTTTAAATATTTCATATGGATCTCTGATGGAACTTGTATGCCAATTGGAAATATCTCAAGATATTGGTTATATAGATGACAATGATTTAAGCTCTTTTACCCAGAAGGCTAACAATCTTGCAGTAAAAATGACAAATTACGCAAAATATTTAGAACGCACATTGTAAATATTGCTATATAATGATGCCTAAGCAACAACTCAGCCGCTTTAAGGGGTTTTAAAGGTTGGTTTTAAGGGCTTACAATTGCTCAGCTATTGCTCAGCAACCGCTCAGCTACAGCTCAGCCGCCCCAATGGTCTTAAAGATTGGTT
>DIWR01000024.1 GCA_002428495.1 Synergistaceae bacterium UBA6101
TGACAATATCGCTGATCAACAACACAATGAAATATCTTCCTTGCCAAAGATCGTACTTGCTGATAAAATCCACTTCGTTGCAGGCTTATTCAATCAATATCAATATCAGATGTCGGGGTGGCGGAACTGGTAGACGCGCTGGATTCAGGATCCAGTGGGCTAGCGCCCATAGGGGTTCAATTCCCCTCCTCGACACCAATTAAATCAAAAACAGGCGACACCTGTCTATTGACAGTTGTCGCTTTTTTGCTATAATGCCCATTTGTACGATTGTACATTCTTACCAAATATTCCATTTAGGGAGGTTGCTCCCATGCAGGTTAAGACTCCATCAGGCAAGGCTTTTGAGCAGCGCAAGGTTTTTGGAAAAGAAAAAAATCTAATCGCTCTGCCAGATCTTGTTGAAGTCCAGCGCAATTCATATCAGTGGTTTTTTCAGTCTGATACTGATCCTGACGTAAGGAATTCACAAGGTCTGCAAGAACTTTTCGAGGAAGTTTTTCCCATCGAAAGTTACGACGGTTCATTTGCCCTTGAATTCGTAAGATACTATGTCGATCCGGTAGTTATGAGTCTGGATGAGGCGCGCAGCAGGGACCTTACATGGTCGAGACCTCTGCGTGCGACGATTCGGCTGGCTAACAGGAAGACGCGCGAGATCAAGGAAGAGGAAATCTACCTTGGTGATTTCCCGGCAATGACAGAAAGAGGAACATTCATAATCAACGGCACTGAACGTGTCGTTGTTAATCAACTTGCAAGATCTGCAGGTGTTTATTTAAGCGCTGAACTTGGCATTCCGGGACAGGAATCATTTTTGGCAAAACTGATACCGGATCGCGGAGCATGGATCGAATTTGACCTTGCTCCGGGTGAGGTGCTCTCGGTCAAGATCGACAACAGGAAAAAAATACCAGTGACTTTGATGCTGAGAGCTTTTGGCATCCAGACCACTGATGAACTTCTCGCTCTCTTTGGAGCCAAGGAAGTTGAAAGAGATCTCGTTGAAGATGAAGTAAAAGGAATGCTCCTTGCAGAAGCTATAATTTCAGGCGAAGGCGAAGGCGCTGTTGCAATACCGAAGAATAAAAGGCTTACCAAAGAGGACCTTGAAGCACTTTGGGAGAGCGGACGGACAAAAATATGGGTCTGGGATGTCGATCCAGCCATATCTGCCACCATAGAAAGAGACAACACGACCACGCCGGATGCGGCAATGCTTGAACTTTTCCGTAAGCTTAGGCCAAACGAACCGGCCCGTATGGAAAATGCGAGAGAATATATCAACAGCATTTTCTTTGATCCGCGCAGATATAATCTGGGCAGGGTCGGAAGATACAAGATAAACAGAAGGCTGAACCTTGACATTCCAAGCACGGAACGCCTTCTTACAGTTGAGGATATTGTCGCTATAATAAAAGGTTTGATCAGGCTTCGTGAAGGAAACGAGCATATGGACGACATCGATCATCTTGGGAACAGAAGGGTCCGGGCCGTTGGAGAGCTTCTCCAGAATCAGGTAAGGATCGGTCTTCTCAGGATGGAAAGGATAGCAAGGGAACGTATGACAACGACTCCTGATCTTGCTACAGCGATGGGCAAGGACCTTATCAATGTCAGGCCCATATCTGCTGCACTGAGGGAATTTTTTGGTTCAGGACAGCTTTCTCAGTTTATGGATCAGACCAACCCGCTTGCCGAACTTACGCACCGTCGCCGTCTCTCCGCCCTTGGCCCCGGAGGTCTGAGCAGAGAGAGAGCCGGATTCGAAGCTCGTGACGTCCATCATACCCACTATGGAAGGGTCTGTCCTATAGAAACGCCTGAAGGGCCTAATATAGGACTGGTAACCTCCCTTGCGACTTTTGCAAGGATCAACGAATACGGTTTCCTTGTTTGTCCCAGGAGAAAAGTGGTAAACGGGATGCTGACCGATGAGATAGTTTATCTTTCCGCGGACGACGAAGATGAGTACTATGTCGGACGCGCTGATACGCCTATTTCTGAAGAAGGACACGTGCTGCCTACAGACGGCGGTACAGGAATATATGTCAGGCATCATGACAACACTATAGAGATACTGCCGGAACAGCTGCAGTATATGGACATATCACCAAAGCAGATAGTTTCCATATCAACCGCACTGATCCCATTCCTTGAACATGACGACGCGAACAGGGCATTGATGGGATCCAACATGCAGAGACAGGCTGTGCCTCTTGTTTTCCCCGATTCACCTATAGTGGGTACAGGCATAGAACATCGCATTGCGAAGGACTCAGGGTCATGTTCTGTTTCAAGAAGGGCAGGCACGGTCACATATGTAGATTCCGACCGTATAGAGATCGCGACGGAAGACAATGACAAAGATATCTATACAATGCCCAAATTCAGACGCTCCAATCAGGGTACCATTATCCACCAGAAGCCTATAGTTACAAATGGTCAGCAAATAGAGGCCGATGAAGTCATAGCTGACGGCCAGGCATGCTACGGAGGAGAACTTGCTCTGGGAAGAAACGTTCTGGTGGCTTTCGTATCATGGGAAGGCTACAACTTTGAAGATGCCATACTCCTCAGCCAGAAACTGGTAAAAGAAGATTTTTACACTTCTATACATATAGAAGAGTATGAAGTCGAATCACGTGATACTAAACTCGGTCCTGAAGAAATATCAAGAGATATACCAAACGTCGGAGAGGACGCCTTAAAAAATCTTGACGAAGATGGAATCGTCAGAATAGGTGCGGAGGTCAAGGCAGGAGACATCCTTGTAGGCAAAGTTACGCCTAAGGGAGAGTCGGATCAGTCTCCTGAGGAGAAACTCTTAAGAGCGATATTCGGAGAAAAGGCACGAGAAGTTCGCGATACCTGTTTGAGGGTCCCCCATGGCGAGGGCGGAAAAGTAGTAGAGATAAAGAGGCTTTCAAGGGATAAGAACAGCGAAGACATGAGCCCCGGCGTCAATGAGGTCGTAAAGGTCTATGTTGCTCAGTTCCGTAAGATAACAGAAGGCGACAAGATGGCAGGACGCCACGGAAACAAGGGAGTAGTTTCAAGGATAATGGCAGAAGAAGACATGCCTTATCTTTCAGATGGCACGCCTGTTGATGTTGTCCTGAACCCTCTCGGAGTTCCGAGCCGAATGAACCTTGGGCAGGTGCTTGAAACTGTAATGGGTTTTGTCGCTATGCAGAACGGCTGGAAGGTCGTCACCCCTGTCTTTGAATCCGCGACAGCAGAAGATCTTATGCCTTATGTCAAAAAAATACAGGAAAGAAAATATCCCGAGATGAGAGACGACTGCAAAACGACTCTTTTCGATGGCAGAACAGGCGAGCCGATGGCCAACAAGGTCGCAGTAGGAGTTATGTACATGCTCAAACTGATACACCTTGTCGACGACAAGATCCATGCACGTTCGATAGGGCCTTACAGCCTGATCACGCAGCAGCCTCTGGGAGGTAAGACACAGTTCGGAGGCCAGAGGTTCGGTGAAATGGAAGTTTGGGCTCTTGAAGGATATGGAGCCGCACACATGCTCCAGGAAATGCTTACGGTTAAATCCGATGACATCAGAGGAAGGCTTAAGACTTACGAACGAATAGTCAAGGGTGAAAATCTTGCCAAGCCTGGTGTTCCTGAAAGTTTCAGGGTGCTTATCAAAGAGCTTCAGGGGCTTGGTCTGGATGTTGAGATTAAATACTCAGACGGATCATTTGGAGAGCTTGTGCTTTCAGAAGAAGATGATGACAGCGGCAGGGAATCAAGACGTCATGTGTCATTCAAGCCTGATTCCACAGTGGACAGCCTTGAGGAAGATTTTGGTTTGAGCCGCCCATCAAAAGTAACGACAGACAACGATCTCTTCCATGAACATGCGGTGGAATACAGTCCGTTAGAGCTGCACGAGACAGATGCAGAAAAAGAAGCTGAAGTGCTTAGAGATGGGGATACGGATCTCTTTAGTGATGTTGCTCCTAAAAAGGTCGACCAGGGGGATGATATCTAATGGCTAACGTAAATCGCGAAATCGCCGGAGTAAGGACAAAACTATCCTCTCCCGGAAGGATCAGGGAGCTTTCGAGCGGTGAAGTGAAAAAGCCTGAAACTATCAATTACAGGACGCTCCGGCCGGAAAAAGACGGACTTTTCTGTGAACGAATATTTGGTCCTACCCGCAGTTATGAATGCGCCTGTGGAAAATACAAAAGAAGCGGCCCCAAGTTCAGGGGAGTCGTCTGTGACCGCTGCGGAGTAGAGGTAACAGACAACCGCGTGCGCAGGGAGAGAATGGGACATATTGAACTTGCAGCTCCGGTGGTACATATTTGGTATCTCAGAGGTATCCCGAGCAGGCTTAGCCTGTTGCTGGGAGCTTCTACAAAAGAGCTCGAGAAGGTAGTCTATTTTGCTCCCACCCGCCGGAGGGAGAAGGTCTATAAGGTGGTAAGCGAAGGCCGCAGAATAGATCTTGCCCGCAGAGGCAAGCTCATATCGGCTTCTGAAGAGCGTATCCACCGCTTTTACGATCCTAAGTTCAAAGCAGAAGAGGCCTTCAGGATCACAAAGGTTGAAGAGATAAACGTTGACGAGGGAGATGTGATAACTGCGTCCCAAGTCAACCGCATCCTCAGCGAGTATGGCGATGAACTCTTCAAGGCAGAGCCTGCGTATCGGATGTTCAAAGAAGGTGACGAACAGGTATCCTATGCCATCATCGCTGAATCAAAGATCAAAGCGATGAAAGAGGCAGACAGTGAGCTTAAATTTGAAAGGGCGGTCCTGAACAATCAGGATGCCTTCATAGTGACTTCTGTCGTTCATCTGCCTTTTGTAAAGAATGATGTTATTTCCGAAAGTGAATACAGACTTTACAATCAAAAGTATCCAAAACGCTTCCAGACGGTGGAAGAGACAGAGACCCTGGAAGATCCGTGCTACATCGTTATCAATGGTGGAGAGTCCCCTTTCGACAGAGCCGACATAATCCTTGAGAGGGAAGAGACTATTTGTGCGGCCTACGACAAGACTTTTAGAGCAGGGATCGGAGCGGAAGGTGTATATACACTCCTGGAACAGATGGATATCGATTTACTTGTCTCATCACTCAGGGAAGATATTGCAGAGTGCTCAGGCCAAAAGAAACGGAAACTGGTCAAGAGACTCCAGGTCGCTGAAGATTTCAGAAAGAGCGACAGCAAACCTGAATGGATGGTTCTTTCTGTTCTGCCGGTAATTCCCCCGGATCTTCGCCCGATGGTTCAGCTGGACGGAGGACGTTTTGCAACTTCCGATCTGAATGACCTTTATCGCAGGGTCATCAACAGGAACAACCGTCTTCGCAAGCTTCAGGAGCTAAAAGCGCCTGAGATCATCGTGCGCAACGAGAAGAGGATGCTGCAGGAATCAGTTGACGCACTGATAGACAACGGACGCAGAGGCAAAGCGGTCCTTGGAGCAGGAAACAGGCCACTAAAGAGCCTGACTGACCTGCTCAGAGGTAAAAAAGGACGTTTCCGCCAGAACCTTCTTGGTAAAAGGGTGGACTATTCAGGACGCTCTGTCATCGTAATAGGACCGAGCCTGAAATTGTACCAGTGCGGCCTTCCCAAGCAGATGGCCCTTGAGCTCTTTAAACCATTTGTTATGCATAAGCTTGTTGAAAGCGGTCTTACACCCAACGTTAAGAGTGCAAGACGGTTTATTGAAAGAGGCAGAGATGAAGTATGGGCCATCCTGGAAGGGATAATCAAGGACCATCCTGTAATGCTCAACCGTGCGCCTACGCTTCACCGCCTTGGGATACAGGCATTCGAGCCTGTCCTTATCGAAGGAAAGGCGATCAGGCTCCATCCTCTGGTCTGTACTGCTTTTAATGCAGACTTTGACGGAGACCAGATGGCTGTTCACGTACCGCTTTCGCTGGAAGCTCAGACTGAGGCCAGAGTGCTTATGCTCTCCTCAAACAATCTTCTCTCTCCTGCCAGCGGGAAACCTGTAGTTATACCGACACAGGACATAATCCTTGGCGTTTTCTTCCTTACCAGCATGAGAAACGGACTTAAGGGAGAGGGGCTCCACTTTTCTGATGTTGAGGATGTCATGTCAGCTCTTGATCATTCAATTGTCAACGTTAACTCGAAGATCAGACTGAAAGCTGATCCTGAATGGAAATGTGAAACAGTTGACGGAAAGTGGATAGAAACATCACCGGGCCGTGTGCTTTTTAATTCAGCACTTCATCCGGATCTGAGATACCTCAACAAGACCATAAATAAAAAAGAAATGGGTTCCCTTTTGGATACGGCATACGACAAGGTAGGACAGACCGCTATGGTCGAGATGCTCGACGAGATAAAGACGCTCGGGTATCGCTGGTCAACATACAGCGGTATAAGCCTCGGAGTCGGCGATGTAATAGTGCCTCCTGAAAAGAAAGAGATCCTGGACGTAACTCTTCAGCAGGAAGAGGACCTCACATCGCAGTACGAAATGGGTATACTTACCGAAGAGGAGTACATGAGACAGAAGGATATCCTCTGGTCCGACGCTGGACGTCGCATTGCTGATAAGATCATGGACAGCATGGACGAGACGAACCCACTAAGAATAATGGTTGACTCAGGAGCCCGAGGTTCACGCGGACAGGTAGCTCAGATGGCAGGTATCCGCGGACTTATGGCGGATCCTTCAGGACGAATAATACGCTATCCAATCGTAGCCAACTTCAAAGAAGGTCTCAACACACTCGAATACTTTATATCTACTCACGGAGCAAGGAAAGGGCTTGCCGACACAGCTCTCCGTACAGCAAAGTCCGGCTATCTCACCAGGCGCCTCGTTGATGTTGCCCAGGACCTGATAATAATGGAAGAAGACTGCGGTACTGAGTTTGGCGTTGAAATACGTCCTCTCCTCCAACAGGATGGTAAGGCTACTATTTCCATGTCTGAGCGACTCACGGGAAGGACCAGCCTCCGGGATATTCCACATCCGGTTACAGGTGAACCTTTGCTTGTAAGGGATGAAGAAATATCAGCTGAAAAAGCAGAGTACATTCAATCTATTGGTATAACTTCAGTCTGGGTACGCAGCCCTCTTACATGTGGTTTGAGGCATGGTATATGCAGAGCCTGTTATGGCAGGGATCTTGGGACGAGGAAAAGGGTAGCGATAGGAGAATCTGTCGGAGTCGTTGCAGCTCAGTCTATCGGTGAACCTGGAACACAGCTCACAATGAGGACCTTCCATACAGGAGGAGTTCGTCAGTTCACAGGAGAAGACATTACTCAGGGTCTTCCAAGGATAGAACAGCTTTTCGAAGTCCGCAGACCCAAAAAGGTCGCCATTCTTGCTGAAGTTGGAGGGACCCTCCTTGAGATCAGGGAGATGGATGGCAAGAAAAAACTGATCATTGGTGTGGTCAGGGAAGACGGATCTGAGGAAAGGATATCCTATAATATCCCGGCATCACAGAATCTGCTCTCAGGAATAGAAGAGGGATGCACCATATCAAAAGGAATGTTATTGACAGAAGGGTACATTGATCCTCAGCAGCTATTGGAAGTAGAGGGGCTTGAGGCAGTACAGCATTATCTGCTTGACGGTATCCAGGAAGTTTACAGGTCCCAGGGTGTCTCGATCAATGACAAACACATTGAGACGATACTTCGCAAAGTTGCACCCGTGAACCGTGTCCGGGTATTGGAAGAAGGAGACAGTTCTTTCGTCTCAGGTGAGCTTGTATGGAAAGAAGACCTTGAGGAGAGCGTCAGGGTGATCTCTGATCAAAATCGGGCTTCGCTGGACGAATCATACAATTTTCTTAAGGACTGCAAAATTATTGATGCGCCGGGAGACATTATCAAGAAAGAAAGTGATTCCCCGGATCACATAACAAAGGCGGCGCTCGGAGAGATGCTAAAACCGGGTGGGGCAGCAGGTGAACTTATAGTCCAGGATAATGAAGGCGAACTTCGTGTAGTTCTGGGAGACGCAAGCTTCAGACGTGCTACGGAAGGACTTGAGCTTATTAAGGAATTCAGGTCTGAGGGACAAGACGAAGTTGTGATCAAAGCCGGGTCCAGGCTCTCATCAGCAGACCTCGCAAAGATTGTTTCAATGCCTCCGCAGCCGATGCTGGTAAGGGATACCAATGTCCTTGACGAGAGTGAAGACTCTGCATGGTTTGCTGCCGATGTCGAGAAGGACGGCAAGGTGATCATCCCAATGGATGCTTTGGTCGACTCACTTGCAATAAAGACATTGAGCGCAAACAACATCAGTGAGATAAAACTCTGGAAATCTCCGGAGCATATCAACCTGACAGATTCTATGCATCACGTCCTGATCGAGCATTACTTTGGCAAACCGCTTACACAGGCTATCAACTCTGACGGGGAGGTCATCGAGAATATCATCCACAGCATTGATGGTTCAATTGTCAGGGGAATAGTCGAAGGGTCTATCTCGGGGATCGAAAGCGAAGGAAACATAATCACAAGGGAAAAGGTCATCAGACAGGTATTGACTGAGAGAGCGCTTGGTAAAGTTCTTCTCGAAAATGTAAAGGACGAAAAAGGAAACATTGTCGCTGAAGCAGGTCAGGAAATTACCAGTAAAGTCCTAGACAGCATCGCTTCATCAGGGACAAATGACATAACAGTTCGTCCGAAACAGGCACCTTCTGATTTCAAACAGCTTATACAAAGGATATCCTTTGTAAGGCGCCTTAGGGAAGAGCCACAGTGGCGACCGGTTGTGCACGGCGTTACCAAGGCGGCACTTGCCACCGACAGTTTCCTCTCTGCAGCGTCGTTCCAGCAGACCGCTCAGGTACTTGCAGCCTCGGCTGTAAGGGGAGATGTCGATAATCTGGTTGGACTTAAGGAGAACGTAATAATCGGACTTCTGATCCCGGCTGGAACAGGCATTGAGAGGTACAGAAAAGTCGAGATTTCAGAGAATGCAGAACCATCTGTTTCGGTAAAGGCTGAAACTTTAGCACTAACTGATGAATAACTATTCCCAGAGTAATTAGTTTTACCTAAAAAATAACAATCAAATAAAATTTTCAGCGGAAGCAAAGGTGTATATTGACACCGGAGGCTTCCGCTGTTAATATACTCTGGTGCGCCTTTGCACAGGAGGTGTTCGTGTGCCTTTAAACGAACTCGCTTCATCCGGAAGGATAGCTGGGGTAAACTCAGTTCTGAGGAAGCTTAAGGTTGATGGAGTAAGCAAGGTTTTTATTTCTAAGGAAGCGGATACTCACCTGAAAGCGGAAATATTGACAGAGGCCGCAAAACGTGGAGTGCCCGTAGAATGGGCAGAAACATCATCGCAATTGGGAAGAGCTTGCGCCGTGACAAGAAAGACTGCGGCGGCGGCACTTCTTAAAAAGTAGAAAGATATATTAATAGGGAAGGAGGGAGCTATTTGCCAACAATAAGTCAGCTTATACGTAACGGCAGAGAGGACAAGAGGCGTCGCATGAGCGCCCCTGCACTTCAGGAGAACCCACAGCGCCGCGGAGTTTGTACGCGTGTTTATACAGTTACTCCGAAGAAGCCTAACTCTGCTCTCCGTAAAGTCGCACGTGTGCGTCTTACTAACGGAATAGAAGTCACTGCTTATATCCCGGGTGTAGGACATAATTTACAGGAACACTCTGTAGTCCTGGTCCGTGGTGGACGTGTAAAGGACTTACCTGGTGTTCGTTATCACATAATCAGGGGAACTCTTGACTGCGGCGGCGTTGAAAACCGTCGTCAGAGCCGTTCGCTCTACGGCGCTCGCAGACCGAAGTAATTTGTATTATTTAAAGGGAGGTAGGTCCTAAATGCCACGCAAAGGACATGTAAAAAAACGTATAACGCCGCCCGATTCAGTTTATGCGAACCCGGCAATTTCAAAATTCATCAACTGCCTAATGCTCGGCGGAAAAAAGAGTACGGCAGAGAGAATTTTTTATGGAGCACTGGATCTGGCTGGAAGCAGGCTTACTATCGAACCTGCAGAAGTATTTGAAAAAGCTATGACTAACGTTCGTCCGCTTGTCGAAGTACGTCCAAGGAGAGTCGGCGGAGCGACATATCAGGTTCCTGTAGAGGTCAAACCTGAGAGAGCGCAGGCTCTTGCGATTCGTTGGATCATCAATTTCTCTCGTTCACGCAAGGGTATACCAATGGTAGAACGTCTTGCACGAGAGCTCACTGATGCCTGTAAAGGCGAGGGCGGCTCTGTAAAGAAGAGAGAAGATACGCATCGCATGGCGGAAGCAAACCGTGCGTTTGCACACTATCGCTGGTAGTAAAAAGAATAAAAATTTCAAAATTGTTTTAGTTTGGTGGTGTT
The DNA here is from genome assembly GCA_002428495.1 of Synergistaceae bacterium UBA6101. Classification (GTDB taxonomy): domain Bacteria; phylum Synergistota; class Synergistia; order Synergistales; family Synergistaceae; genus Caenicola. The sequence continues at coordinate 10,360 of DIWR01000024.1, forward strand.
GACGATGCAGGGCATCGACTTGAGTAAAGTGCGCAATATTGGAATAGCTGCGCATATAGATGCGGGTAAGACTACGACGACAGAGCGAATTCTGTTCTATACAGGCCGTAAGCACAAACTGGGTGAGACTCATGAAGGTGCTGCAACAATGGACTGGATGGATCAGGAACGTGAGCGTGGTATCACGATCACGTCTGCCGCGACTACCTGTTTCTGGGGCGATTGCCTTATCAATATAATTGACACACCCGGGCACGTGGACTTTACTGTGGAAGTTGAGCGCTCTATGAGAGTACTTGACGGGGCAGTATCCGTTTTTTGTGCAGTTGGCGGAGTTGAACCCCAGTCAGAAACAGTATGGCGTCAGGCTGACAAATATCATGTTCCCAGGATCGCTTTCGTCAACAAAATGGACAGGGTAGGGGCGGACTTTTTCTCCGTTGTAGACCAGATGCGCAAGCGTCTCGGTGCGAGAGCTGTTCCTATTCAGATACCAATTGGTGTGGAAGACGGTTTTACCGGAATGGTGGACCTCGTAGCCAGAAAAGCGATAATCTATGATGACATGCTTGGAACAGAATTTCATCTTGCAGAAGTACCTTCTCAGCTTGAAGAAGAGGTCGAGACCGCCAGGTCTGAAATGATAGAAAACCTTTCTGATTATGATGATGAAATGATGCGACTCTATCTTGAAGGCCAGGAAGTCCCCGAAGACATGATCAGAAAGACCATCAGAAAAGCAGCGATAGGTCTCAACATAGTGCCGGTCATGTGCGGTTCGGCATTTAAAAACAAGGGTGTGCAGCCGCTCCTTGACGCAGTCGTTGCATATCTTCCAAGTCCGTTGGACATGCCTCCGCTCATAGCTCACGATCCTGATGATTTAGAAAAAGAGATTTTGATCCATCCTTCCGCAGAAGCGCCTTTTTCTGCTCTTGCGTTCAAGATCATGGTTGATCCTTTTGTTGGAAGGCTTGCTTTCTGCAGGATATATTCAGGTTCTATCGAGAACGGTATGTCTATCTATAACACAAACACAAGACGCCGTGAAAGAGTAGGCAGGATACTCAGGATGCACGCAAACAAACGCGAAGAGCTGGAGAACGCGCAGGCAGGGCTTATAGTTGCAATACCGGGACTCAAACAGGTACGGACGGGGGATACGCTTTGCGATGAGAAGACCCCCGTACTTCTTGAGAACCTTATATTCCCTGAGCCCGTTATCTCGCTTTCCGTAGAGCCAATGAGCAAGGCAGACCAGATCAAACTTGCAAAAGGACTTGACGCTCTTTCTGAAGAAGATCCGACTTTCCATGTTGCAGTAAATGAGGAAACGGGCCAGACGCTGATAAGCGGAATGGGCGAACTGCACCTTGAGATCATTGTTGACAGGCTCCGCAGGGAGTTCAATGTAGAAGTAAAGGTAGGACGCCCGCAGGTCGCTTACAGAGAAGCGATAAAGAAACCTGCAAGGGCCCAGGGCAAGTTCGTTCGTCAGTCAGGAGGCAAGGGACAGTACGGTGACGTAGTCCTTGAAGTTGAACCTCTTGCCGGAGGAAGGGGCTTTGAATGGGAAGACCGGATAATTGGCGGCTCAGTACCAAAAGAATACATTCCGGCAGCCCAAAAAGGTGTTGAGGAAGCTCTTAATAACGGAATCCTTGGTGGTTATCCGGTAATAGGGATAAAGGTCGCGATAGTCGACGGAAGCTACCATGAGGTCGACAGTTCCGAAATGGCTTTCAGAATAGCCGGATCCATGGCGATCAAAGAAGCTATTAAAAAGGCTGACCCGGTTCTTATGGAGCCTATAATGGATGTTGAAGTGGTAGTGCCTGAAGAATACATGGGTGATGTCATGGGAAACATCTCGTCAAGAAGAGGTAAAATTTCTGAAATGGGTTCAAGAGCCAATGCCAGGATAGTCAAAGCTTTTGTTCCTCTTGCAGAAATGTTCGGTTACGCGACTGATCTCAGGAGTAAAACATCCGGAAGAGCTTCATATACGATGGCCTTTGATCATTACGACGAAGTACCGAAAAGCGTAGCGGAAGAACTTCTGAAAATATAGCAATCGATCTAATAAGCAGGAAATATCTGAAGGAGGCAAGACAGAAATGGCAAAGGAGAAATTTGTAAGAAACAAGCCGCATCTAAACATAGGAACGATAGGCCATATTGACCACGGTAAGACGACGCTTACAGCGGCGATCACGAAGACACTTGCGAGACATGGCGGAGCGGACTTTACGCCGTTCGACATGATAGACAAGGCACCGGAAGAGAGAGAGCGCGGCATCACGATCAACATAGCGCACGTTGAATACCAGACAGAGAGCCGCCACTACGCACACATCGACTGCCCGGGACATGCCGACTACATTAAGAACATGATCACCGGAGCGGCACAGATGGACGGAGCGATCCTCGTAGTATCGGCAGCAGACGGCCCGATGCCCCAGACCCGCGAGCACGTACTTCTTGCACGTCAGGTCAACGTACCGGCACTCGTAGTATTCATGAACAAGTGCGACATGGTAGACGACCCCGAACTTCTTGACCTTGTAGAGATGGAGATCAGAGATCTTCTGAACAAGTACGAGTTTCCGGGAGACGACATTCCCATCGTACGCGGCAGCGCGCTGAAGGCACTTGAGAGCGATACTGACAACGAATGGACTGCAAGTATCGAAGAACTTATGCAGGCATGCGATGACCACATCCCGGCACCAGTGCGCGAAGTTGAACTGCCCTTCCTCATGCCGATCGAAGACGTATTCACGATCACAGGCCGCGGTACAGTTGTTACCGGCAGAGTAGAAAAGGGTCTCATCAAGCCGGGGGATGAAGTAGCGATCGTAGGTATCAGGGAGACACAGAAGACAGTAGCGACCAGCCTTGAGATGTTCCGCAAGATCCTTGACGACGCAGAAGCGGGAGACAACGTAGGAGTGCTTCTTCGCGGAACAGGCAAAGACGACGTTGAGCGCGGGCAGGTATTGGCGAAGCCGGGAAGCATCACGCCCCACAAGCACTTCAAGGGAGAGGTCTACGTACTTAAGAAGGAAGAGGGGGGCCGCCACACACCGTTCTTCTCGGGCTACAAGCCGCAGTTCTACTTCCGTACGACAGACGTGACCGGAGACATCAAGCTTGCAGAAGGCATTGAGATGGTAATGCCTGGAGACAACAGCACATTTGAAGTAAACCTCATAGTACCGATCGCAATGCAGCCCGGACTGCGCTTCGCAGTACGCGAAGGCGGCCGCACGGTTGGCGCCGGCGTCGTTACTGAGATAATAGACTAACAGTCGTAAGCATGGGCGGCTCTAACCCAGCTGCCCATTAAAAAACTTTTTAGTATGGAGTGAAAGAATAATGGCGGATATCGTCGGTCTTCAGTGCACAGTGTGCAAGCACCGCAATTACGTGACGCTTGTGAACAAAAAAAAGGCTACAAAAAAACTTGAAAAAAAGAAATATTGCAAGTTCTGTGATAAACACACCTTGCATAAGGAGTGCAAGTAGGGTAAAATAACCTCCGCACGCAGGTCTGTAGCTCGAACTGGTTAGAGCACCGCACTCCAAATGCGGGGGTTGAGGGTTCGAATCCTTCCAGGCCTGCCATTTTGTTTTTTCTGGTTTTTATTTAGGGTTAGGGTTTTGAAAAATATCAAAGTTGAAGAATGAGGAGGTCGGGGTGATGGAAAAAGTCCTCGACTACATCCGGGAATCAAGAGCTGAACTGAAAAAAGTCACATGGCCTACCAAACAGCAGATGTGGTACTCCACACTTGTGGTCATAGTGGTAACTTTCATGGTTTCAGCCTATCTCGGGCTGGTAGATCTGCTTCTCACGGGAGTATTATCCAAAATTGTCCGATAGCCTGAAACAGAAACGGCTTTCGAGTTTCGACTGTAACCTGGAGGTGAAGAGGGCTGCGGCCCTCTTTTAGGCATGAGCGAAATATTTGGGAACACACAGGAACGCAGCTGGTATATAGTCCAGACCTATTCGGGTTATGAGAATAAGGTCAAGGCGAACCTTGAGCAAAGGATCGCAACTATGGGTATGGAAGACAGGATCTTCCGTGTCCTTGTCCCCATTGAAGAGAAAGTCTATATCAAAGAGGGCAAAACGAAGCGGGTCCGCAGAAAGATATTCCCGAGCTATGTACTCGTGGAAATGATACTTGAGGACCAGTCCTGGTATGTCGTTCGCCACACCCCCGGAGTGACGGGATTTGTCGGATCAGGAAACCACCCTATCCCCCTTACCCCCAAAGAGGTAGAGGAGATAATGAACAAGCTCGGCAAAGAGGCCAAGCCCAAGATCGAGGTCGATTTCCAGGTCGGAGATACGATCCAGGTCAAGAGCGGTCCGTTTGCTGGACAGGCAGGTCCTGTTGTCGCGATAGACGCTGACAAGGGCAAGATCAAATTCAGCGTATCAGTGTTCGGACGTGAGACCACAGTTGAAGCTGATTATACTGAACTTGAAAAGATCTGATCATAAATAGTTTTAGCTCTCGTTTCTCATCACGCACATTGACAAAAGAATAATCGCCCTAAAAGGGCTTTTACATAAGCAGCAAAACCAAGGAGGTAACATGTACTATGGCAAAGAAAGTAATTGGGGAGCTTAAACTGCAGCTTCCCGCAGGAAAGGCGACACCGGCTCCGCCGGTGGGACCTGCGCTCGGACAGCGCGGCATCAACATAATGGAATTCGTCAAGGCATTCAATGCCAAGACGGCAGACAAAGTAGGGATGATCATCCCGGTCGTAATCACAGTATACGCAGACCGCAGCTTCTCTTTTATTCTTAAGACTCCCCCGGCAAGCATTCTTATCAAGAAGGCAGCCGGCAAGGAAAAGGGATCAGCAGTCCCCAACAAGGATAAAGTAGGAAAGATAACAAAGAAGCAGGTCCAGGAGATCGCTGCCCTTAAAATGCCCGATCTCAATGCGAACGACATTGAGGCGGCCATGCAGATGATCGAAGGAACAGCCCGTTCGATGGGCATCGAAGTAGTAGGTTAGAAAAACCGTAAAAGAACTTCTCGGTGAAAGCCGGGATGTGGGAGGAAGACTCAGACTCTTCCGACATTACCACTAGGAGGAATTAAAATGTCAAAAAAAGGTAAGCGCTATAAGGCACTGCTCGAAAAAGTCGATCTTTCAAAGCAGTATTCAATTTCAGAGGCTGTCGCAATAGCGAAGGAATGTGCAACTGCTAAATTCGACGAGAGCCTCGAACTCCATGTTCGTCTAGGCGTAGACCCCCGCCATGCAGACCAGCAGGTGCGCAGCACTATAGTCCTTCCGCACGGGACAGGACACACAAAGAAAGTGTGTGTCATTGCACTCGGCGACAAACAGAAGGAAGCTCAGGATGCAGGCGCGGACATCGTCGGAGGCGAAGATCTTGTAAAAGAGATCGCTGAAGGCAGAATGGATTTCGATGCAGTTATCGCCACACCGGACATAATGAAATCAGCCGGACGTCTTGGCAAAGTCCTCGGACCGCGCGGACTTATGCCTAGCGCAAAAGCAAACACAGTTACGTTCGATGTTGCCGGTGCTGTTAAGGAAATCAAAGCTGGCCGTATTGAGTTCCGTGTCGACAAAACAGCTATTACGCATAACGCAGTCGGGAGAGCATCTTTCCCGGTCGAGAACCTTGAAAATAATGTCAAGGCTCTCTTCAGGGCTATAATAAAGGCACGTCCGGCCGCTGTAAAAGGTACTTATGTAAAGACCGTAACGCTTGCAACGACTATGGGTGTAGGAATATCTATAGACCCTGTGCAGGCTCAGAAAGACGTAGCAGCGGAATAAATATCTTTGCAGATTTATTTAATAAAGGGGGACGCGGATGCGTCCCCCTTTATTAATGGTTTGCATTGAGTTTTTTAAAACGAACGGGAAAATTATTTTTTAGGCACTCTCTTGACAGCGTTTTCTACGACGTTCGTGATGTGTTTTGTAAGTGTAGGAAGAGGAGTAAAAAGATCTTCAGCTGTAGTGGCATTTACGTTTACCCCGTACATGAGAGTGTTTTCCTTTGAACTGCGAAGCTCAAGCCTCACAGACCCGACTGCGAGCGTCTCATCCCAGGCCGGTTTTATCTTCTGATAACTTATCGGGACGCTTTTGGTCTCCCATCTGCCGTTGACGTATACAGAGCGGTTCTCATAACGGGTATCCCAGACAAGTTCCTGGGGATGGTGGAGAGTTGTGTATGCACACTTTGTAACAGTTGCAGTCATGATCGCATCCGCGTATTCCGGGGAGAGAGAAAGAGCTTTCTCCGCAGCCTTGTCCCTGCTTAATTTTTCTGTCTGCCCGGTCCCTTTGACAAAATCGTCTCTTTCGATGATCTGTTCGGGTGTTTTTACAAGAAAGCTGAATCCGCTCTTCTCCTGTGATGTCATCTCTTTCCATTTCTGCTGTACCGAATCATCAAGAAACGGCTCAGAGGGGGGTATCGTAATTTCATACATTACCGGCATGACCAGAACAGTCTTTATTGACGAATAGTCATATTCTTTGTTGCGGAACTCCTCGGCAACAGGTTTTGCCATGGACGATGAAGCAAAAGGGATAATGAGGCACGCCAGAATAAAAATAAACAGTCTTCTCATAGAGGGCAGCTCCTTCACAGTTATATGTAAGGGAATTGATTCGCTGATAATTGTACATTAGAACAAGCTGAAATGTAAAAAAATTTTTTGAGTTAAACATAATTTGCCAACGCAGCACAGAAGGACCGCTGTTTTTCAAAAATAGAGACTCTTATCAGCATATGCCAATTTTTGATGTTTCTTTTGTGATCGGACCTCAGTTATTTTGATGCTGTACAAAATTTATCCTTTATTGTATAATCTCACAGCTTAGACTCAAGACAGCAGGTGCGCATGCGCTTAATTTCCTGCCGAGGTCTGCGAAGGATAACCGTGTTCCTGTACTTTATTAAGACACGTATTATGGCTTCCGGACTCCCTTGGGTGACGGAAGCCTTTTTTTTGCCGGCATCCGATCACAAAATCAACAGGAGGTGAAATTGAATGCCAACACAAGCAAAACGTGAAATGATCGATTCCCTGGTCGAACTGCTCAATAAGAGCAACGCAGTCTTCATCACCGAGTACCGCGGACTTACAGTCAAGAAGATCAGCGACTGCCGCAGACGTATCCGTGAAGCCGGCGGTGAAATGAAGATATGTAAAAATACCCTGATGCGCATCGCTTTCGACGAGGCGGAAATCGTCCATGCTTCAGAGTTTGACTCAGGACCGAACGGCTATGTCCTCTCCTACGGAGATGTGGCTTCTGTAGCCAAAGCCATCCGCGACTTCTCAAAAGAGAAGGGAAACGATGCTCTCATTGTTAAAGCGGCGATACTTGACGGAAAGATCCTCAGCCAAGCTCAGATATTTGCCCTGGCAGACCTTCCCTCAAGGGACGTTCTTATCGGCCAGGTCGTCCAGACGATCGCAGCCCCTCTTCGCGGGCTGGTCACAGTTCTTTCAGGTCCTGCAAGGGGACTCGTTACATGTCTCTCGCAGATCAAGGACAAAAAAGAAGCAGCATAGTCTACACCAGCGGCGAGATAGCCGCCTAGCAGCATAAAAATAAAAATAATCCTTAGGAGGATGAATTGATATGACACGTGAAGATATTATCAAGGCAATTGAAGAAATGTCTGTACTTGAGCTCTCAGAGCTCGTGAAGGAACTCGAGGACAAATTCGGCGTATCAGCGGCAGCACCCGCAATGATGATGCCCATGGGCGCAGCAGCACCCGCAGCGGCTGTCGAAGAAGAGAAGACAGAGTTCGACGTAGTTCTCGTTGAACATGGCGCTAACAAGATCGGCGTCATCAAAGTTGTCCGCGAGATCACAGGTCTCGGACTCAAAGAAGCCAAGGAACTCGTTGACGGCGCACCCAAGACCGTGAAGGAGCAGGCTTCCAAAGATGAAGCCGAAGAGATAAAGAAAAAACTCGAAGAAGCAGGAGCAAAGGTAGAACTAAAGTAGTTCCGTTTTAAAGATCTTCTGACAAGGGTTAAGCAAAAAGAAAAAAAGAGACCCCGCTGGTATCTGCGGGCTCTCTTTTTTTCTTGATATATCTGATCTGGATCAGTCGGGTCATTGCCGTACGCCTGAACCCTCCCGAAAGATCAGGACACCGTAGGGTATCGGACGTTCTGTATCATTGCTGTTGCTTGGCAGTGAGAACGTATTTCCCCTCCACCAGAGAGAGCTTGAACCTCCCCCGTCAAGGTTCAGGGCAGTAGTCATTCCCAGCCATTTACAGACCTTTCTGGTCTCCTCTATTGTTGCACCCACACTGTGCATGTTGTCCCTTCCGTCTATGACAGCCCACATTACCCGTTTCCCGTCTGTTCCGACGATCGTTCTGGGGTGACGCATGTTGAGGACGTTTTCTTTTATGTTTTCTGTGTTCTCTGAATATTCTCCATTCTTAAGCAGCAACGGCCCGGCTTGCAGCATCTCTGTATATTTGTCGAAACGCCTGTCAGAACTGATGCTTGCGACCTCCTTGCCGTCAATGAATATAGTCTCGCCTTTCTCGTTCCAGCCAAAAGCGGAGCGTTGCGGCCAGAATTTCGCATTGTCGGTGTGTCCCTGTCTGCGAAGCACACCTATAGGCTTAGCTCCTGCAAAATATCCTCCATTGATGCCGCCTATTACGCCGTAGTTCTCCACCGCTATCGTCGCAAGGGGCGCCTTATTAGCCCCCACCATGACGGCAGTGGCTATCTGGCAGTTCACTGCATCCATGTCGACTGTTACCATAGCGGCGAAAAGCGGTTCATTCATACCTTTTTCCAGATCCCCGTCGGCCGGTCCGACAGGGTTGCCTATCCCGTGTTTAAAGACGGTAAGCGTCGTTCCTTCAGAAGAAAATGAATCTTTCCATGAGACTTTCTTTTTACATAGATCAAGCCAGTCTGTGAGGGTCTTAATATTCTCCTCCGCAAAAGGGCTTTCAAGATGCTCGGTCATCGCTGACGGCAGTGGCGGTGATATTTTTTTCGAAATTTCCGTTATAGAGTCCATATCACTCCACTCAGGCAGGATAGTTATCTGGTCGTAGATCGTGATAACAAAGCCCCATCCCATTGATTCCAAAGCAAGCCGTATGGCAGAGGAATTAGTCAGGTCTCCCTCATGGTCCGTTAAATATTTCTTCGGTACGCTTTGTCCCAGTGATTTACAAATATGGGGCAACAGCTCATCCTTTGTAATTGCGAAGGATGCTTCTGAGGACATCAATATGGCGGCCAAAATCAAGAAAGTAAATATGCAGGCATTCATTTTCCCTGCTCCAGTAAGTATTTTCATAGAGTTGATGATAGTATTGACACGATTTATCCTAATCAGTATAATTGCCCATGTTCGATTTCGGGGTTTTAGCTCAGTTGGGAGAGCGCTTGAATGGCATTCAAGAGGTCAGGGGTTCAAATCCCCTAAGCTCCACCAGAAAATATCATCCTGCCTTTAGCGGCGGGATTTTTTATTCCTATAAAGTATAGAAAGATGCCATTTCAATCCCGCCTCCTCTCTCTTGAACGACTACATTCTGTGTGTGCCTCTTGTGCGGCTTTTGATGCAGGAAGTCCGCTTAGGGTCATATACGGTGTAATTGCATATGTCTGCAGTTCAAAACATGATAGAATTACCAAGTACCGGGGCATAATAGCCGATTTTGTAAACTGACGATGAATGAGCTGGAACTGCAGAGGTGTAACCAATTTGAGGCGAATATCATTTAACAGCAGAATAGGAATAATTGCTGCATTGGCAACTGCCGTTGTTGGATTTTTGCTTGTGGTCGTAACACAGTTTAATTTTCTTGGTGACCTTGTTTTCGACCAGATAAGCGGTGCTGTACACGATGAGCTCAATGTTGAAATTCAGCTGTCCCCTCTTACAGGAAACCCTGTAATGGGTTTCAAGGGAGAAGAGGTATTACTTGTCCGTTCAGGCAAAAAGCTTCTTACTATCGACAAGATCGAGATAAACCTCTCTTTGCTGAGTCTCCTGAAAAATTCACCACGTGTTTCGACCCTGGTGATCGATGGACTGTACACAGATTATGATTCACTGCTTAAGCTTATGCCGGAGAGAAAAGAAAGCTCTGCTCCGAAAGATATTCCCATAGACAAGATAATGTTCAATAATGTCAAAGTCCACTCTCAATGGGGACTTCTTGAACTTGATGACAGTTCGCTTGAGCTTCGCGGTCTTGAATGGTTCGCCCCGGCGCTGAAAGGAAAATTCAAAGATATCCCCTTTTCGATATTTGGGATAGCAAAAAAAGAAGCAGAAAACTGGGTCCTTGACGGTTTCTCCGCTAAGCTGGACGATGGCTCGGCCAAGATCTCCGGAGCGGTCTGGCCTGTCCCTGACTTTAAAGCAGATATCAGAGATGCGAATATACAGAAGATAGCCTCGATACTCCCCAATATTTCTAAATACGGCGTGATGGGCACATTAACCGCAAAAATGGAAATGAAGGGTGAGGGAAAAGACGTCTCCACAACAGGAGAAGGTGTCTTAGATAAAGCTGTGCTCGCTAAAATACCCCTTGAAGAGGTCGCTGCAAAATGGAAATACGAAGAAGGGGTCCTAGACATAACTTTGGATGAGAGCAGGGTCTTCGAATCATCTCTTACTGGTACTATGAAAATGGATACCAGGACTCCGGGTAAATATATTGAACTAAAAGTTGCGGCAAAAAATCTCCGCTTTGCGGACTGGACAGACAAAATAGAGCACCAGATCGCAGAAAATGCATCCCTGCTTAAGGGCAGCATCACAGCAATGGAGGCTGATCTGAAAGGTCCGCTCAACGCGCTTGTGGGAAAGATAGAGATATCTCCTTCAAACGTGGCATACAACAAGATGAAATTCACATCGTTAAAGGGGAAGGCGCTTTTTAATGGGAAACCTTCAGGTAAGGTCTATCTTAGCGCCCTCAACGAAGGCAGGGAAGTAATACTTGGGGGCACGATCAGTTTTGCAGAGGGAGTGCCTGTGGACCTTAAACTGGATGTGAAGTCGTTTAAGCTGGAAGAGCTCAGTAAAGCAGTGAAAGAGCTGGAACAATATGACATTAAGGGCGTGGCTGATGTATCTGCTTTGATCAGAGGCGAGATCAGCGCCATGAAAGTCAGGGCTGACATATCCTCGCAATCGGCGGAGATCAAAGGGATAGGAAAAATAACAAGTGTCAAGGCATCGCTGGAATATGACCTTTCTGATAGCTCCCTTGTCCTGAGAAACACTTCCCTTATGTGGAACGGGGCACTTATATCCGCTTCGGGCAATATGAAGAAGGCAGACGGTATGCCGGTATTTTCTTTCAGCGGAGCGATAAAGAACGCCTCTTTAAATAAATTCCACGACAACCTTGGATTCTTAAAGACGATGGATATATCCGGAGATGCCTCCGGATCATGGGCCCTCAGAGGAAAAGCTGATTCGCCGGAAGTGATCTTAAAAGCTAGGGCCGTAAACGGCAGATTTCGCGGCCTTAAGGTGGATAATTTTTACACAGAAATGACCTACTCTCAGGGGAAACTGGACTTCGGCAAGATGGAGGCAAGAAAGGGGCAAGGAAGCACTGACCTTAAATGCAAAGTCATCCTGCCTGTGAAAAGTCAGAACGGAAGGCCTTCATCTCCCCTTAAGTGGGATGTGAAGGGAAGAGTCAAAGAAGTAGACCTTTCAGTCCTCAATTACCTCTTCAAGGCAGGCCAGGATATGGACGGTCTCTGTTCGGGTGAACTCAGGATAGCCAATGACGGGACCGGCCTCAAGTGGAGCGTTGATTTACGTTCGGATGGTGTCAGATGGAATCAGTTCAGGTCTGAAGAAGCGCAGGCGACGATCAAAGGGGACGGCAAATGGATAAAGGTCGACAATGCCACCATTAATTTTCTGAAAGGCAAACATCTGGTCAAAGGAAGCATTACTCAGCCCGGAGATGGAAAACCTTTCTCAGAATCAGCACTGGATATGACCATATCATCCGAAAACATAAACATGTACGAACTGCTTAGGAGGCATTTGCCGGTAATAAGGGGAGTTCAGGGCCTTATAAAAAGCAGCATAAAAGTTTCCGGTACGTTAGGCAACCCTCTTTACAGGGGCAGCGGTACGTTTGCTCCGTTCAAGTATCGAGGGTTCTTGTTGCCAAGGGTGGATGTCGCGTTTGACGGCAGCTTTACAGAAGTGAATATCTCTGAAGCAAAGGCAAGGCTTGAAAAAGGCGATCTTTCCGCAAAAGGCAGAGTCTTCCTTGAAAACGGAAAATGGAACGGGAGCCTTGACACCAACGGAGTAGGAATAGACTTAAAACAGATAGGTGCCTACCTGCCGGAACAGTTCAGGGAAAGGCTTGGCGGAAATGCCAACTTTAAATTCTCGGGCAGGGGAGAGGTCGAGAACTTCAGCGGCGAGGGATCTTTCTCCTCAGAGAGGATGAGGTTCCTTGGGATAAGGATCAGAAACGTGAATGCGCCTTTTTACATTTCAGACGGCTATGCGGTTATGGAAGACGTAAAGGCTGAGACGAACGGAGGAACTGTCTCGGGAGGACTTGCGATGGACATAGAAAAGAGCTCCTGGGGAGGCAATCTTACTGTCATGAGCGCTGATGTTGCGCCTATGCTGAAGCAGGCCTTTCCTTCCCTGCCCGGATCCATCTCGGGAAAAGGAGACCTCAAGATCAGGGCAGGCGGAGAAACCGGAAGGATGAGCACCGTAAAGGCAGCCGGCGCCATCTTCCTTAGAGACGGAGAAGTTTCAGAATTCGAGGCTGTTGAGGCTTCCAAAAAATACACAAAGGGTAAACCTTTGCTTTTTAAAACGATTCAGAGCGCATTCACCTTTGATGAAGGATACCTGACGATCCTTCCGGGGAGCCAGGCAGTTGCACCTCCGGGAGATCCGGTCTACCGTTATGTCATGATCGATGGACTGGTGAATAATAAAAAAGAGATGAGCCTCTTCGCGATGGGAAAGGTAAATATACAGGCATTGAACGCACTGCTTGGGGCGCTTCAGGGGATCATCAACGTAGGCATAGAATATACAGGGGAGCTTGACAGAAGCGCGTTGCTTCAGAATTTCCTTGGGGGGGTCCTTTCGGGTTTTACCAGGACAGACTTCCGCTTTGTGACTATGAATATAAACGGCAATATGGATTCACCCGTATTCAGCAATGTGAAGGTAGATAAACCTGAGCACATGACCAGTCCAAAAAATCTTATACCCAAATCTGCGAGTGATCCGAATGAAAAGGACTATTCCAGCAGGGACACCGTATTCAGGCTTAAATTCGAGATACCTGTCGGTCCGGGCGTAAGCTATCCCGAGGAAAGCTTCCAGGGACAGATAATAGAACAGACGCTTGGCAACATACTGCAGAGGATAGATTTTGGGAACTAAAGATTATTCAACACACAGATCTGAGATGACACTTATCCTGGGAGGGGCAAGGAGCGGGAAAAGCACCTTTGCAGAGAAACTTGCAATCGATACTCATGCCGCAGTTACCTATCTTGCTGCCGCAGATGCGCAGGACAGTGAGATGCAGGAACGCATCGCTATACACAAAAAAAGAAGACCGGCAGGATGGACGACCTTTGAAGGTGATCCATACGAAATATGTCAGGCAATAAAGACGATCAAAGGGGTGCTTCTGCTTGACTGCCTTACACTCTGGCTCACCCGTCTCTTCCTTGAGGGTGATGCTGCCGAGGATGCTTCTGAAAAAGAATGGCAGGCCAGGGAGGCGCAGATACGAGTTCTTACGGAAGAGCTCTGCTCTTTACCTCCAAAGGGCACCCATCTGATAATGGTGAGCAATGAAGTTGGGTTTGGCCTTGTCCCATCCTACAAGATGGGCAGGCGTTTCAGGGATCTGCAGGGAAGGATGAACCAACTCTGCGCTTCAAAGGCAGACAGAGCTGCGCTCATTGTGGCGGGTTATCCTCTCTGGCTAAAAGGCGGTATGGAGGATCATTGTTGAAGATGAATAAAAACGGATTTCAGGATCATCTGAGCAGATTCACTGAAGAGATAAAAAGTGACAAATTCGGGTTTGACCTGAGGGACCGGTTCGTTGTCGCATGGACCCTCTTTTCCAGGATACCTGTGCCAAAAAAATGGTGGCCTGCAAAAATGCCTTCAGGCAACAGGACCCTCTCTCTGGCTCCTCTGGCAGGAGGCGTACTTGGACTGCTTACAGGACTTGTGATCGGCATCTCAGGCTTACTGGGGATCGGGGCCCCCGGATCGCTCTGGATAGGGGCCTTCTTCTACGCAGCCGCCGGCTGGTCTCTCCATCTGGATGGCTGGGGTGACCTGTGGGACGGCATTGGTTCAGGCAGACAGGGCGAAGAACTCCGGTCTGTCATGAAGGACAGCAGGATCGGGGCCTATGGTGTGACAGGCTTGATACTGGCCTTCGGTCTGTGGACTTCGATCCTTGTGTCAGTTGAAAACTCTGAGGTGCTTGCAGCCTGCTCTGTTGCTGCCGCTTCAGGAAGGTTTGCCTCATGCTCTGCCGCCTACAAAGGCATATATCCATGGGAGAGCGGAATGGGAAAAGGCTGGGTGGATACATATACAGGCTATGATCTTTTCACTGCCGCAGTATCTTTCCTTATTTTCATGCCCTTTGCCCCTTTCAGATGGATCATTTCCGCCACCTCTGCCCTTTTGATTGGTTTTGGGATGGCCGGCTGGATGAATTCGAAGCTGGGCGGAGTCAACGGGGATGTGCTTGGCGCCTCTGCTGTGGCAGCGGAGATAGTCTCCCTTGCGGTCTTTGCGATATGAGCATCTTCGATCCGAAACTGATAGCCGTGGACATGGACGGCACGATCTTAAACAGTTCAAGCCAGCTTTCAGTAAGGACAAGGAACGCGCTGAGATCAGCGATTTCATGCGGAGTTCCTGTTGTAGTTGCGACAGGAAGGATGTATCCCTCAGCCCTGCCTGTGATAAAAGAGATAGGCATCACTACGCCCTGCATTTTCTATAACGGAGCAATAGTGCGCGATCCTGTATCAGAGGAGACCCTGCTCGAAAAGGGTCTTGGAAAAGAGCTGACTGCCGAAGTGGTCTCCTTTTACAGGAAAGAGGACTGGTATATACAGATATACAGCGACGACAGGCTCTATGTAAAAGACAGCAGCGATCCAAGGAGCAGGTTCTACGAAACGATATCAAAAATACCGCCTGTCTCACTTGGGGAATGCTTCTGGGATTTTAAGGTGGACTCCACTAAACTTCTGGGCATAGCTCTTGACGAGAGAAATTTTGCCCTGATGGCAGAGAAGACAAAGTCCTCTTTTGAGGGAAGGGTCTACACGGCAACATCCTGGGGAGCCTTTGTTGAAATAACGCACCCTGATGTCAACAAGGCCAAAGGGCTTGCAATTGTCGCAGAAAAGCTTGGCGTTGACCCAAAAGATGTGCTGGCGATAGGCGACGGGGTCAACGATACGGAGATGATCAGGTGGGCGGGACATGGAGTAGCGATGGGCAATGCACCTGATCTTGTAAAGGCTGCGGCAGATGAGACAGCCCCTGACAATGACAGCGACGGGGCGGCAATTATTGTTGAAAGATACCTGTGTCGGAGGGATCATTGATGAGAGATTATTTTGAACAGATAAGGCCAACGATGACATTTGAAATTTTCCCGCCTAAGGGCTCGGGAGACCTCGCTTCTATATTTGCTACTGTAGATGCCCTTGCAAGCCTGGCTCCCGACCTCATCAGCGTGACATATGGCGCCGCAGGCGGTACAAGCCGCGAGAATACCGTTGAGATTGCCTCTCAGATACAGAACAGCTATGCCATCCCTGCCCTTGCGCACCTGACCTGCGCGGGGAACTCAAAAGACGAAGTAGATCCTGTACTCAGGACGCTTTCAGAGAACGGGGTCAGAAATATACTTGCCCTCAGGGGGGACATTGCCGAAGGCGAGCAGCTTAATGACTTCAGATATGCATCAGATCTTATCAGCTACATCAAATCAAAATATGATTTCAGAATTTTTGCTGCCTGTTACCCGGAAAAACATATAGAGGCATATTCGATGGAGGATGATCTTCGCTGTCTGAAGGAAAAAGCGGACTGTGGGGTCGATGTGCTCATTTCACAGCTCTTTTTTGACAATGAACTCTTTTACAGATTCAGGGACCAGGCACGGTCAATAGGAATAGATATCCCGATAGTTGCCGGTATAATGCCGATAACCTCATCTTCACAGATTAGCCGTATGGTATCGATGTGCGGCGCCACTGTCCCAGAAAAGGTCCAGAAAATAATCAGGGCCTTCGGGCACAACAGCATGGCCATGAAAGAGGCGGGCATAGCATACGCAACAGCCCAGATAGTTGACCTTCTCTCGACCGGGGTGGACGGCATCCATCTCTACACCATGAATCAGCCCGACATAGCGAAGAGGATATCAGAAAACATACGAGGCATCCTATATTCGCTGAGAGTAAAGCGTGCCTGAAAATCATAATGATCCAGCCATAAAAGAAGCAGCAGCGTTGCTTGGCATCCCCGAAGATAAAATGACTCCGGAGATCCTGAGCAGGATCGCCGAACAGTATCAAAGGATCAACGAAGCCTCGGCGCCTAAGTCGATCTTTGCCTTTTTTGATATTGAGGTCTTTGGTTACGGCATTTTTTTCGACAAAACTTTTCCCATACGCGGCAGGGATCTTGCAGATATCTGCAGGGAATGTAAAAAAGCTGTGCTTATAGCCTCTACCCTCGGAAGCGGGATCGATATGCTGCTGAGAAGATCGCAGGCTGAAGATATGTCAGATGCTGTGATCCTTGATGCATGCGCCTCAGCTGAAATAGAGAGGGTGACTGACCTGGCTGAAAGCGATATCATAAAATTTTTGTCACCTGAAGAGCACCTTACGATGCGCTTCAGCCCCGGATACGGCGATGTCCCTCTTGAGGATTCGCAGAAGATAATTTCTGCACTCAGCGCAGACAGAAGGATAGGTCTCAAACTTACGGGAACAGACATGCTGGTGCCCATGAAATCAGTGACAGCAGTGATCGGAATATCAGAGAGAATAACTGGCCGGAGCAAAGACTGCACTTCGTGCTCCAGGAGAGAAAGCTGTGCATACAAAAAAAGAGGTGGTTCCTGTGACATTCAGAATAAATGAAAATGAAACCATAATTTTTGACGGGGCGATGGGGACCATGCTTCAGAAGCGGGGACTCAAAAGGGGCGAGATTCCTGAATTGCTCAATCTTACTGCACCCGAGATCATCAGGTCTGTCCATGATGAATATTTTGACGCAGGATGCGATGTCGTCTCGGCGAATACTTTCGGTGCCAACAGATACAAGGCAGAAATGGCAGGCCGTCCGCTTGCGGATCTGGTCTCTTCTGCTGTCGAGATCGCAAAGAAAGCTGCTTCATGCCGGAAGGGAAAGTATGCTGCACTGGACATCGGGCCCTGCGGCCGTGTGCTTCAGCCTACAGGAGACCTTCCCTTTGAAGAGGCAGTTGAAGTATTTTCTGAGATAGTAAGAGCAGGAAACAAGGCAGGCGCAGATCTCATACTTCTTGAGACCTTCACCGACCTTTATGAACTTAAGGCGGCTCTTCTTGCGGCGAAAGAAAATTCAGACCTTCCCGTTCTGGCTACTATGAGTTTTGAGGAAAACGGCACATCCTTCTTTGGAGCCACTGTCGAATCGATGGTGCTCACCCTGCAGGCTCTCGGTGCAGATGCGCTGGGGGTCAACTGTTCTCTCGGACCAAAGCAGCTTGTCCCGATAGTTGAAAGGCTGCTTCGAGCAAGCAGCATACCCGTTATGGTGCAGCCGAACGCCGGCCTGCCCCTTTTTGAGAATGGCGAAGCAAGGTATGACGTTACCCCTGAAGAGTTTGCCGATCACATTAAAAAATTTACAGAGGATGGTGCTGTCATAGTAGGAGGATGCTGCGGGACAGATCCCGGTTACATCAGGCTTGTAAAAGAACGCCTGGAGGGTGTGGCTTCACTCAGAAAGAGACCTCCCCTCAGAACGGGGGTATGTTCCCCCTCCAGATCGGTCTTCTTCGGGGATGATACCCTCATAATCGGGGAACGCCTGAACCCCACCGGCAAAAAGGCTCTGCAGGCAGCACTGCGAGCAAAGGACATGGATCATGTTCTGAAAGAGGCGATCTGCCAGCAGGAACAGGGAGCCCATATCCTTGATGTGAACATGGGGCTTCCCGACATAGATGAACCTGAGATGCTCAAAAAAGCCGTCATCGAGATCCAGTCTGTAGTTGATCTCCCCCTGCAGCTGGATTCTTCCGACCCCAATGCGCTGGAGAAGGCAGCGAGGGTCTACAATGGCAAACCTCTGATCAACTCAGTCAACGGCAAAAAAGAGTCACTGGAAAAAATACTTCCCATCGTAAAAAAATATGGAGCCGCAGTCCTGGGGCTGACTCTGGATGACGATGGGATACCCTCTTCTGCCGAGGGCAGGCTAAGGATAGCGCGCAACATCATGGAGGAGGCGCAGAAGATAGGAATCCCCAAAGAGGACGTTCTGATCGATTGTCTCGTCATGACTGTCTCCGCACAGCAGGAGCAGGCTGCAGAGACTCTTAAAGCTGTCAGGATGGTCCGGGAAGAGCTTGGATTGAAAACTGTACTTGGTGTGAGCAATGTATCATTCGGACTGCCTTCACGTCCGATAATAAACAGGACAATGCTTACCATGGCGCTCATGCAGGGGCTTGATGCTCCTATAATGAATCCCGGGGACAAAGGGATGAGAGAGTCCATTGCGGCATTCAGGGTGTTGATGGGCAAAGACCCCCAGGCTTCAGGATTTATTGCCGAATATTCAGGAACAGATGAAAATCAACCTAAAACAGAAATCGTGGCGGGAGTATCCTTTGGTCTCCCGCAGGCTATAAAACGTGGACTGAAGAAAGAGGCGGAAAAAGCCACAGAAGCCCTTCTGTCGAGAATGGGTCCGCTGAAAATTATCGAAAATGAGATCATCCCCTCTCTTGATTCGGTAGGAAAAGAGTACGAATCCCAGACGATATTCCTTCCGCAGCTGATGAAGTCAGCGGAGGCGGCAAAAGCCTCATTCGAACTGCTCAGGGGGATCATTGCCAAAGAAGGGGCTCCCGGATCTGAAGAGAGAGCAAAGATAGTCATCGCGACCGTTCAAGGCGATATCCACGATATAGGAAAAAACATAGTTAAAGTGATAATGGAAAATTACAACTTCCGGATGATAGACCTGGGGAAAGATGTTCCACCACAGAGGGTAGTCGAGGCAGTTAAGGAGAACGGTGCAGAGATAGTCGGCCTGAGTGCCCTTATGACCACCACCGTCTCAAGCATGAAGGCGACCATAGACCTCCTGAGAAAAGAGTGTCCGCTGGTGAAAGTCATAGTAGGCGGAGCTGTACTTACAGACTCCCTTGCGGAATACGTGGGAGCTGATCACTACGCCAAGGATGCGATGGAAGCGGTCCGTATATTGGGTCCAAAATAAACATTTATTACATGCAGCCGAACTAGTTGAAAAGTTCAAGAAGGCTGAAGCCTTCGACACTGTCTATTGAAGAATTGCCCTTATGTACGCGGAGCTTTCTGTACCTCGCATCAGTGCCGTCATTGTTGAGCCCGGCTGCGTAAAAGGTAAGCCCGCCTCCCTTTGCAAGGCAGACGACAGATCTGCCCTCCCCATCTTTTCTCCATTCAAGCCTTTTCGCGTTTTTGGGAAGAAGGAAATTTGTCAGCCCCAGACCGGTCTCAGTCTTGTATTCTCCTGACCGGGCCTCTGCCTCGCGGACCTTGCCGTTGAGGAAAATTATACGCAAGCCTCTTTTTGGCATAGTTTTGCTGTAGGTCCAGATCTCTGCGTACTCGTCTGCAAGGATCGACTTGCCGCCGACCTTCCTGAATTCTTTCGCCTCAGGCGATCCAAGTTTGCTCTTTACATCTTCCTTTGTGTCGCCGATCTCTATTGTTCCGATCGATTTGCCTGGTCTGATAACCAGTTTCGGGTCTGTCGGCCATCCAAGCATTGCTTTTGCCGCATTTGCTCCGTGTATCCCCCTCCTGTCATCGGGGGCGAGCGCAGAGAACCTTTCATAGCCTTTGAGAGCCTCTTCCCATGCTCCAAGGTCCATGAGCATCTTTGAACAAGTAAGCACCTGCTCAGGTTTCTTGAAAAGCTCTGTCTGTTTAACAAGAGCCTCGACAGCGGTCTCTATATTTTTTGATTTTATTGCAGCCTCGCTTACAAGGGCCCATGCATATGGATCCTTCAGTTTTGCGGCACCCTCTTTGAGAGCCGGCAGCCCTTTTTCAAAATTGTTTTTCTGAGTATAAAGCCAACCTGATCTTATAAGCGCTTTCCCGTCTCCGGGAAGAATTTTCAAATGTTCTTCATAATAGCTTATGGCTTCATCCGTCTTGCCGGTCTTCTCGAGGCAGAATGCCATCTGATATAAGATGTTTTTGCGCTCTGGGCGAAGCCTCAGAACTTTTTCATAAAGCAGGTAGGCCTCTGAGTAGTTTTCAAGTTTAAACTGGGCAGACGCTCGCTGATAATATTTTTCAGGAAGGACGCTTGTCCGGTAATACCATAAGCTTCCTCCAAGAAAAACAGCCAGTATGACTGCTGCGATAACGCCAAAAACATATTTTGGAACAGGCGGGCGAGGTTCTTTTTTGAGGCCCCATTCCTGCTCTTCCTGTGTCATCCCCGTCTGTTCTTCCGGAACTATCTCAGGACATTTTTCTTCATTGCTGCCGCAGTCATAGTTTATCAAGTCGATCGATCCTTTTTCATTATTTGTTGCTACTGGAAAATTGTAGCAGATATACGCTCTTTTGCTATTGGCAAAATCTGCGAAAGAGGTTTAATCTTTATAGATATGCAGAATGGGGGTAGTTATTTGTTGCTTAAGTTTCAGGATATTCAAATTGAGGACGTCTCATTTTTTGAAAATTACTGGCAAATTACAAGCCAGAGAGCATCCGATTACAGCTTCCCGATCCTCTGGGGATGGGCAGGAGACTACGGATATCAGACAGCCCGGGAAGACGATGAGGATCTTCTCTGGATAAGGCAGACCCTTCCCCGTAAATACGACCTTGCTCCGCTTGGGCAATGGAAAAAGGATGACTGGGAAGAGATAATTCAAAAAAGATTCGGCAAAGAAGCTGAATTCTGGCTCGTGCCGGAAAAGCTTCTTAATATCTGGAAAGCGCAGTTTGGAGAGAGGCTCGACTCCGAGGATATGAGGGGGAGCTGGGAATATCTTTATGACGTAAGGGATCTGGCCATGCTGCCCGGAAACAGGTTCATGAAAAAACGCAACAGGGTCAATCAGTTCCGCAAAAATTACGATTATATTTTCAGGCCGATAACACCGGAGATCATCCCAGATGTGATGGAGTTCCAGCACTCATGGTGCCAGGCGAACAATGGCTGTACTGACAAAGGACTGCTACAGGAAAACCACGGTATACTAAGGATACTCAGCAACTGGGAAAGTATCCCCCGTATCGTGGGGGGAGTCATTGAGGTTTCCGGTAATATCGCGGCCTACACGATCGGAGAATTGGCATGCCACACTATATTCGTGCACTTTGAGAAGGCAAGCCTCGAATACGGAGCGGCATATCAGGCGATAAACAAAGAATTTATGTGCCACATGCTTGAGGAGCACCCGGAACTTGCTGTGGCAAACAGGGAAGAGGACATGAACGACCCGGGGCTCAGAGAGGCAAAAATGTCCTACATGCCAACGGATTTCATAAAAAAATATCGTGTAAAGATCAAATTTTGACCACTCAAAAAAAACGTGCCAAACAAAGGGGAAATATAGGTATATATTTTTTCAGCGTACTTGAGGGTGGCTTAGGAGAGATATAAATGTTAGAATTTGCAGGTCAAAAAATCAAAAAAGACGACATCGGAGGAAGAATAATGAAGATATTAGTTTTACTGACGTTCCTTATCACTGTATCTGCGTTTATAAAGGCATTTGCTGCCAGCTCTGCTTCGGCAGCGGAGGCCGAGGCGGCGATAAAAAGGCAAACTGCTGTTTTTGAAACATCCATGGGCACATTCAAGATAGAACTCTATAACGATCTTGCCCCAAACACGGTAAAAAACTTCACGGACCTGATCAAGAAAAAATACTACGACGGGATAATATTCCACCGTGTTATAGACGAGTTCATGATCCAGGGAGGCTGTCCGCAGGGTACGGGAATGGGAGGTCCGGGCTACAGCATCAAGGACGAGTTCGGCAAAGGACTGAAGCATGACAAACCCGGAAAACTCTCAATGGCGAACTCAGGACCCGACTCAGGCGGATCCCAGTTTTTTATCACACTTGCCCCATGTCCGTGGCTCGACGGGAAACATGCGATATTCGGACACGTATCAGAGGGTATGGATGTTGTAGAGAAGATAGGGAAGGTCCCAACTGACTCAAGGGATCGCCCTTTGAAAAAGGTAGTAATTGAAAAGCTGACAGTAAAATAGCTGATCTGCTGTAGGACGTAACTGAAAAAAACAGTCTGATCCGATGAGCAAAAGCCATCGGATCAGACTGTTTTTTTGCCCTGACCATCCTTTTGTTTCTAAAATTCATCCTATTTTAATACCTGCTTCCCTGTTTTTATGATAGTATGTTCAGATGAGCTTCTATGTTTGGAATTATTTCAAAAACTTTATATATTGAATTCGGTGCCGAACTTTAAGCTCGGCAAAGATCTGAAGCTGGGACAGGCCTCACGGGGAGGATAAAGGATGAGTTTAACTATAAGTTTCAACGACATGAAAGAGATAAAAAGCGATTTTCCCATAACAGCCAGGGAGGTACTCGCAAGGACTGATTTTTCCAAAAAAGACAGGGTCGTGGCATGCAGGGTCAACAGGGTCCAGCGCCCGCTATCATGGGAAATAGACATGGATTCCAAACTGGAATTCATAACATACGATACTATCGAGGGAGCTGAGGTATATCTCAGGACGATCTCCTTTATGCTCACATCTGCGGCTACAAGAGTATGCGGAATTAGGCTGCATCTTCGTCAGTCGATGAATTTTTCCTACTTTTATGACAGCCCTGACGGTCCTGTCACTGATGAACAGAAAAAATCCATCCATGCAGAAATGCACAGGATGGTCAAAGAAGGGGTCAATCTTGTCAGGGAGGAACTCTCTAATGATAAGGCCCGTGCGATAATGTGCGCTCAGGGATACATTGACAAAGAGAGGCTTCTCCGCTGGGTCAATAACGATCCTGTGGTCTTGTACAGATGTGAGGGAATATATGACTTTTTCGGGGGCGCCCTCGCAGACAACGCAGCGATCGTACCGGTATTTGATCTGCATCTCTACAAAGGCGGGATCTTCATTTCAGGACCATCTTTCGCAGATCCTTCAAAGACACAGCCATTTAAAACATCAGCAAAAACTTTCGCTCTTTTCCAGGGCTATGCAAAGTGGCTTGACAACCTGAAGATAGCAACGATGGACAACATACATCATCTTGTGGCCAACGGACAATCGCGCGATTTCATAATGGTTTGCGAAGCGTTGCATACCAAGACACTCAGTGCGATATCAGCACATATTTCAGAGAGGCCGGAAGTCCGCCTGCTCTGTCTTGCCGGTCCTTCAAGCTCAGGCAAGACGACTTCTTCAAGGCGTATCCGTGTACAGCTCCTGGCCTCCTGCATAAACTCAGCTACTCTTGAACTTGACAACTATTTTGTGGAGAGGTCTAAAACGCCCAGAGATCCAGATGGCAATTTTGATTTTGAGGCGCTTGAAGCACTTGACCTTGACCTGATCAACGAGCATCTTGCTGCGCTTCTTGAGGACAAAGAGATCGATGTGCCGAAGTTCGATTTTGTTACCGGCGAGAGAAAAAAAGGATACAAACTCAAACTTGCCGATGATCAGCTTCTGGTGATAGAGGGGATTCACGGACTCAACGACAAACTTTCTGAAAGTATCCCACATGACAATAAATACGGGATATTCATATGCCCTCTGACCGGTGCGGCTATAGACATGCACAACAGGATAGGGACAACAGATACCAGGCTCCTAAGGCGCATGCTTCGTGACTACAGGACGAGAGGACACTCTCCTGAAATGACGCTTATCCAGTGGCCTTCAGTAGTAAAAGGCTCACACCGTCATATTTTCCCTTATCAGGAAAATGCCGATACGCTCTTCAATACTTCACTTGCGTATGAGCTTCCGGTACTCAAAGGTTATGTACAGCCCCTGCTGGCTTCGGTAAAAGAGGATTCCCCAGCTTATGGCGAAGCACAGAGGCTTCTTTCGATACTAAGTTTTGTTCCTATCATACCGTCAGACGATGTCCCGAATATTTCGATACTCAGGGAGTTTATTGGCGGAAGTTGTTTTGATTAAAGATCATTGTGGTATTGAGTGAAAAATGATAGTTTTACATGTTTCATATACTGATAACAGGTTTTTTGTATGGGGGGAGCGTTCATTCGGAGCCGGTGAACTGATCAGCTCACCGGCTCCTTCCGTTTCCGGGATACCAAGGATGCCCTGGGATGCAGGGAGCCTGGCTGTACACGACATATTGAAGACAGCCGGGATACGCCACAGCAGAAGGATCCCGGCGGAATCCTCGGCAGTTGCTTATGTTGATCTGCCTGCATACAACGGCTATCCTCTGCCATCTTCGCCCCTGCTGGGTGAACTGCCTGAAATAAGCGGGGAACCATCGGTAGAAAGATTTTCTGTCGAAGCCCTCCACATTACTCATGAGGAACTTACAGCCCTCTTCCAGCTCATCAAGGAAAGCAGGGAAAAGCTGCCCGTTCCCGGGCTCTTGTGGGGCAATGACCTGAAATATGTTCTCAAAGGTCTGGAATATGCATCACTGATGGTTATGAGGGGAACTTACCTCCCTGGCATGGAATCTTCCGAAGGAAGGTACTTTTCAGTATGGAGACCTCTTCATCTGGCTAAATATCAGGATGGATACTCAGCTTACGTAAACTCCCTTCCTCCTGTGACCGGGAGTTTTTCACTGACAAGCGAGAGGATGCAGCCTGATGACACTCAAGATACTGCAGACTCAATATTGGAAGCTTTCCTTGAGGAGATAGTAAGGAGAGCTCAGGCAGTTCCGGGAAGAAGAGGAAAGCAGGTCGACAAGACCAACCCCCATGATATATGGCTGCGTTCCCTTACCTGGCCGAGATCAGCGCTTCACAGGTGGAATGATGAAATGGGGCCGCTCTGTACTCAGGTCCAGGAGTGGACCGATTCTGTCAGGGTAGTCACAAACCAGCCATGGAGACTTTTTCTGAGGCTGGAAGAACCTTTGTCAGACAATGCGGAAGGGACATGGACACTATCGTGGCATTTGCAGTCTGCAATGGATCAGACACTTACTGTTCCTGCTGAAAAAGTATGGAGTCCGGGGCCGGCTGAAAGAAAATGGTTCCGTGCTTCCGGAGCAAATCCCAGAAGGTACCTGCTTCAGCTGCTTGGACAGATATCCTCCTCTGTACCTGCCATAGCAAGAAGTCTCAATGAACCATCCCCGGTCAGCTGCACGATGTCATTTGATGAACTGCTTGAGTTTCTTCATGACAATGTTCCTGAGATACTGGAACATGGGATACAGGTACAATTTCCATCTACCTGGGGGGCTCCGTCCGACAGGCCGAGGCTTGCAGTAAAGGGAAACATCCGGGAGGGAGAAGTTTTCTCTGCCGGAAACCGGATCGATCTGGGAGATCTGATGGATATCGACTGGTCTGTTTCTATCGGAAAAGATGTCCTGACAGAAGAAGAGCTTTCCTTGCTGAGAAAACTTAAAACACCTCTCGCGAATATCAGGGGCAAATGGGTCCTTCTTTACCGCGACGAGCTTGAAAAGGTAATAGACGGCATCAAAAAACTGCCTCGGAAAATTACAAGAAAAGATGCCCTTATCTCATCGTTCAGAGAGAACAAGGAAGATCTCCCGCTTTCAGCTATTACCGGTTCTGTCTGGCTTGATTCAGTACGGTCGATCCTTACCGGAGCTGAACAGATCAAGCAGATAAGGCAGCCTGATGGATTTTGCGGGGAACTTAGGCCATACCAGCTGAAGGGGCTCTCCTGGCTCTCCTGGCTTGCAGAGATAGGTCTGGGTGGATGTCTTGCTGACGACATGGGCCTTGGAAAGACGGTACAGGCCCTGGCTCTGCTGAAAACAAGGATACATGGAGGAGAAAAAGACCCAGTCCTGCTTATATGCCCTACCTCGGTCATAGAGAACTGGCGAAGGGAAGCCGAACATTTTGTTCCTGACCTCTCTGTCCTTATACACCACGGAAACAGGAGACCCAGGGGCGAGAAATTCGTTGAATCCGTAAAAGGAAGGGATCTTGTGATATCTTCCTACTCCCTGCTTCACAGGGACAACGAGACATTCAAAAAAGCGGACTGGTCGGGAGTTATCCTCGATGAGGCCCAGAATATCAAAAACCCTGAAACGAGACAGTCAAAAGCCGCCCGTTCCATAAAGGCTAAGTGGCACTTTGCGCTCACAGGAACCCCCGTAGAAAACCACGTAGGAGATATGTGGTCGATAATGGAATTCCTGATGCCGGGTCTGCTGCCCAACAAATCAAGATTTATCCGGGAGTTCATGTGTCCTATACAGGCGGGAGAGACGAGCGCCCTCCAAAAGATCAAAAAGATAACCGGGCCTTTCATACTGAGAAGGCTGAAGACAGACAAAAACATCATCTCCGACCTGCCTGAGAAAATTGAAACTGAGGTCTTTTGTTCGTTGAACAGGGAGCAGGCCTCCCTCTACGGGGCGGTGCTCGATAACCTTGAGGAAAACCTTTCCGGGTCAAGCGGGATAAAGCGCAAAGGTGCCGTGCTTTCTGCCATCACATCCCTGAAACAGGTATGCAACCATCCTGCACTCTACCTCAAGGACAGGTCCCAGATCGCCGGACGTTCGGGAAAGCTTGCCCGTCTTACTGAGATAGCGGAGGAGATGCTGAGCGTTGGCGACAGAGCGCTGATCTTTACCCAATACGCTGAGATGGGGGCCATGCTAAAGAGCTATCTCCAGGAGACATTCGGAAGGGAAGCGCTCTTTTTACACGGAGGGGTAGAGAGACAAAAAAGGGACGAAATGGTCAGGAAGTTCCAGGAGTCGAAAGATGCCCCGCCATTTTTTGTCCTCTCTCTCAAGGCTGGTGGAACCGGTCTCAACCTTACCGGTGCCAACCATGTGGTGATGTTTGACAGGTGGTGGAATCCTGCTGTTGAACAGCAGGCAGTAGACAGGGCATACAGGATAGGACAGAAAGAAAGAGTCCAGGTACATTATTTCTGCTGCAGGGGAACATTGGAAGAAAAAATCGAACTGCTTATCAGATCAAAGAAAGATATAGCGGATTCTGTGGTATCTGAGGGAGAAAACTGGCTGACCGAGATGACAGACAGCGAGCTGAAGCAGCTTTTCAAATTAAGCAGGGATGCTGTGGAGGATATGGGCTAAATGTATAGAAGAAGGACTTCCTGGACATATACCAAACCTCTCAGCACCAGGGGTGGAATAAAATCCCGCGTCATCAGGGGCCGCTTCCATGGATCAAACTGGTGGTCAAGACGATGGGTCGAGATCCTTGAAGGGAGCATTGATTCTGCGCGCCTTGCAAGAGGAAGGAGCTATGCGAGACGGGGGCAGGTAGTCGATATCGAAATAGAGCCCGGCCTTGTAACAGCATCAGTGCAGGGGACCAGAAAGAAACCCTACCAGATAAGGCTTGGATTTGAGGTCCTGTCAGATGAAGCGAAAGCACTTCTTCTTTTCCGTTTCAGGGAGAGATCATCGTTTGCAGCCACACTTCTGGCGGGAGAGATGCCTGAGGAAATGGAAAAAGTCTTCAAAGAGGCGGGGACCGGGCTTTTCCCGACCAAAAGCGCCCTGCGGCGTTATAAATGCAGCTGCCCTGACGATGCTGTTCCATGTAAACATATCATAGCAGTACTCCTGCTGCTTGCCGAAGTATTTGACGATGATCCCTTCCTTCTGCTCAAGCTGAGAGGAGTCAACCGTGAGGGTCTGATCAACCTTTTGACTCTTGAGACATCAGGGGATAATGAAGAACTTAATTATGAAGAGAACGAGACATGGGAAGACGGGGATGCCGCAGTTATAAGCGGAGGATCTGACAATGCAGCGGAAAACATCACCGATACATATAAAAACGGTGAGGAGTGCCCTTCTTACGCCAAATGGTACGGAGAAGAAGTTCCAGAATTCAAGTACAATATAGATGAAAATGAAAGGCAAATCGCAGCACTTGAGATCATCAACGATTTTCCTTTCTGGAGAGGGGAACTGCCCTTCCGGCAGTCACTCAGCCAGTACTACGATAGGGCTGCCAACTCTGCGGAAGAGATCCTGACAGGGGAGAAAAAGAAGACCGTAGGACGTCCCCGCAAGCTTATATAGATAAAGGCAGAAGGAGGGAGCCTCATGCACCCTCCTTTTTTTGATATGAGAAAAGATGTTTTATGAAACTACATCCCTGGGTATTCAAAATCCTTTACATCAAGGTATGAATAGAGCTTTTCCAACTCTTCGATTTTTCCCTTTAGGATCCCGGCATTGGGCTCATTTTCCGATTCGCGCTTGATGCTGTATTTCCTGAAGAAGAGGTTATTATCCTTTGCGCCCTCTACTCCAAAGACCTCTTTGTACATCATCAGGTCCACCGGCATTTCAAAATCCTTCGCAACATCCTCATATCCGAAAAGGACCCAGATCTCCTTGAATCCCGACCATGCTATCGCAGATATGCACATCGAACACGGGTCGTGGCTGGCCACAAAAATACATTCCGAAGGGAGGGGGTGGTCTTTCATCGAAAAGAAGCGTAGGATCGTATCAATTTCTCCGTGAAAAATTGGATTTTCCTGTCTGTTGTTGGTCCCGGCGACTATCGTTTTTAACGATGCTGCATCAAGGACCATTCCTCCGAAGACATGATTACCTTCTTCCACTCCCTTTCTTGTCAGGGGCAGAAGGTCATCTTTTATTGCCGTTAGTATATTTTCGATCTTGGTCATCGTTATCATCTCCTCGTCCGGTCTTCCTGTGCTCATATGTTAAAGACCAGCCTAATGTAACATCGAAAGCAGTACTTTGTCCATTGATGCGCTTCCATGCGTCGATGCAGACGATTTATATGCCCTGCAGTAAAGATGCAGTAAGTATCATTAAACAGATCTGGTTCGTGATCCTTTTCGCCATATAATATAAATCGTCGCTGCGGCCAGAAGAAGGAAAGCACTGAAGGCGAAAAAGCTCTTTTGCATTCCGAGCATCGGTCCGAAAACTCCCCACATTATCGGTCCCAGAAAATATCCCATGCCCCAGAAAAGATAATAGGATCCTGAAATGGTACCTTTAAGACTGTCCGGAGCTTTCTCGTTGAGAAATGCCATGGAGGAGACGAAAAAGCCCCCCAGGGATCCCGCGGAGATACCGAGCAGCAGAGTTGCAAAAAGCTTTCCTGCGTATGGGAAAAGCGCCCATGAAAGGGCGGAACAGGTGAGCCCCAGTATCATGAAGATCTCCCTTCCATATCTGTCAGAGAGAGGACCGTAAAAAAACTGTGCACCTGCTATGAAAAGGTAATATGCAGAAAAGAGGATGCCTATGTCCATCGCGCCGTACTGTCTGGCAGTTACAAGCCATCCGGGGGCTATGCTGAAGAGGAGTCCCTGACCGCAGCCGTAGAGGAAGATCCCAAGCAGCACTATCCTTACAGGGAAATCGGAGAGAAGTTCGACGGCTTTTTTGATTTCAAGAGAGTCCTTTTTGCTTCCGGGCTCAGGCCTCCTGTTCTTCTGGGTAAAGAAAACGATCAGGAAAGCCAGAAAGCATAATGAACTGAAAAAGAGAAAGCCTCCCCTTTCTCCGAAAATGTCTGGCATGCTCGGGACAAGGAGCGGTCCGACTGAGAGCATGATGTATACTGCTGCTGTGTATATTCCTATCATTTTCCCCTTATGATGCGGATATGCTATTGAGATTATTGCCGGTGCCGTTGCCCAGACAGGTATCTCCCCTGCTCCCTGGACTGCGCGCCCGATGAATATCGGCATGGAGGAGTCGGCAAAGTAAAAAATAATGCCTGAGGCTGCTGATAGCAAGTAGCCAAAGAGCAGGAAAGGCTTGAATCCGTAGCGGTCAGAGAGGTTTCCGAAAGGTACCTGAAGAAAGATGTAAGGAAGAGCGAAACTTGAGGCCAGAAGTCCGACAAGGGAGGCATCTCCCCCTGAAAGTGTTATCACTCTTGCCGGCAGTCCCGATGCGACTACGCCTACTCCCAGCATAGATATCGCTGCTGCAGAGGTAATGCCGATAAATGTTTTCAAACGGCTTTCAGACACAAGTAACGCCCCCATATGCATACAAAAAACAGTGCTCACAGGAAAGGTTATACCACAAAAACCGTAAGAACTGTTAAGATGGATAACGATTTTCCGGACAGTTCAGACTCGGATAAGAAAAAAAAACGACAACAGTGTTTTCTTCCGGGTAAACACCCTGAAAGAAAGGCAAATTGAAGCTATTTCCCTTGCCAAAATCATAAAAACAGAATAACATATCCGTTATTCCACTATTAAGATCTGGCAGATATTATAATTTGCCAAGTTTATTTTAAGGAGTATAAGAAAATATGATCACTAAAGAAAAGGAACTCCCGATCCTAAGGGTAGGAAAACACCAGCCAAAATATCCGATAGTACAGGGCGGGATGGGGGTCATGATATCAGGTCCCCGGCTTGCGGGAACTGTAGCAGCAGAAGGCGGCATAGGGACGCTTGCCTCAGTTGGGCTTGGTGTTCTTACAGAGGGATACAACGCCAAAAATTTTGCGCAACGCAACAGTGAGATGCTTAGAAAATACATAAAACAGGCAAAGGATGCAGCAATGGGCGGTGTGCTTGCAGTGAACTGCATGTGCGCACTCTGTGATTATGAATCTCTTGTCAGGACCTCATGCGAGGCTGGCGCAGACATTATCGTCTCAGGAGCCGGACTTCCTCTTAAGCTTCCCGAACTTACCGACGGCTTTCCCGATGTTGCACTTGTTCCTATCGTGAGCAGTCTAAAGGCCGCGAACATTATCATAAGCCGCTGGAAAAAACATTATGACCGTTTTCCTGACGGGATAGTAGTTGAGACCCCTAACACCGCGGGAGGACACCTGGGAGCCAGGGATATCGAACAGGCCATTGATCCTGCTCTTTCCCTGGAGGTCGTTGTGCCTGCTCTGGTCGATTACCTTAAAGAAAACGAGATGGACATTCCTGTGATTGCCGCCGGAGGCATCTGGGACAGCAGTGACATTTCGGACGCTTTTGCCATGGGCGCAAAAGGAGTCCAGCTTGGTACACGTTTTGCTGCAACAGAAGAGGGAGACGCGTCAGACAGGTTCAAACAGTCATACATTGACGCCA
Source organism: Synergistaceae bacterium UBA6101 (assembly GCA_002428495.1). Lineage (GTDB taxonomy): Bacteria > Synergistota > Synergistia > Synergistales > Synergistaceae > Caenicola. The sequence continues at coordinate 41,986 of DIWR01000024.1, forward strand.
AAGAGGAAGACGTAGTTCTTATCAACAGCCCCTGCGGACTTCCGGGACGGGCCATAAACAGTCCGATGGTAAAGCGCTACCTCGCCGGGATCCAGGAGCGGATGCCCTGCAGGACCCCCTGCCTCACCCACTGCATATGCAGGATAAAGCACGAGACTTTCTGCATAGCGGACGCTCTTGTGAGCGCCTACAGGGGAGACTGGGAAAACGGGCTCTTCTTCTGCGGGAGCAACGTGTCTAAGGTTACATCAATAATGAAGGTAAAGGACCTGATACACGAGCTGCTTGAAGGATTTAAAATTCCTGAGATCGGCCTTCCATCAGTCTCCTAATAAAGTAAATATTTTTGAAGCGCTCCGGAAGTTCGGAGCGCTTCATTAGATACTATTAATAGAAATTTAATAAAGGACCATGTTCTCCCTATAATTACAGTATCTTACAGGGAGAATAAGTATGAGGATAGATACTCTCATTTGTCAAAAAGATCGCTCAAAGAACATAAAGGGGAGAGATCAATGAAAATACTGCTGATATCTACTGGAGGAACTATCGCCTCCCAGCAAAGCGCCGAAGGCCTTGTACCCATGGAGCAGGGGGAAGCTCTGGCGGCCCAGGTGCCCGGTATTTACCAAATTGCCGACATTGACATAGCCAATGTGTTTTCAAAGGACAGCTCCAACATTGATCCGGCAGACTGGATGGCGATCATAAAATGCATCAGGGAGAACCCTTCTTATGACGGCTATGTCATAACTCATGGCACCGATACGATGGCGTATACCTCATCTGCCCTGTCCTATGTCATGAGGGATCTTGAAAAACCGGTAGTGCTGACAGGGTCAATGATCCCGATGTCTGAGCCCGGAACGGACGCTAAGAATAACCTTGAAGACGCATTCAGGTTTATGGAAGCCCTTCTTGCAAAAAGACAGCCGGGGGTAGCCGTAACATTTGCGGGCAGGCTGATACATGGTCCCAGGGCGAAAAAAATGTCAGGGAAGAGGCTTGAGGCATTCAAATCCGTTTACTATGATGAGCTCGGACTCTCTGAGGGCAGAAAGGTCACCATTTTGAAAGCCCCGTTTATCGACAGGGAGACACTTTGCAAGCCCGGCACATCATCCGATGAGATCCGTTTTTCGAACGAAGTGATGCCGATAAAACTCTTTCCCGGGTTCAGGGCCGATTACTTTGACAGGATCGTTGAAATGAAGCCCAAAGCGATAGTAGTCGAGTGCTTTGGATTGGGTGGGCTGCCCTATATCGGAGAGGACCTTCTGCCGGGCATCAAAAAGGCCGTTGACCTCGGCATACTGCCGGTCATAACGACCCAGTGCCCAGAAGGCGGAGTTGACCTTTCGACATACGATGTCGGCCAGAAAACGCTCAAAACAGGTGCGGTCAGCGCCCTTGATATGGGTTTCGAGGCAATTGTGACCAAACTTATGTGGCTTATCCCGCAAATGCCGCTCGGTGAAGCTGCAAAGTATCTGACCACAAACCTATGTGATGAAGTAGGATCAAAGTAACCCTCTCTGTTAAATTTCAAAATGGTAGCCGGGCGGCATTGTCGTCCGGCTATACGTTTCCGATAAATACATTGTCAAGGGTTTTCTTTGCGGTGTCATAAAGTTGCCCAAGCAGGTCGATATCCGTGGGCAGGCAGTCAGCCATCTTTCTTTGTGGGAAAAACCTTGTAATATGAAGGGGAATGGACCTTTCTATCCCGGCTATCCAGTCTGAAAGGGCTTTTATCTCTTCTTCTGATTCGTTCATTCCGGGTACGATCAGAGTGGTTATCTCTATATGAGATCCCTTTGCTGCGCGTGTTATGAAATCCTTTACGGTCTCTAAATCTCCGCCCAGCTTTCGGTATGTCTCTTCCGAAAAACTTTTCAGGTCGATATTGAAGGCGTCGACAGACGGCAGCACCTCTTCAAGTATATGCGGCAGAACGCATCCGTTTGTTACGACGACGTTTTTCAGCCCCAGTTTTTTCGCCTCCAGGGAAGCATCCCTTACGTATTCATATCCGATCATCGGCTCGTTGTAGGTGAAGGCGAGGCCGATATTACCTTTATCCTTCAGTTCCCCGGCAAGGCGGGCAAGTTCGGAAGGTGAAACGTACCTTGTCCTCACATCCTCCTCTGAGGCAGCCGAGATCGAATGGTTCTGGCAGAATGGACAGTCCATGTTGCAACCGAAGGTGCCTACGGAGAGGACCCGGCTCCCCGGATGGAACCTGGCAAGTGGTTTTTTCTCTATAGGATCCAATGCTATTGATGCCAGTTTCCCGTAACTGAGGGAGATGTTCCTGCCACCCCTGTTCCCTCTCGCTTTGCAGAAGCCTCTTTTGCCATCTTCGATGCTGCACCGGCGAGGACATACGTCACATATCATTTCAGTGGTACCTCACCACTTCGAAACGCTTCAGCCTTATCCTTTCGCCCTCCCTGATCCCTGCCTTCTGCATTGCTATCGATATCTGCTCTTCAACAGTATCTATTCCCTCTAGGTTGGGAAGGAGAAGTCCTTTTTTGTAACCGCTTGATACGATCACCCCGTATTTTTTTACGTCCAGATCCTCCGGGGAATCAATGTCCTCAGAATCGTTAAGTATGTCAACGCTGTATACGAGGTCTTTAAGTTCTGATGAAGAGACAGGCGGGAATCGGGGGTCTCTCGTTGATGCGCTTATCGCATTTTGGATTATCTCTTTTGCTATGTTTTCCTCAGTTGCCGATATGGTGCCGATGCATCCCCGAAGCTGACCGAATTTTTTCAGCGAGACGAAGGCTCCCGCCCTTCTTGTCAGAGCTTCTTCCGGGAGATATTCCGGAACAGCGATCCTCTTTCCGGTCGAGACATATCTTTCCACCGTCTCTCTGGCAAGACGCACGTAGGGACTTTCCCGCTTTTTCAGGTGATCCACTTTGTCTTTGTTCTCCATTTCCTGTGCTAAAAGAAATTTTCTGGTTTGGTCCGGTTTCCCGGGTATAAAGGTGCAGACTCCGTAGCCGACACCGAAAGGGCCTTCGTATGAGAGCATTTCAGCTTTTACGGAGACTCCGTCGAAGCATCCGGCCATTATCGTAAATGACCTGTGCCCGCATTCCGCCGCCCTTTCGCAGAAGGCATCGCTGAAACCAAAGAGCTCCCCGAAAGCGTCCCTCGACATCACATCCATGATCTTTCTGTCATACTCAGGGCCTTCTGCCCTGTATCCGTAAGGGCCGTCCTTTTTTAGAACATGCGACAGATCCCCGCTTGCTATGACGCAGACATCCCTGCCAAGTTCTTCCGCAGTCTTTTTGATCAGGGTCCCGAACCTGTAGTGTTCGCGAAGCGGCATCCCGGAAAGCCCGATCCTGACAATTTTGCAGGAGATATCTCCTCCGTATGCTTTCTTCAAAAAGTAAAGGGGAACTGCCGTTGCGTGGTCCAGACTCTTTTCACGCTCCCCCATCGTGCCGGCCTCTACGTTTTCCCTGTGAGCCCTTTTTTCAAGCTCAGCAACGAATTCAGTATCGTAACGGATATCGAAGGTCACTTGGCGAGCACCGAATTTCCCCAGGTCTCCGGATGCAGATTTACCAGGCGAAATGTGGAAATAGTCGGAATAATAGGCACTGTGCGGAGAAATGATCACAATAGTTTCAGGCTTCAGTCTGGTTATCAGTTCCGTAGCCTTTGTAAAGCCTCTTATCGTATCTTTTATTTTTTCTTCCTCACCCCTGCCGACCTCAGGAACGATCAGCGGGGGATGCGGGACCATCACAGCAGCAAGAATACCCATTGATACCGCCTCCTTTTTCGGCATGGCAAGCTGTGTATTGATTATAATTTTACCTCTTTATTATAATACCGAAGCATTAAAAATACATGGGCCGTCCTCATAGTGAGAGGCGTCCCACGTCGTTTGATCAGATCATGCGGATAGTGCCATAAAGGTCATTCCAGTTCGTAGGCAAGCCAGTCGGGGATCCCCTGCTTTGATTTCTCATCCTTTACTGCGGAGTAAAGCTGTTTTATCGAGTATGCTCTCGTTCCGTCTGCTATGTTCGGCTCACATTTCAGGTAGTACCATACAGAGATAGCGTTCTTCTCCTTCTGCCCGTCTTCATAGTATCCCCGGAGTTTTACAACGTGACCCTCCTGGTCATTATAATAATATTCCCATTTCGGTTTGAGTATGAATTTGTTTACTACCTCGGCCCATGGGAGTCCGTCTTTAGCATACCTCATTTTTCCGACCATCTCTATTGCCGTCTCGGGTACAATGGGATCCCTTACCATTTTATCGGTAAGGATAGTCTTAGCTTCTTCATTTCCTGCCATTGCGGATTTTTTGTACCATTCCCTTGCGATCGCGTCATCCTGTGTCACGCCGTTTCCCTTGTCATAGAGTTTTCCCATGTTCAGCATGGAATAGGGCAGCTCTTTTTCCGCTGCTTTCCTGAACCAGGAAGCAGCTTCGAAGTAGTCCTGCTTGACTCCTATGCCGTATTTGTACATAGTCCCCAGAACTTCCATTGCATCGGGGTTCTTATATTCAGCTGACTGTTTAAGTAGGGCAAGCGCATCCTTTGGTTTGTTCTTGGCAAAGAGCTTGCCTGCTTTAACGTAGTCAGTGTCTTCTTTTGTGTAGCCCGCCATCTGTTCGCCCATGACCAGAGTCAGGTCATTCACGGGATATCTGGCGTAATTCTGGTCAGACCACCCGGACTCTACAAGTGTCTCGAAATAGATCCTCGCCTTTACGAGATCTTTTTCAACACCATACCCCCCGGTCTTGTAGATCTGTCCCAGTTCGTGCATGGCAAAATCTTTTTTTACAAAGGGGAACTGCAGATAGTTCTTGTACCACTTTGCGCTTTCAGCGTACATCGTATCGAAGTTTGCCTGGTTTTTGTAAATATAGCCGAGCATCCACATTGCATCAGGGTCAGGCACTTTTTCGACGATCTTCTTGAAGAGCGGAGCGGCCGCGGCAGCTCCCTGATTTTGATATACGGCGTAGGCCTGGTCATACTCAGGGCCTGCCGCAAATAGCGGACAGGGTGAAGCTAAAAGGAGCAGAAAAAGGAAAAGAAACATAAATAGGATCGTTTTTTTCATAAAAGAACACCTCCCCAAAATATCAAGACAATGACATTATAATTCGGTAAAGTCACTGTGTCATTACAAATTTTTAATAATTTTTATTTCGGCCCGGCATGAGAAACGGCAGATTCAACCCGGATCCGGCTGAGATATTAAGATGTTTTCATCCCCGCCCTTTCCCGTTTATAATAGTATCGTTCATGATAAAAAACATAATTTTGATTTAAGAGAACAGGCAGCGGAGCTGCCGGCTGTTGATAACAGGGAGGATGAAGCTATGAAACAGATCGTTCCTGAGTACAAAATCAAGAATAAGGGACATTACAGTCCGGGGATATTGTCAAAGGGCATGCTTTACATCTCGGGCCAGCTCTCAAGAGATCCCGACACGTTTATGATCGCCTCCGGAGGAGCCCGCGAACATGCGGCGCTTGCGCTTGCCAACATTGAGAGGGTACTGCGTGAGGCCGGGTTGGCCAGAGAAAACGTTGTCCAGTGCCGTATTTATGTATCTGACATAGATATGTGGGATGAAGTGAACGAAGCTTACTCAGAATTTTTTGCGGATCACAAGCCTGCAAGGTGCGTCGTGCCCTGCGGAAAGCTCCATTTTGGCTGTCTTGTGGAGATAGAGGCCGTCGCGGAGGTACCGAAATGAATTTTGTCTGCGGTAAATGCGGTACTATTGAGAGCACAAGGACCCGTAAGCCCAAGTGCGAGTGCGGAGGACTCTGGAAACTTGATTTTGACGCGCCACGATACGATCCGTCACGTATAGACAAAAGCATCTGGGGGATGTTCCGCTACAAAGAGTTCATGGCGCTCGAGGGTGAGACATGGCGCGAAGTTACCCTGGGAGAGGGAATGACCCCGATAGTAAGCTTCAGCGATGATGTGCTCCTCAAAATGGATTATTTTATGCCTACCCTTTCCTTCAAGGACAGAGGAGCCGCTGTCCTTATCGCTCACTGCAAAGCCATAGGGGTAGATTCTGTCGTACAGGACAGCAGCGGCAACGCCGGAAACAGCGTCGCTGCATACTGCGGCAGATGTGGAATAGACTGTGAGATCTTTGTGCCGGAGGGAACGTCACCCAAAAAGATCGACATGATAAAGGCGCACGGTGCGCGCATCAACATAGTCCCCGGATCACGCGACAACTGTGCCGATGCCTGCAGGACCAAGGTGGAAAAAGAGGGAAAGTACTACGCTAACCACGTATATAACCCATTCTTTTACGAGGGGACCAAGACCTACATCTACGAAGTTCACGAACAGCTGGGGAGGATCCCCGAAAATATTTTTATACCGCTTGGCAACGGGACTCTATTCATAGGTGTGGTAAAAGGGCTCGAAGAGCTTCTTGCGGCAGGGGCGATCGACAGGATGCCAAACATTGTGGCGATACAGAGCGAGAACTGCGACCCCTTTGTGAAGGCGGCGGAGGCCGGTGAAAAAGTTCCTGCGAGAGTCTACCCCAAACCTACTCTAGCTGAAGGGATAGCTATAGGTCGTCCGGCGCGCGGTGAAGAGATACTTGAGTACATATACAGGCATGATGTCAGGCTTATCAGGGCACCGGAAGATAAGATACTTGAAGCAAGATCTCTGTTGGCTGAAAAGGGTATTTACTGCGAGCACACGACAGCCGCAAATTACGCCGCATACCTTAAATACTGCGAGGTGCACGGAAAAACGCCCGACAGCCTGCTTACGATGTGCGGAGCGGGGCTCAAATCAGATCATTGAGAATAACAGAGGGTCCCCCTGCCGAATGCTTTTGCGGCGCCCGACAGGAGGACCGCATACATATAGCACAGATCACTTAATTTTCCTTATCAGAGGCTGGGTGGCACACCGCAGCGAGCCGCCCTGTCCGTTGTGAGTCCCGAAAAATACCATGTGGACTTTAATATTCCTCTTCTCAAGTTCAGACTGCAGATATCTGTTGTCGTTGTGCTCATTGAAGGACATGATGTAGTTTTTGCTGTTGACCGGTATTCCGTTTACCGCAAGCCTCTGCACGCTCTCAATGCCGACCTTGATCAGGTCTCAGCTCCTGATGTGTTCCGGCAGTCCATCAATAAAAGCTTCTTCACAAACTATCGCGAGGCCTTCACGCGGAACAGAGAGAACGCAGTCGAGATGGAGGACGTCCTCCCTCAGAGGGACCCGTACAACATCATAGGAACTTCCCAGAATATTTTTAAGCCATCTGTAGCCTGCTTCGTTTGATCCGACGCTTGGATTCCGGGTGTTGCCGACAAGGATAGTCCTGCCCAATACAATAACGTCTCAGCCTTCCAGAAGCGGAGTATCAGAGTCGGGAGGGGCAAGCAATTCCGTGTGGGGCATGGAGAACCATCTGACATTACTCTTTGTACACTTGTCTGTCAGCAATTCTTTGAACCCGGATATGTCAACTTTTCTAAGCGGTGTCCGAAGATTGAGCTCTATCAGGTTGTTTCCGATCACGGCGATGTTATCTCTGGGAAAATCCTGGCTGAACCCGTTGAGCAGGACGTCGGAACCATAATTTTTCTTTATGAAATCAACAGTTATCTCTTTAGGACGATATACTTTGACTCCAAGGGAATTTAAAATGTTGATCAGCGCAAGATTTTCTTCTTCCAGCATCTCGGTCTCGCTTTTGCCGGTTTTGGGGTGGATCATATCAGTCCAGAGCATCCCCGCGGTCTTTCTGGCATACTCGGCTTCGTCCAACGGCAATACTTTTTTTAAAATATGATCGATCAGGTAATAAGAAGCATAGTGGTCCTCGAAAAAGGCGGTGATATAATAGACAAGCAGCAAGCCCAACCGACAGGGCAACGCCTTTTCGCAGAGAGTGGAATGGATGGACAAATTTTCAGATCTCTTCTCATATGATAAAACATCAAACAGGGACAGGGCGGAAGAGGTTTCTCCCTTCAAAGTCGTTTTTGAAAAAAGAGCTATCTTTCAAACGCTTGTTATTACCGCATTTACACTATTACTGCTGACGGCAGTCGCCCTTGTGTGGCCATGGGATGACCTGCCGCACAGAAGACCGTTTGACATGGTTTTGAAGCTGATGATCTCCGGGTTTGCCGCAGCGGTGGCGGAGGAAATTTTTTTCAGGGGCTGGATCCAGCCGGCGCTGAGGAGGAGATATTCAGCGGCAGTTTCAATAGTGGCTGTAAACCTTGTATTCGCGCCTTTGCACCTTATTGCCGCTCCCTATAGTATTTCCCTTCTCACCTTCTTCCCGGGGCTGATAATGGGGTGGCTGCGCGAGAAATATGGAAATATACTTCCCTCAATAATTTTTCATTTTCTGGGAAACGTCTGGGCTATCTGGTTCTTTCCCTCGCCTTTTTAAAGTTATAGGATATCAGGGCAGCAATGCGTAAAAATAAATGGTAATATATTAAAATAAGATCTCAAAACTTACAGAACAAAGGGGACAGGCAGATTCTTATGAAAACGAAAAAATTCATTGATAAACGGCGTGGTTTTACCCTGATAGAAATAATGGTCGTTGTTGTGATCATTGGCCTCCTTTCGGCTCTTGTCGGTCCCAGGCTGATCGGACAGAGTGAAGAGGCAAAGATAAAGACTACAAGGACCCAGATAGCACAATTGGAGCAGGTATTGGGCCTTTTCCATTTGGACAACGGTTTTTACCCGACGACAGACCAGGGACTTGCCGCCCTTGTGAATCCGCCGACCACTCCTCCCGAACCGCTCAATTACCAAAAGAACGGTTATATGAAAAAGGTCCCCAAAGACGCCTGGGGAAGGGAGTTTATTTATGAATCTCCCGGTCGGCATGGAGACTTCGACATCTTCTCATATGGGGCGGACGGCAGGGAAGGCGGAGAAGATCCAAACTCAGACATATCAAACTGGGAATAGTGAAAAGGCGCAGCTTGATCAGGCTGCGTCTACGCTTATTCCATCTTTCCCTTTTATATCAGGCTGCGTACTGTTCACACCCATGATCATTTTGTGTTGTCTGAGTCAGTTCAAAGAGACGTATCATTTTCTGAAAGGGACAGAGCAAGGATGGAAAAGCCAGCTGCAATAGTTAGTAAGTATAAGAGAGCAATAATGCTCTTGTCTTCATTCATTATCATGGCAGCCGCAGCGGTATCGTTGTCTGTGGCAGGTGAACTGTACCTTCATGATCCAAGGAGCGCTTCAGGTGAAGATGTAATATCTATAGGCGGAAGGGATCTGCTGAACATGTCCAATCTTACGCCGCCCGAGAGAGAACTTTACCGCACTCTGTCCCAAAACGGGGGGGTAGTAACTGATGGGCTGATCTCCTCAATGGGCGACAACAGACATTGGGACGAACTTGTTCTTAAAAAGGACGAATCTGTGGAGTTTACTGCAAAAAAATATTACATCACGGCAGAGGATCTTCTTAGGATAAACGGAATTGACGGGAAAAAAGAGAGGGAAAAGGATATCGTGATCTATGTGCCCAGAGGCAGGGAGCATATTGAGGAGACCTCAGTCTTTGTTAAAGAAATGAAAAAAAGGGAGGCAGATTTTTTAAGGCAGAAAAAACTGATATCAGTGACAGCATACATAGTAAAAGATGGAGACACTCTCTGGTCGATAGCTGAGAGGTTCGGCCTTGCCCCGGATACGATAATAGGAACAAACAGTCCGGAAAAAATAAACAGCCTTTTGCCGGGCACAATACTGCGGATACCCGACAGGGAGGGAATATTTGTCAAAGTACCTGAGGGGGAAAGCATTGAGAGAATTTCATCTCTATATGGCACGAAGATAGATCAGGTCTGTGCGGTAAACGGCATTGCTCCCGGCTCGGTGCCCTCTTCTGGCAGAGAGGTCTTTTTGCCGGGTGCTGATTATGCGGCAGTTATACAGACAGATACAGGAAAGGTAAAAATAGCATCCGGAAGAGAATACCTGCTGCGAAATACCCTCATGTGGCCTGTCAGGGGAAGAGTTTCGAGCCTGTTTGGCTGGAGGAGCCCCTCTTATGCTTCTGCAGGCAGTTTCCACTCAGGCCTGGATATAATGGCTCCATATGGGAGAGGGATAGTCTCGGCGATGGACGGCATAGTCGTCTATTCAGGCTGGATGGGAGGGTACGGCAAGACTGTTGTTATCGATCACGCAGACGGGATCACGACCCTCTACGGACACTGCAGCGATCTGGCAGTCCAAAAAGGAGATCCGGTCTATTCCGGTCAGCTTATATCCTATGTTGGGAGCACCGGAAGGTCGACCGGCAGCCACCTTCACTTTGAGGTAAGAAAGAACAGTTTTCCGATAGATCCCCTAAGGGCCCTCAGATAATTTTTATCGGGTCGCAAGAGTCGAAAGGTCAAATATTGGCAGAAGCACAGCTATCACCACGAACCCCACAAGAAAACCCATTACAAGTATTATTATGGGCTCTGCAAGCTCGGCGTATTTTTGCATCGATGACTGCGCGATGTCCCAACAGTTGCTGCCGAGCCGGATCAGCCCGTCAGGAAGGTCCCTCCCATTTTCGCTGACCCTTACCACAGAGACTATCTCTTCAGGGAAGGAACCCTCTTTTTCAAGCCCCTGTGAAAACCTGTATCCTTTTTTTATATGGTCCTGCACAATTTGAAGCCTTCCCCTGACAGGATCGAGAGGTTCTGTGAGTTTGAGCGCCTGGATAAGCGGCATGCCCGATTTCAGAAGCGTTCCGGTCTGTGAAAATATCATTGAGAATGCAATGTTTTCCTTTATCTCCCTGAATACCGGAATAGTAATGCTCCTGCCGCTTTTGCGCAGAAAAATGAAAACGATCAAAATTGCTGCCAGAAACGGAATAAAGCCGACCCTTACAGCATCAGAGATAAAGATCAAAAGACGGGTCACAAAGGGAAGTTCCGCTCCTGAATCAATTACCAGCGCTGTCAGCCTTGGGACAACAAACGTAAGGAGGAAGACTACCACTGCCATCCCAACCAGAAACATCAGGAGCGGATAGGTAAGCGAAGAACGAAGCTTCCTTCGGAGATGGACCTCGTTGTATATCAGTTCCGCGGCTTTCTCCAGAATATCAGGAAGCGAGGCGGATCTTTCCCCTGATTCGACCATGCCGACCAGGCTCTCTCTGAAGACCCCTGCAACACGCATTGAAGCTGCAAGTGAACGGCCGCCCTCGACAGATTCCCTCAACTCAGTGTAGATAGGTCTTAGGAGCTTATTTCTGGTCTGTCTCTGGAGCAGCCTAAGCACTTCAGTTATTGAAAGTCCGCTTTTGATGTAGGAAGAGAGTGTTATGCAGAAGAGATGCTGATCTTCCAGGCTGATCTGCCTGGCCCTCTTCCTGCGCCCGGAGAAAAGGTTGAGCTTTCTGCTGCTTTCTTCTTTTATGCTTACTACTGTCAGTCCATCGGACACGAGTTCCCTGAGCAGCTCATTCTCATTCGCAGCTTCTTTACGGAGCTCTTTTTGACGGCCGTCTGCCGTGTAAACGTCAGCTTTAAAAAGGGGCAAGTCTTACACCTCTCCGACTACCCGCAGCATTTCTTCGGGGGTCGTCTCGCCGTTTGCAACTGCCTTTATGCCCAGTTCGAGAAGGGTGCAGAAGCCATTTCTTCGTGCCAGTTTACGCAGTTCGGAAGAAGGGGTTTTCTCCGCTATGGCTGCCTGTATCTCCGGTGTAACGTCAAATTGCTCATAAAGGCCGAAACGTCCGATATACCCGGTTCCTCTGCACATTTCACATCCTTTTCCCCGCCATGCCATACCTATTCCATGCTGAAGGATCACTCCTGATGCAGGGACCTCTTCTCTGCAATGGGGGCAGATCCTCCTTACAAGTCTCTGTGCGACTACTCCGAGCAAAGAGCTTGAAACGAGGTACGGTTCGATCCCCATATCGATAAGTCTTGTTACTGCGCTGATCGAATCGTTGGTGTGCAGCGTTGAAAGCACCAGGTGTCCGGTAAGCGAAGACTGTATGCCTATGTGGGCCGTGTCAAAGTCGCGCATTTCTCCTATCATTATGATGTCTGGGTCCTGACGGAGTATCGACCTGAGGGAAGAAGAAAATGTAAGTCCGGCTTTGTCGTTTACCTGGACCTGTCCGACGCCCGGGAGGTCGTACTCAATGGGGTCTTCCACAGTTATAATGTTCACTTGGGGCCTTGCCAGCGCCTGGAGGATCGCATAAAGGCTCGTACTTTTACCTGAACCGGTCGGTCCCGTGAAAAGTATCATGCCGTTAGGGCGCCTAATGAGTTCTTCCAGCCTTTTTCTCTCGTCAGGCTTCATGCCAAGCTCCTCAAGCGACAGCAGTCCTCTTGCTTTGTCCAGAAGCCTCATGACCAGCCTTTCGCCGTGCTGCGTGGGGAGTGAGCTGACCCTTATGTCGACCATGCGCTCTCCGAGGCTTATCCCGATCCTTCCGTCCTGAGGGACGAACCTCTCTGCTATATCAAGGTTTGCCATAACTTTGATCCTGCTTGTAACAGGGGCCTGATGCCCTTTGGAGAGGCTGTATTTGTCTAGAAGCACGCCGTCTACCCTGTATCTCACGGTGACCCTGTCTTCATAAGGCTCTATATGTATGTCTGTGGCTCTTTCTTTGAGTGATTCTACAATTATTCCGTTTACAAGCCGTATTACAGGGGCGTCTACGGTATCGCTCATCACTTCCTGGCGGGCCAGCTCTGAGAGGTCGTTTACTTCCTCTATTGAGCTGAGCGTATCCTGTACTATGCCGCTTTTTATATCGTAAAGGCTCCTTATGAGATGCTGTATATCAGATGCCGGATATATTTCAGTGTCGCAGGACATTCCTGCCTTTGATGCTATCAGCTGCGCTTCTGTGAAAGCAGAGAGGGCTGAAAGGGCGACGGACATTACACCACCTGATATTCTGAGAGGTACTACCCCTTTATCTCGAAGGGTGTCCAGGCTTACCCCGGAAGGGATAAGCTGAAGAACTTCTTCGGGTGAAGGCATGGGTTTCAGCGTCATTTTTCCTTATCCTTCTCTTTTGCTTCCATATCTTTCACAAGCTCGTTGTATCTTGATTTCCAGTCGTCCTTCTTCTCTTCCTGGCTGTCCCCGCTCAGGGTCTTGTTAGGATCGAGCATATCCTTTGTTACACCCTCGTTCTTGATCGATTTTTCGTAATCCTCCTGATTCTTCATCAGTGTTCCGATCTCAGCCGGGCTAAGCTGCTGTCCGTCGCTGATTATGCTGTGCGTCATCCTAGAGGCGGCCTTGGGATCTTCCAGTATGTAAGGAGTCAGTAATATCATGAGGTCGACCTTTTCTCTCTGTTTTTCGCTTGATTTGAAGAGGTTTCCAATAAGGGGGATGTATGAGAAGAAAGGCACCCTGTGCTTAAGGACCTTTTCTGCCTCCCTTATGAGGCCTCCGATTATTATCGTGTCTCCGTTGGCAACAAGGACGTTTGTCTTAACTTCCCTTTTTGATGTGACAGGGGTCGGCGAGCCCATCGTGGTCAGGAGGTCCTCGACCCTCTGTTCGATCTCAAGAGCCACGAGGTTTCCGCTCCTCACATGGGGCGTTACCGACAATATGAGCCCTACGTCTTTGTACTCGTATGTGTTCTGAACAGATCTTGGATTGGTCGTATCTGTCAGGGTTCCCTTTATCTGCGGGATGACCTGGCCTACCTGCAGATGGCTCGGCAGGTTGTCGGTGCACATTAGGCGCGGCATCGACAGCACGTTGATCGCGTCATACTTGTTAAGCATCTTTACATATGTGTATATGAGCGCTTTGCCCTCTGTGTTTGTCGTTGTGTACGTATTTCCTGTAACAGGGTTCGTATATATTTCCTCAGTTGTGATCAGCTTGTCGTAAAGGTCGATTATCTCACCCGGGACCGTCGCGCTGCCCATCTGAACGTTGCCCGCTATCACAGCGTCACCTGTTATGCCGCCTCCCCAGGCCGCCCAGTCTATGCCGGCGCTGTTGAGCTTGTTCAGGTTGACTTCTGCTATCAGGCCTCGCAGCAGCACCTGCTTTGGCTGGATGTCGAGCTGGACCAGTATCTCCTTGAGCGAGCCGAACTGTTCATGTGAGGCAGTGAATACCAGGCTGTTTGTCGGGAGGTCCGGGACCACCGAGGAAGGTATCGCTCCTTTGGGATCGGGGGAAAGTTTGGCCGCAGTCGCAAGGATACTGTTCATCTGTTCAGCTACGACTTTTGCATCGGCGTTCTTTAGGCGGTATACATGGAAGTTCTCAGCGCGCGAAGGTACGTCGAGAATTTTTAATATCCTTTCGGACTCCAGAAGGGCCTGGTTGCTTCCAATAAGCACGACACGCCTTGTCCTCTCGTCCCCTACTGCAAGAATACCCGAAAGCTTGGATGAAGTGTCTTTGGACATAACATTGAGCTGAGATTCCACGATCTTTGGATTGGCATGGGTAAGGGTGAAAGCCTTGATGCTCCTTACGCTGTCCTGGGCGTCAAGGGCTCTTATCACGCTTACAGAACGGTTCAAAGCCGAGGCCTTCCCTGTAAGCAGGACGGCATTTCCATTTTCAAGGGGTGTGATGTTTATGTCCGGCACTGCGGATCTGAGCGGTTCCATTATGTAACCTGCCTTTACATGGCGCAGAGGTACTACCTGGACGGTCAGGGATTCACCGGGAGCTATGCTGCGGTCGCCCTTTATCACGGTGTTGTTTAATGTCGGTCCGGAGCTTGCAGGCAGTACCTTTGAATACCCGCCCATGTTCTGTATCGAAAGGTTGTTCATCTCAAGCACAGAGAGCATTACCTCCCTTGCCTCCCTTAACGAGATGGACTTTGGCGAAACGACAGAGACCTTTCCTCCGACAGCTGGATCCACCACGATATTTTCATTCAGAAGTTCTGACATGAACCTCAGGAACTTGCTGATCTCGAGATTGCTGAAATTTAGCTGTACATTGTTTGACTGCCGCATCTGGCGGGCTGCCGTAACGAGATTCTGTTCCTCGTCCGGATTTTCCTGTGTCTGAGCATATGTGCATCCGGGTGATGAAGAGATAATAAATAAAAGGATAAAGATGAAGGATAATAATTTGGTTTTCCTGAACATGTCAGATCTCTCCCCGGCTGCTAGTATGAATAATGTGTAAACATTATATGGCTGGTTTGATGCTGTGATTTGTTTTGTCCTTCCTGTAGCGTCTTCCTTTTTTTACAGGCTGCCTGTAAAGTATGTCCGATAGCGGCGATAATTATCCAGGATCAGTCATATGGCATATATATGATGATATTCCGCTCATCTCTTGTGTTGTTGACCTTGATCTTTTTCCATCTCATATCTTCTTTGATGACGATCATCTCTGTCTGTTCCCGGCCGGAAAAGTCAAGTTTTCCAAAATCCTCGCCGAACATTTCCCTTGCACCGTCAGAGGTCTCCCATATTATATCGCCGCGTTTGCCTGACGTCTGTAATGTTCCCAGCATTATACCTGTCCTGATAGCCTTTGCCTCTTCTGTCAGCGTGATCTCGGCCTTTGCTCCGCGGAGTCCTTCCTGTCCAAGCATAACAAGTTTTATTGCTGCGGTCGCGGTCAGGGCGAGTATAACTACAGCCACCATGACTTCAACTAATGTGAAGGCAGGTTTCCTTTTGATGTTCATTTTACCTGATATTTTAATTCCAGAGGTTTGCCGGACCTTTCGACCTTCACGTCAAACCTTGTGCCGGACATCATTGAATTGACAGCGTTCGTCGCATCACTGAGATTGGATATCTCAACTCCGTTTATGGCTTTTATGATATCGTCCTTCTGGACCCCGACAAGCCCCAGAACGCTGTCAGCGTCTATCCTGGCCAGCTGCATGCCACCGCCCTCGGCAGGGACCATCCTCATCTTGGCGATCTCGTCATAAGGGTTCATCAGCAGCTTGTCCACCAGTTCCCTGGGGACTATTCCCTCTACCCCTTCTGATGCAGGCTCTATCCCGGGATGCGCCTCTTTGGGAGGAGCCTTTTTAGGGGGAGTGTTCCTTGGCTGAGGTCGGACTGAAACCCTTTGCGGCGGTGTCATGTTGCCGGTAGAGATGTTCATAAACAGAATATGTTCCTGATCACCCTTAAGAAGGGTGACCTCCAGGTATTTGACATTGTCCAGCCTGTAACCGTTGATCTCCTCGCCTTTCAATATGAAACGAGTTGAGGCGCTGTCGCGGACCCATGCCCCGATGCCGGGCAGCGTTCCAGCAAGGCTCATCTCTTTGATCTGTGATGATCGGCTGCCCGAACTGCCTTTGCCGTTATTCGGCATAAACACACCCATTGGATTCAAATCAGAAAAATCCCGGTAGGGGTCAGCATTAACAGAGTGGACAAGTGAAGGAGCTCTTTTAGATACCGCAGATGCAAGATCATATTTTGCCTCAATCGATCTGTTGAGCAAGGAAAATTCAATGAAAAAACATATAACTGATGCGATGATGAGGCCTGCAAAAAATGATACGGCAGGAAGAACTATGTTCTTTGACTGCCTTTTACCGTCAGAGGGATATCCATTTCTGAACAGCTCGCACATATCATTTTTATACTCGGAAAAAAGGGATCTAAGGTCTTCTTTCACCTTGATATCCTCCATTCTCCGGGGCTGATCTTTGTCAGAGGGAGCACCTGCATATTGCTTAGCATCTGAAGCGCCCTGTCAAACTCATGGGGGAAACGGGCAGTCAGATCAGCGGCCACTATCTTACCAGTATCCGTTGAAATATTTATGAAGCCCTTTGCCGATACGTCTCCGGCAAGAGTAAGGTCATCGAGATATAGGGTCTCTCCGTCGGATATGATGTTTGCCGTTCCGGAGGTCCATATGAGTTTCTGCCTTGTTAATGTTGTGATCTCACCCCTGCCAAAGGACAGAGTCCCGGTTTTGGA
Source organism: Synergistaceae bacterium UBA6101 (assembly GCA_002428495.1). Classification (GTDB taxonomy): domain Bacteria; phylum Synergistota; class Synergistia; order Synergistales; family Synergistaceae; genus Caenicola. The sequence goes on from DIWR01000024.1 coordinate 58,977, forward strand.
GGCTGATATCAGAGACCTTATGAACATCGGGTCCACTCTGGCTTCGCTGACTTTGATCGACACAGCGGGCATATCGGCTGTGAAGCCTCTGCAGATGAATTCCCTGTCCAGAAAACCCTCAGTATAAATATTTTGGAATGAGAGGAAAATGTTTTTTTCTGAAGCTGCCGCGGCTGCCTTGCTCGCGGCATACTCTGCAGATGAGTCCCATGGGAAAAAGAGGACCAGCCCTGCAATAAGGCCGCACAGTCCTGCAAAAAAGATCTTAAGAGGTTTAGAAAGAGCCATCGCTGTTTGCTCCTATCAGCATTGACGCGTTGATGAGCCTTCCTTTTTGAGCGGAAGTTATAGCTCTTATATCGGCTGTGTTGACCTGAAGGCCCCTTTCAGAGAGACGCTTCAGGAAAGAGACAAATTCGGCTCCGTTCAGTTCAGTCATCTGGACAGTAAGCCCCGATGATCCTGAGTTCATCAGCCCCACACGGTCCTTCAGGCCGAGTTCATTTATCGCATCCGTAAGGAGAGACAAAGGCTCTTTTCCTTTTGCAGAAGTTCGTGAAGGATACGAGTAAAAGGTATTTGCCGCATCAAGGATCTTTCCTGTGTCCGTGACCCTCTCTTTGCTGCTGTTCAGAATGGCTGAAGCTTCCAGAAAGAAGGCTGTTCCCGCTGTCCAGACTAAAAGAGCAAGCAGTCCGAGGTGTATCAGTTTTTTTGTCTCAGGCAGTCCCCTTATCTCTTCGATCATTTCTGCCCGCTCCCTTCCGAACTCTCAAGATCTATGGAAAAACGCATTCCAGACCCGGGGATCTGTTGGATGTCGGAGATTTTTGCATTGAAGCCGTTTTTATTCAGGGAATCCCGAAGAGATTCGACTGGACCGCTGCCGGCCGCAGTACCCTGTATCTCAGTGCGCTCAGTTCCGTATCTGATCGCATCAAGCTTCAGTGAGTCTGTTGAAACAGATGTTTTCCACACGGCTGCGATATTGTCCAGAGTCTGTTCCAGGCTCATGTTCGTTCCGCTGGCGCCCAGGTTTTTTACCCTTGCTGCGGAAGATGCCAGAGGGCTGTTGGATCTCTCTCCAAAAGCTATCCCGTAAATTTCAAAGGGAACGTCCTCAAAACGATCACTGTTCAGTATGCTGTAAAAAAAAGCTCCTGCCGAGAGGACAAGAAACAAGAGGCCAAGGAAGGCCGCAGCTCTGGCTGTGCTGAAGGCTGCGGCGAAAAAAAATTCCAGTTTTCTGGCGCTGTCGGCGCTTTTCGTTGAAAGATCAAGGGAGGCCGAGCCCTTTAATGACCTCAGGGTCTCTCTTCCTGCTTTTTGGATACTTCTTGCAGAAAGAGATGATCTTTCTGCAAGGATTATATTATCTATCGTGATATCCGCGGATCGTGAGTAATCGACAAACCATTTCTCAAGGTCATTCACGGAGTTTTCTGCGGAAGGTGTCCATCTGTATAAAAGAGGAGAGCTGTCCTTAAAAAGCATTCCGGAAGTTCCGCTGTCAGCGTTCCATATTGCCAGGCCATTACCCCCAGTCTCATGGAACATAGCCAGGGGAGCCGGCCAGAAAGTGATCCCTTCTCCCAGCCTTTCTTCTGTCTCCTCTATTTCGGCCTTCGAAACGAACCATACAACTCCTTCAGTTCTGTCAGATCCCTGTTCTGTCACCTGGGGTATCATGAGGATGGAATCGTCATCGTTTCCGAGCGCATACTTGAATGACATCTTCAGGGCATCTCTCACCCTCCCGTTTTTCCCGAAGGGAAAGGAAAAAGGGTGGACTGAGAGCGTCCTGAGCTGAAGGAGCGCGATGGCCCGTTCGTTCTGTGCGGAAGGCAGGGTCACATTGCGATCGACAAGATCCTCCTCAGTGCAGAAACGGATATTATCATCCATTTTTGCATTGCTCCTCGCATTTTGTGATAATGAGTCTCTCAGTTTATTGAAAATTGTCATCTGCCTTGCCTATTCCTCCCATCGCACCACGCTGCAAGAGTCGTTTTCACGTTTTAGTATGATCCTGAAATTCCTTTCCTTTTCATTTCTATATGATACATTGATATTCAGACGAAAATAAGAGCTTTCAAAAGCGATAACATTAGAAAGTTTTGTTATGACTTCCACAGGGATGTTCGGGATCTTTTTCATATCATCCAGGCTTCTTATAGGATACATCATCCTTAACGCGGCAAAATTCCGAGCCTGGGCAATGTCGATCTTCTTGTCCATTATTGCTATCACCTGTGGTGAAGCGGTGTTGATATTTACCTTTTCTTTTCCGTAAACGGTGAGATATCCTGCCAGTCCTACGGGGATGTCCTTTGTACCCCACAGCACCCCGTCATCTATCTCATTTATCAGTCTGAGCTCGGCAAGATCGCTCAGTTCGCGGTTGATGCTGGTATCCCTTTCGCTTCCTTCCAGCTTTTGGCTGCTGTCGGAGTCAATGAAATCCAAAACTACCGCGGAAAGCCAAGGGAAATCCACATTCTCCCATATTTTATCCCAGGCGTATTTGTACTCATTTCTGACTGTTACTTTGTCCGGCAGTAAAATGCCGTTTATAGGTATCCTGTCATCAAGAGGCTCGATGGCAACTTCTACACTGAAACCATCTATATCCGACCTCAACTCACTATTATAAGCGTAAAGAGGCTCAGATCGACTGTCATATCCGTTATTATCCTCCGCGATCTTTTTTGATGCATACTTGCAGGCGATCTCAGCAATGCTCCTGCTTCTGGCTATGAAGCTCAGTGCCTCCGCTCTTTTGATCTCAGTTCTTGCGTACCAGGAAAAAGCAGTCGCCGCAGTAATGAGCAATGTGACTGATATCATTACGGGTATGAGGATGAATCCCTCACTCTTTGAGGATCGTCGGCAGCGAATCTTCATAAACTTGCTTTCTCCCGTTTAGTGTTATCGTTACTCTCATAGCTTTCGGGATCTCTCCCGTATATTCATCGGACCATGACTCGCCTGACCAGACGGACAACCTTAACCCCTCAGCGTCTTTGAGCACTATTTTGCCCTCTTCAGGCCTCAGGCTGTCTGTATCCAAAGTCGTTGGCCCCGCCTCTTCGTCGGAACCCTTTGCCGCAGATCTCCATCCCGGTATTTCCCAACGGTAGAGTCCCGGTTCATATTTATTGAGGCTTGATGAAGATACTATCTTATAAACTATGAGTCCCGGCGCTTTGTTCTCCTTAACAGGAGCGGCAGACCAGACAAGGAGCCTGTCATCCTCTCTGACAGTCATGCCTTCCTTGTGGACAGTCCGAAAGATTGGGAAAGAATTGCTCACGGCAAAATTTCTTGTATCGTAAAAGATCCTGTCGGCAGCCTCCATCGCTTTCATGCTTTTGCCCCAGTCCTTCTGGACGGTCTCAAGCGACTCCACCGTGAACACGAGCGGAGCCAGGGCAGCGACAGCAATAATGCCGACCAGCCCGACTGCGAGGAGTATTTCTATCAATGTGAAGCCCTTCTGTTTTCTCATGTTAGATACTGAAACCCTTCCCCTATCTTCTGAGACAAACATAGTATAAGATCCTCAGCGGTCTTTTAGAAATTGTTCCGGACAGAAAATACTATACAGCATCAGGCTGAAATTAAAAATAACGTCAGGATCAGAAATGTACCGGGTGTTCCTGGTAGGAGGCGGATCTTTATTTATCCGGGTGAACAGACCTGTAGACCGTGAAAAGAGAAGCCAGAGCCCCGATAAGGACAAAGCCGGCAAAGATCAGCAGCCCCCCGTTTCTTAGTCCCGCTTCCCTTATCGGGTCGGTCAAAAGACGAAAAGCACCGTAAGCAAGTATGAAAAGCGGAGCAAGCAGAGTATGGCCGGGAGCTCTCTTTTTTAAAAAGATCATTTCAGCCGCAGTCAGGAAGAGCATTAAACCCAGCATGAAGGCTGATTCGATCAGAGGATATGGGTATCGGAAAATGGAAGCATGATCATTCGGATAATGAACGGCGAACCAAGGCAGCGGCGGGTCGTCGAGACCGATCCCGCGGCAGCATCCGTCGAAAAAGCATCCCAGTCTCCATATGGCTATAGCCGCCGCCGCAGGTATCATCGCAGCATCGGCGAAATCATTCCATCTAAGTTTATCCCTGTATGATTTATATGCGCCGGCAAGGCCACCGAATAATATCCCGCCGGAAGAGGAAAGCTCGGCAGGGAAAAAACCGCTGAATGATGGGTCATTTGTAAAAAGCAGGACGGCTTTGCCGAAAAAGTCAAAAAAGAGAGCACCTGCGGCGGCTGCAAAAAAAGTCCACACGATCGCGGCTGTGGCCCCGTTATGCTCGAGGCCATATTTATTTACGGCCCTGGAGCGTGTCCAGTACATGAAAAGGGAGACAGCAGCAAACCAAAAAAGATAGCTGGTCCTGACAGTTATAAAGCTGTATTCAAAAAGGATCGGGCGCATCTTATCATCTCCTGCCTGATACCGCTTTAATATATCATTTTTTTACAGATCTAGAAATCGGGATCTTAAAGCAAGAGGCTGAGCTGTCTAATTATAAGCTAATGCATCCGGAAAAAGATGCCCGGATAATAGTGATAAAACGATATATTTGCTACCGGCCGACTGAGTTTCAAAGTAAAAGCGGCTGACTCATATATCCGTCAGCCGCTTTTTGCGATAGAGAAGTGATCGTTATTACCTCATCAGCTGCAGCAGCCCCATGCTGAAGATCGGGAAATATGTAAAGAGCAGCAGGCAGCCTACCATTGCAACGAAAGCCGGGATGATCTCCCTTGAAATACTTTCTATGCTCTCCCCTGATATCGCAGATGCAACGAAGAGGTTGATCCCGTATGGCGGCGAAATAAAACCGCAGGCAAGGTTGACAGTGATTATAAGTCCAAAGTGTATCGGGTCTATCCCGATCATCTTGACTACCGGAAGCAGTATAGGCGTCAGGATGATGACAGCGGCTATGTTGTCCACGAAGCATCCGATAATCAGCAGGAATACGTTGATGATCATGAGAAGGAGAAACGGACTGTCAACAAAGGTCGTGAGCCATGCAGCTATCTTAGCCGGTATCTGGGCCATGGCAAGATAACTTGCAAATGCCATTGAAAGACCGATCAGGAAGGATGTAGCCCCGTTAATGAGTCCAGTTGATTTAAGACAGTCGTAGAGGACTTTCATGTCGAGTTCATGGTATATAAATTTGCCTATGAATACTGAATAGACAACTGCGACGACTGCAGCCTCCGTCGGGGTGAAAATACCGCCGTATATTCCGCCAAGGATTATGACCGGAACAAGGAGTGCCCAGAAAGATTCTTTGAAAGCTTTTGCTACTTCAGAGAACTTAGGGCGCTCAGACATCGTGAGATATTTGCGTTTCTTTGCTGTGCCGTAGCAGACAGCCATCAAAGCTATGCCGATGATTATCCCCGGGATGATCCCGGCGATGAACATGTCCCCGATTGAGCACTGAGCGACTACACAGTAGATGACGAATGGAATGCTGGGGGGAATGATGACTCCGATTGTACCTGCAGCAGCAGTTATCGCAGCTGCGAATCCTCCGTCATATTTCCTTTCTTTCATGGAAGGTATCATAAAAGAACCGATGGCTGAAACTGTCGCGGGTCCCGATCCTGAGATAGCTGCAAAGAACATGCAGGAAAGGACTGTTACCATTGCAAGACCTCCCACAATGTAGCCGACGAGGCTTTCTGCCAATGCTACAAGACGTCGGGAAATGCCTCCGTTGCACATCAGTGCTCCGGCCAGAATGAAGAAGGGAATAGCCAGCAGCGGGAAGGAATCCAGCCCTGTCACAGACTTCTGGGCGAGCATTATCATCGGGATGTCCGAGGTCAGCCACATCGCGATGCCAGTGGCGAGTCCAAGAGTTATCCCGATTGGGATACTTAACGCTATTGTGATTATGAGGATAGAAAAAAGAATTATGGCTTCCATGATCCAGTCCCCTTATTTCGCTGTCTCTGCTGTCGGGATCACTGGGGCAGGCAGTCCATGTTTATGGAGTTTATAGAGTTCAACTATGAGCCTGATACACATCAGAGCGCAGCCCATGGGTACAGAAGCGTATGGCCAGGTCATCGGAACCTGCATAGCAGCTGATTCCTGTCCTGTCTCCTGCAGGAATATCAGCAGCATAGTTCCCTGCCATGCAAGGAAGAAACTGAATACGAACCATACTATCAAAATCATATATTCAAAATATATGCGTGATTTCCCTTTTATCATATTTGCGAACATTTCGACCCTGAAGTGGCTTCTTTCCTTCACTGCATAGCTGGCACCGATCCAGGAGAGCCACAGAAAAATGAAACGGGCCAATTCTTCGCTCCAGGAGAGCGAGTTTGAAAAAACATATCTCATTACTACCTGAATAAAGACTATAACTGTCATTATGGTCATAGTCCAAACGCAAAAGTACTCTTCAAAATTATCAAGGAATTTACTCACCGCCATCGCAGTTACGACCTCCTCTTAATGCAAAAAGCCGCTTCCGTCCCGCGGGACGGAAGCGGTGGTGCAATCTCAGTACTACTTCTGTACTTTCTTGATTATCTCCATAAGATCCTTGCCGAGATCCTTTTCGAACATCGGGTAGACCTTGGCTGTCGCTTCTACAAAGGGCTTCTTCTCTTCAGCTGAGAGGGAGTTTGCTTTCATTCCTGCCTTTATGACTTTATCTTTGAATACACTTTCCTCTTTTTCCATAAGTTGACGCTGTTTTGCTGTAGCGTCCTTAGCAGCCTTGACTACGAGCTTGTTGAGATCTGCGGGGAGTTTCTCCATGAACTTCTTGTTGGCGATAAGGATCTCATAGGAGAAGACGTGTCCTGTCTCGGAAACAAATTTCTGGACTTCGTAGAACTTACCGTCGTCGATCATTGCATAGGGGTTTTCCTGTGCATCAACAGTTCCCTGCTGCAGCGCTGTGTAAAGTTCGCCCCAGCTCATAGGCGTGGGGTTGGCTCCGAGTGCCTTGAAGAATGCGATGTGCATCGGATTTTCCATCGTACGGATCTTCAGACCTTTGAGGTCTGCAGGGCTCTTGATGGGTTTCTTGCTGTTGGTCACGTGGCGGAATCCGTTCTCCTGGTAGCCGAGGATAAGTATGCCTTTGGCAGCCAGGTAGCCGTTTAGCTTCTCTCCGAGGATCCCGTCTACTGCTTCAAATGCGGTCTTTCTCGATGTGAAGAGATAGGGGAGGTCAAGAGCCTGGATCCTCTTGTCGAATCCTGCAAGCGCGGACGAAGAGGGGATAGCCATCTGGATCGTGCCCATCTGTACTCCTTCTGAAAGCTCACGGTCGCCGCCGAGCTGTCCGTTGGGATAGAGCTCGACCTTGATCTTGCCCTTTGAACCCTCTTCGACCTGTTTCACGAAGACTTCTTTCATTGCCTTCATTGTCGGGTGCGAATCGGAACCGATGTAACCGACCTTGATAGTGTATTCCGGAGCCGCGAAAGCGGTGCCCGCGAATACAGCCACTACTAAAATAACCATAAATACTGACAAAATCTTCTTCATTTGCTGTTTCCCCCTTTGATTTTTTGCTTATTACAGAATTATAGAAAACGCCCTTTTGCGGCGTAACTACCTATGTTTATGCATGCTTATTTTTCCTCACGCGGATCTCGCCCTTGTCTGCATCTACCTCTACATAGTCACCGTCCGCGATGGCTTCATAGGGATCGGTCTCCATGCGGTCGACCATCGTACATCCGACCATTACTGCGGAGGATACGATCACGGGTTCTGTGTCGATCAAAATTATCGCCGCCGGGAGATTGTTCTTGACCCAGAGCTGGTAGAAACCGTCTACCTGGACAACGGAGCTGCCCTTGCCGGATTTAAGCACGAGTATCTTGTTTGCTATGCTTTTGCCGTGTATAGCATGATTTCTTTCGATGACAGTGCCTGTCTCGGGGTCAGTCAGATAGAAACACATCGCATCAGTTGAGACGACAGCCTCTCCGCATGCGCTGCCCTTTACTATCTTGCGGCATTTATAGACCTTCATATCCTCAGACATTAGTCCAGCCTCCCTTTTATTGCTGCCTCGACACACTCTGAAAGTCTGCGGATAGCGAATGGCTGTCCCCGGCGTTCCCTGTAGTATGCGCACTTCGGAGAGTCTGTCACGCCAAGGCTGCCTTCGAATGATTTCCAGCATGGTTCGTCGATGCAGGTGTTTCCGACCATGCGGACTCCCAGGAGCTCCAGCTTCTGGCGGAGGCGGGAACGCTCGGCAAGCTCAACGGCGCCTGATTCCGCAAGTATCCAGAAGGAAGTATTGTTGCTGACCTTTCTTCCCGCGAAGAGGCGTTTGACTTCAAGTATCTGGCTGTATGTGTAGTGGGGGCATCCGAGCATTACGAGGTTGATGTCACCCGTAGCCGCTGTAAGTTTTGTCTCCTGGTTTTTCAGTGTTTTGTTGGTGATAAGTGCTGTGGGAGCCGGTACCTTCCTGCCTCCGAAAGCAGCTTCGATAGTGGGTGCCTCAGGAGTGATGCCGACCATGTGGTACATAGCCACTGCTCCGCTTGTTGCGGCTTCGGCTCCGAAGTAAAGGAAGTCTTCCTGTGAAGGAATCACTTTGTTTTTGAATACAAGGACAGGGTCAAGCGATCCGGCCATCTCTCCGATGCAGTGCCCGAGGATGCCCCAATCGTAGCATTCGTTCAGTTCGGCATCGACTTCAATAAGAATGTCGCCGTGCCTGTTTTCGTCGAGGTGGTAACCGTAACAGGGAGTTTTGCCTATAACTGCGGCTGCCAGCGCACTGATTGAGGATTCACGGTTGGAGCGTGCACCCAGGGCTCCGTTCACATAGGGAGTCGCGCTTGATTCCGAAAATGCTATGTGCTCTCCAAAAAAGGGGACGTTGGAGCATACTCCGGGAGCGCAGTGGTATGTCAGTATCGCGCCAATTTTGCGGTACGCCTCTCCTGTGCGGTTGGCAAGGTCGAGTTCCTCTTTAGTAACGTCATAGAATTTGGTCAGGCAGTCAGTGTCCCAGTATGGATTGGTCGTTGGCGGAACAGCGCAGGTGGCGCCACCCTCTACAAGGAGCTCGCACCAGTAGGTGTCGCCCTCCTGTCCGCTCAGTGCTACGTGAGCGCGCTTTATCGGGATAAGCTTTTCCGCGTCGAAGGTGAGCCCGAGCGCATAGAGCATTTCCATTGCTTTCTGCTTCCCGGCGCCTTCAGCTCCGTCAAGTATCCGTTTTTCTTCGTCTGTAAGAAACATAGTCAGCCGCCTTTCTTGTGTTATATATTTTCAATGACCGGCAGTGAAATGCCGCCCTTTGGAATAATGCCTATCGTAGCGCCGGGGATCAGACGCATTGCTTCATCAAGGGCAGCCTGAACTGTGGGGAATGGCTTGTACTGCATTGCGGCAAGGTCTTCTGCGGTCAGGCCGTCAGAGACGCAGAATATTTTCGCCTTGTCCCTGGCCCGGCAGTTGCAGACAGACAGCACCGCAGAGACCATGTCAGCTTCCACATCCTCAGGAGAAGCCGCGAGAAGCCTTCTTAGGATCTCGTCCATGGGCAGCGAGAGCCACTCCCTGAAACGTGGATGGTTGTGAGCCAGTCCTTCTCTGCATGGAGCAGCGAATATCACGACTCCGCCTTTTTTGACTGCGAAGTATGCGCAGGTCGTGCCTTTGCATGCCTGCCAATAGTCCATGTCTGAGGGTGAAGAGCTTACGATGACGATGTCTGCCGGTTCGGGCACACTTATACTGTAGGATCTTTTCGCAAGCTTTACTCCCTCTCTGTGAGCCTTGATGAAGTCTCCTGCGAAAATGCCGGCTACCTCTCCCTCATAGTTCTTTACTGTGTTGACGATAAAGGCGAGTCCGGCGATCTTTGCCACCTCTTCCATGCCCATGCGGCATGGATTGCCGTCTGCCATTCCGAGGGGGATGTCAGGGCAGAAGCCTGCCGCCGCGTGGGTAGCTGATGTAGTAACGAAATCACAGACTCCCGGCTGAAGTATCTTTGCGCCGCCCGAATAACCGGCGTCGCAGTGCGGCACTATATTGCCGATGCCGACCAGGAGATCTGCCCCCAATGCGTATTTGTTTACGTGTACAGGGATCTTATAATCGCCGGCAGAGACTGTTCCGAGATCCTTCATGTCTTCGCTCACTGTTGCATCGTGCTGTACAACTTTGAAGCGCCTTACCATTTCAGCACCGAGTTTTTCGAGTATTTCTTCGTTGGTCATTAGCCTGTGGGTCCCGGGAGCTGTGAGGAAACTCATAGCGCTGTCCGGAACGCCGTTTTCGTTCAGGTAGTCTGTAATGATAGGCATGATGATTTGGAGAGGGGTGCTTCGTGTGTTGTCCTCAACCAAAAATACAATATTTTTTTTGTCCCTGGCGAGGTCTTTGAGTGGGTGAGCTCCGATAGGTGATTCAAGCGCCGAGATCAGTGTACCTTCCAAATCTTTGATCCCGGGGATACTGGTCATTTTTCCTTCGAACATGACAGATCCTTCCGGTGCCTCAAAATATTCTTTCCTGTCTCCGTATGGTATGTCGTATCTCATCAGCTTTGCCCTTCCAAGGTATGTGATTTGTGTGTCATAAGTATGTAGTCTGTATACATGCAAAGATTATACCATTCCGTTTTGGCATTGCCCTATGAATAAATCGTCCGGTGAAAAAAGTTTTACCGAATATGTTTGCATAATAGTATCTGCTAATATTTATGTCAACTCTGAAATTTGTGAAACCTCTTATATCAAAGGTCCGGCTTGTAAACAGATTTTTTGTTGACCGATCCGGCCGGACGTAGGATATTGCCGGATATTCAATGGAATATATGGACAAAATTGTGATAAAGATGTATGTTTGCTGTATACAGCATAGTAAAATTAATGGAGGGTATCCTTAATGCATGACCACGAAAAGGCCAGCTGGATCAAAGCATACGAATGGATCCGTGATGCAATTGAATCAAGTGGGATCGAGATGGGGGCTCCATTGCCCGAGAACCAGCTTGCCAGGGAGATAGGTGTCAGCAGAACGCCTATCCGTGAAGCTCTGCGCAGCCTGGAACAGGACGGATACGTCAAGATAATCCCCCAAAAAGGCGCCTTTGTATCAGAAATATCCCTCGAAGACCTCAAAGAGATATACGACATTCGCAAACTGTTGGAACCCTTTGCGGCACTATCAGCGGTAAACAGGATCCCTGAAGAAGAGATAGACGAGATGGAGAGGGGCTGGAAAGCCCTCAAAAAGGCTGCGCTCGCAGGAGAGGTAGACCTGACACGCGTCTCTGAGATGGATCTGCTCCTTCATCTCACCATCACTAAATATGCGACTAACAAGCGTATAGGAGCCATTATCTCAACATACCACGCGCAGATAAAGCGCTTCCAGAAGCTTTCCGCGCAGTCACTTTCCAACATACATGAAACTATAGGCCAACACATTGAGATACTGGAAAAACTGCGGGATAGGGATGCCAGGGGCCTCTCATCTCTGCTCTACGAACATATCGCAAAAAGCGAGAGCAACATAATGAAGGATTACTTCCTCAAGTAATAGATCTGAAGGCGGTGAGATCCCGATGAAATTCAGAAGTTCCGAAATACTTTCAGATCCGGTGTTTACTGAAAACAGAGCCCTCTATAAATCTATGGGCTTCTCTGACGAAGACCTCAAAGGCCCGCTTATCGGCATAGCAAACTCATGGAACGAGCTGGTGCCCGGACATTACAACCTCAGAAACCTTGCCGAATTCGTCAAAAAAGGCATTTACAGGGCAGGCGGAATGGCGGTCGAGTTCGGCGTAATAGCTGCCTGTGACGGACAGTCATGCGGACATAACGGCATGAAATACATACTCCCCACCAGAGACCTTATAGCATGCGACATCGAAGCAATGGCGGAAGCCCACAGGCTTGACGGTATAGTATTGCTTGGATCATGCGACAAGATAGTCCCAGGGATGCTGATGGCGGCCGCCAGGCTGGGCATTCCGGCGATATTGCTTGTCGGCGGACCGATGGCCGGAGGAGTTCCGTTTGACGGGCGCAAAAGTGACTCCACCTCGGTCTCGGAGGCCGTAGGTATGCTGAGCGCCGGACGGATCACCAAAGAGACTCTGTCAATGCTCGAAGACAACGCCGCGCCCTCATGCGGTTCATGCTCATACTACGGAACTGCGAACTCAATGGGCTGTGCGGCAGAAGCCATGGGCATGTCCCTCCCGGGATCGTCCTTGATACCGGCTGCAAGCGCTGCCCGCTCCAGAGCAGCGGAGGAGACTGGGAAAAAGATCGTCGAACTTGTCAGGCAAGGACTCACAGCGCACGGCATCATTACGAAAGACTCTCTTGAAAATACTGCTAAGATAATGGTCGCGACAGGCGGCTCGACTAACTGCTTCATACACCTTTCAGCCATAGGGAACGAGATAGGCATAGCACCCGGGACCATGATAGATATCTACGACAGGGCAAGTGAAAATATCCCGTCTATCGCCATGGTAAATCCTGCCTCAGAGTACGATATGGAGGACTTCTACCGCGCAGGAGGCATCCCGCAGGTCATGAAAGAGCTGGGAGACGACATCGACCTCTCTTGCATGACCGTGACAGGAAAAAATCTGAGAGAAAACTTGAAAGCATGGCCTGACCCGTTTGGAGTTGACAGGCGTGTGATACGTACAAAGGAAGATCTTTTCTGCAAATCGGGCGGTCTGGCAGTGATGCGGGGTAACCTTGCTCCGGGGACAGGCATAACAAAGCCCATCGCAATGGATCCGTCGATGTACCTTTTTTCCGGACCTGCAAGAGTCTTTGATTGCGAAGAAGATGCGAACCGGGCGATCCTTGACGGGAATATAAAAGAGGGCGATGTCCTTGTCATCCGTTACGAGGGCCCGAAGGGCGGCCCCGGAATGCGTGAAATGTATTTCGCCATGAAACTGCTTTACGGCAGAGGCCTTGCAAAAAAGACCGCAATAATTACAGACGGCCGTTTCTCCGGAACCAACAACGGCTGTTTTGTCGGCCATATCTCCCCCGAAGCCGCCGAAGGCGGCCCCATAGCCGCGGTCAGGGACGGAGACATCATCACTATAGATGTTGAAAATAAAAAACTCGATGTCGACCTCTCCCCCGAAGAACTGGAAGCCCGCCTCAAAGACTGGAAAAGGCCCCCTCAGAAAGAACTGAAAGGCATCCTCGGCATATACGCAAAACTGGCCGCCTCAGCAGCAGAAGGCGGAATGATGAAGGCCTAGGGTAATAGTAAAATTACAGGATCTCGATCTCTGAACAGATCACGTCGACGACCCTCTGCAGAATATCCCGGGGCAGCTTCTCAACGATCCTGAAGTGTCTTCTGTTTATGTCGAGTGATTTGACATGTTCGCAAAGTATGACTCCGGCGGTTTGGGTCCTATCGTCAAGCCTTATATGAAGGGGGAATTCATTGTCTGTGTTAGTTACGGGGCATACAATAGCCATGCTGGTCTTACTGTTGAAAAAGTTGTTGCTGACTACTAATGCAGGCCTGTACCCTGCCTGTTCGTGCCCGGCATGAGGATCAAAATTAAGCATAATGATATCGCCCTGGCTTACCATACTTCCTTACCTACAGGTCCACCCCAGTCGATCTCGGTCGGTTCGTACTCACCTTTATATCCCTCAAAAAGCTCAATTATATTCTGACGTTTTTTTTGAGGTTCAGCTTTCGTTATTACAATGCAGTTGCCCTGTGCGGAAATATTGACGGTACTCTCCTTGTCAATTTCCGCTTCTCTCAGAATATCCAGAGGAAGCCTTATTCCCTGGCTGTTCCCCCATTTTTTGATTATAGTAAGCATTCTCATCACCTCATGTATATACAAGTATATACATAACTTGAACACGTGTCAAAATAAGCATTTATGCATATCGATGGATGTCGATGTTATAGTATATTGTTCGTGGAAATTAAAAGCAGTTTTACGGGGGAGTGGTATAGATGTGGTGGGGAACAGCAGCAAATGGATACGGAATGCCATTTGGGATGTTTATGATGCCGTTGTTCTTTCTGATAATAGTCGTGATCCTCTTTTACGCATTCAGCCACAGAAAGAATGAGTTTGAGAGTCATCGGCCGGGAAGCTTCAGCGACAGTGATGATATCTTGAAGGAATTGCGGGAGATAAAAGAAGAGCTCCGTGATTTGAAGAAAGACAGCTAACAAAAAAGCGGCTTCAGGGGATCCATCCCGAAGCCGCTTTTTTGCCTCTTTGATATAGATCAACAGACTGAAATATTATCATTTAACGATCTGGCACGAATGTAAGTTTTGTCCTTCGCGTACCTTGATTAGCCGTACTCCAGGAAATATGTCCGTCATTTGCCAGTCTTCCCCAAACAATTCCGGGGTGGATATCTATGTTTTTTGCAAATTTTGATACACTTGCGTCAGAAAAATCAGAAGTGCCTCCGATAAAATATTTGTATTCGTCAGGCGGGATCAATGTGTCGGCGGAATATTGGTCGGCCTCTTTCTCCCTCTGCTTTTCTTCTTGAATCATGCTGATATCGTTTTCTCCGTGAGATATGTAGTTGATCAGGATATTCTTTTTTGTGTGACCGAGGATTATATGTCCGATTTCATGGAAGAAAGAAAACCAGAAAATATCTGCATGTACACCCCTCGTGCTGAGGTTTATATGTACCTTCTCAGGGGAGAGCCATCTGGTCGAGCCATGTACATATGTCCCTTTGAGATGAGGCAGCAGCGTAACGGCAATCCCGGCAGATGCACATATCTCTCTTAGGTTTTTGTAAATATCCACTGTACATAAAGTAAGGGCTCTTAATTGGGGAATGATAGATTTCAAAGTTTTATGTGAAAATGGTTTTGTTTCGATCCTCCGACATATGTTTTCACCCTGCTGCAACCATGCAGCAAGAGCAATTACAGATGGATCAGCGATCACGGCATGACGAAAATTCGCCGCGTATGGGAGGTCAGGAAAATATTCTAAGGACCCAACATTAAAAAAATTTCTGAGATTAACAACTTTTTCTTCTTTTTTTCTTGTTGCAGGGACCCATCTATACTTTGCCATTTCAGCATAGCAGGAATATTGATCCAAAAGTTCCGTCTCTTTTGTTATCTGTTTTTTTTCTATTATCCTGGCAAGCTTTGCCTGGTAATTGGCCTCTAAATTTAACCAATAGCCAGCTTCAGGCTCGAAAATATTCTCCAGAGCCAAAGCGGTTTTGGGTGAGACAGGTGCCTTTCCCTTAATGATTTCGTTTACGGTTTTGCAGGTCATCCCAAGCCTTGCGGCCAGGTCTTTCTGTGTCATATGGTAATACTCAAGGAGTTCACTGAGAGTTTCTCCGGGTGGAACGGCATAATCAGATTCCCCATAAAATATTTTTTTATCAGCCATGATAATCTTTGACCTCCAGGATGAAAATTTCTGTTACCTTGCTCCAATCAAGGCCCCCGCTTGGCAGTTTCGGGACAGGGTCATGATTTGGCATAAAAATCAGCCTCATTTTTCCATTTAGGACTACGCTTAACTGTCCTGCTCTGTTGTTGGAAAATTCGTGACACCTTGCCGGAGGTAGCTTGCTGATATCTTCAAGAGATAAGGCGGCTTCAAATTCTGTTATGCGCAATCTGACTTTATCTGCAATTGTTTTTCCCCATTTTTTATTGCCTTCAATGGTATTCAAACAGGTTTTGAGCAGTGTGTTCGTAGAGTAGTATACCTTCATCACAGTCCTCCGTCAAGATAATTATTAACCTATTATGTTAATAAAAATATTAATGACTTTTTGTCAATATATACCTATTAAGTTAATTGTAATCAAACATCTGGGCATAAACGGTATTGCTGATCCCTGTAATTTCATTTCAGAAATGGCAGTTACAAGAATGCATCAATTTAGCTAAAAAGCAAACTTTATGCAACTTTTGTGCTTGTTGCGGAGAATTATGAGAATGAGTCATAGACAGTCGATGCGATGCATCGTAAGTGCGCCTTTTAAAAGGGCAAAGTTTGGCATTTGTCTGCCGAAATATGGCAACAAAAAAGCTCCGCAGGATTCCCGCGGAGCTTGTATTATCGCTGGAGCCGCCTCCCGGACTCGGACCGGGGACCCCATCCTTACCATGGATGTGCTCTACCTACTGAGCTAAGGCGGCAACCAATAATGCGGTAAGGGCATTTTGGACAAAAATAATGGTGGTAGGAGCTGGATTTGAACCAGCGTAGGCTCTCGCCGACAGATTTACAGTCTGTTGCCTTTGACCACTCGGCCATCCTACCACTCACATGAACCCGCACAGAGCAGTATTCACGGGAAAACATTCTACATTATATCTCCAGTTTGTCAAGCCAGCACTTGGGGCAGCTGCACTCGGGCCAGCCAGCACTTGGGCGAAAATGTCCCGCTTTCTGACTGCGCTTAAATAGCGTCCTGTGCCGCTAGATGTGATGTTTATGCCTGTGTAATAAAGATATCTGTTTATGAAGAATTAAAACAATCCCTGTCTCTTATGATAGAATATGCGCACATGATGCCGGCACGAGAATGGACACTAATATATAACAGTTCCTGTTTTTGAAGCGCAGCTCATTGATAAAAAATGAATATCAGCGTCTTTTAAGGGGGAATCCGGTGCAAATCCGGAGCGGCCCCGCCACTGTTACCCTTGATGGGAAGTCAGGCGACCCGAGAAAAGATGATGGATGTTATGCGCGGGCGTTGTTCATCCTCATTGTGTAAATTTATTGAGGAAGCCGTTCGGCTTCCTTTTTTCGTTGCCATACATAGAAAAGAGGTATTTCCTTGAAGAGGTCAAAGCTTTTTTTGTCCATAGTTTTTATAATGCTGATATTGCCGCCTGCAGCCTGGGCTTCTCCCAAAAAGATAATCTCGATGACTCCTGTCGGAACGGAGATCCTCTTTGCTCTTGGGCAGGGAGACAATATAATCGGCGTGACAAATTTCTGCGATTATCCTCCAGAAGCTACGAAAAAGCCTAAGATGGGGGATTTTGCAGCCTTAAACTTTGAGATGCTGATGTCTATGAAGACCGACCTGCTCCTTCTTCAGGACATGCATATGCAGTTTACCCCTCAGCTGGACAGGCTTAAGATACCCTACATCGTCATGAAACAGAACACCATAGATGAGGTATGCGATTCCATAACCAGGCTTGGAAAGATATGCTCGGCACAGGCCAAGGCGCAAAAACTGGTCTCCGGGATACGTGCGGACGTAAAACTGGTGACGTCAAAAGTCAAGGGGCTGGATAAGCCCAAAGTCCTTCTCTGCGTATCAAGGGAGCTTTCCGAGCACCAGATCAACAGCTTTTACGTTGCGGGCAACAACAATTTCTACGGAGAGATGATCGCGCTGGCAGGAGGAGAAAATGCTGTAACAGAGAAAAAAATATCCTACCCGCAGGTCTCGCTTGAAGGGCTGATGACAATAAACCCGAACGTGATCATAGACCTTGTCGGAGACAAGACTTTCTATCATTCAAAAGACAAAATAGATGTGGATACGATCTTCAATGAAAAATACCTTAAGGGCCAGTGGCAGAGAAGCGCCAAGGTCGACGCGGTCAACAAGGGAAGGATATACATAATGCAGGGTACTGTCTATCTCAGGCCGGGCGCCAGGTCTGGCATGATATTGAAGGCATTCGCAAAAGCGATACATCCGGAGGTCAAATGGTGAACGAGCCTGATTTTCTCCATGTTGAAAGACTCTCGCTTGAACTGGGAGGAGCTCACATACTTGAGGACATCTCCTTTTCCCTCGGAAAAGGCAGATACCTTGGCATAATAGGTCCCAACGGCGCGGGCAAGAGCTCACTTCTCAAATGCATCGGCCGCCTTTATAAAAACTTTACGGGCCGGGTCTCGCTTGAAGGCAGTCCGCTCTCTTCCATTTCTGAAAAGGCGCTTGCCAGGAGGATAGCCTGGGTGCATCAGACAGGCTCAGATTCGCTTCCCTTCACGGTCAGGGAGTTTGCGCTAATGTCACGCTATCCGTGGCAGAAGGCGATAGGAGGCGAGACTGTCGAGGACAGGTCGATAATAGACAGATCCCTTGATACGGCAGGGGTAATGAACATTGCAGACCGTCAGCTCAACAGCCTCAGCGGAGGCGAACGCCAGAAGGCGCTTATAGCAGCGGCCCTGGCACAGAGCACTGATATCCTTTTTCTGGATGAGCCCACGAGCTTCCTTGATTACAGGCATCAGGTCGAGACACTGGAACTTATCGAGAGGGTCAACAGAGACCAGGGGATGACGGTCCTCCTGGTGACACATGATATAAATCTTGCCCTTCACGGAGCGGACGAGATACTTGCCATAAAGCGCGGGAAAATGGTCTGGCAAGGCTACAGCGCGGAGCTTCTTGAAAATGACCTCTTGTCGGAGATATTCGACACGGAATTTGAAGGCTTTCGTTCAGAGGGACAGCTTATGCCCTATGTAGCACCGAGGGGGTTTGTAAGATGAAGCGCATGGCCATGCCCTTGCTCTTTATCTTCTCACTCGCGGTAGTTGCTGTTGCGCCCTTTATCGGCATGCAGCAGATAAACATCTACGACCTATTGGGCGGCGGAGACGAGAATATCATGCGGATCATGTGGGATCTGAGGCTGCCTCGAGTACTGCTGGGGTGGATCACCGGCTCGACTCTGGCCCTCTGCGGCCTGATCTTCCAGGCCCTTTTCAGAAACCCGCTTGCTTCTCCTGATATGCTCGGAGTTTCTACCGGAGCTGCATTTGGAGCTGTCGTATACATAAGGACCGGCATAGTATTCTCCCTCTTCAATGCAGTCTCGGGACTCTCACTTGCAGCCTTTGTGGGCGCGCTGGCAGCGACTTTTGCCATATATGCGGCGGGCAATCTGAGGCGGGGAGGCATGTCCGAGGCTACACTCCTCCTTGCAGGAGTTGCGATGAGCTTCCTTTTTGGAAGCCTTAACATGATAATCCAGTTCACAGGAGGTTACATTGATACGTTCAGGATGATGAGATGGTCGATGGGAGGCATACAGGCTGTCGGGTTCGCCCCTGTCTTCGCCACATTGCCTGCACTGGCAGTCATCTTCGCGATAGCCTTTATAACAGCACCTGAGCTGAACCTCTTTGTCTGCGGCGAGGACATTGCGGCAAGCCGTGGAGTCTCGGTGGTTAAGCTCAGAAGGCTTCTTTTCTTCTCTGTATCGATAGTTATAGGCATCAATGTCGCAACATGCGGCCCGATAGGATTTGTCGGACTTCTTGGGCCTCACATATGCAGAAAATTTGTGGGAACTGACCACAGAAAGCTTGCAGTGGCATCCCTGCTCTTCGGAGGCGCATTTCTTGTGCTGTGCGACACGGCGGCCAGGATGCTCTGGGCTCCGGCGGAAGTTCCTGTCGGTGTCCTTACTTCGTGCATAGGATCCATATTCTTCCTGTGGCTTCTAGTAAGGGCTAAACGTAATTTCTGATCATCTGGATATGAAAAGACGGGAGAGATCATAATTGCTTGAGTACATGAGATCTGGCGGAATAATAATGTGGGTGATCGCGGCGCTTTCTGTAGTCGCTATGGCGGTAGTTGTGGAGAGGCTGCTCTTTTTCAGGAGCGCTTCCACAAACCCGGAGACGCTTGAGGAAGCCTTTGGGAAAGCAGTATCAGAGAAGAACATCGACGAGGCAAGAAAAGTTGTCAGGTCATCGCAGAGTTCTCTTCACAGGCTTTTCTTCGCGGCCTTTGCACATTGGGGCGTTGGAAGGGAGGACATGAAGCTCCTTGTCGAGCAGCAGGTCCGCCGTGAGGTCTACCGGTGGGAAAAGCACCTATTCATCCTTGAGATAGTAGGGAAGACAGCCCCGTTGCTCGGACTTCTCGGAACAGTGCTTGGAATGGTCGAGATGTTCCAGTCTCTGCATCTCGGAGGCCAGATAAACGCAGCGACTGTTACAGGAGGCATCTGGAAGGCCCTCTTTACGACTGTCGCGGGACTGACTGTTGCGATCCCTGTGATATTTGCTCACGGACTCCTGCTGTCCCGCATAGACAGCGAAGAAGAAACGCTCAACAGAGGAGCCGACTATCTGATAAGGGAACACTTCACAAGTCATGGTGGGGAAAGTGCGAAGGCGTAAATCAGGGCGTTTTGCAGACATAGATGTTACGCCCCTCATAGACATACTGTTTATGCTTATAATCTTTTTTGTCCTGACTGCAACATTCATTCAGGGCAAACTTGATATTGACCTCCCATCGGGAGATGGAGAGACCTCAGATTTGAAGCGTGCCCTGACCCTTACTGTGGAAAAGGACGGGGCGATATTTTGGGACGGGGTCAAGGTCTCGAAGGAAGAACTGCCGCAACTTGCCAAAGCTGCAGGAGAGCGGGAGATACTTATTGCAGGGGATAAAAACGCTCCTTACGGCAGAGTTGCAGAAGTACTCTCCATACTCCGAAAAGTAGGTATAACTTCAGCAGGTCTTCTAATGGAGGGCGAAAACTGATAATGAACGAGTCCAGTGAGAGGTTTTTCTGGGTCATAGCGCTCACATTGAGCATTACAGCGCATGCCGCATTTGTGCTGCTGATGCCCGGTGCCGCTGCGAAGCCCGATATAAAGCCGATCATGAGAGTCCGCCTGGCAATGGCCGAGAAAAAGAGTGCACCGGCTCCTGTACCGGTTCCGATAAGGGAAGAGGATCCGGCTGAGAAAAAGACCGTCCTCAAAAAAGAGGCTGTCCCCAAAAAACAGCCTCAAAAAAAGCCGGAGCCTGTAAAGGCAGTAAAAACACCGCCTGAAAAGGCTCCCGTGCAGGAAGTTCAGGCAGTTGCAGGGACCGCAGACAGCAAGGCGGGGACTCCTGTAAATGCAACGAACGATGCAGTCCTTACAGATAACCTTCCGGCGTCGCCTCCTCAGGCTCGGCCGGAAAGGGTCGTCGAACTGGATACCCTCGAAGTCGTAAAAAAAGTCCTGCCGGACTACTCATCTTTTTCAAGAAAACGTAAAGAAGAGGGAACGGTAAAAATAATAGCAACTGTGACAGGCGGGAGAGTCGTAAACGCAGAGATCGAGAGTTCAAGCGGCTTCCAAAGGCTTGACGAAAGCGCACTGCGCGCCGTCAGGCAGTGGCTGTTCAAAAACAGCGGCACAGTCCGTGTCAGAGTGCCCGTGACCTTTAGACTTAAGTAGATGGCGAGGTGCAGGACGCGGTCCTGCCGGGGAGTCTATTGGGAATCGTTGGGAATCAATTGCAAATCGGTAGTTTAAAAATCGTGACTGAGCAATTGCTAAGATTTTAGAGCATGTCAAACGATCGTTAAAATTAAGGTACTTCTTCTTAACCGTCGTCCCCGGACGATCCTTAACGGGGGCCCAGTGTCTTCGGTTCAAGTCTATCACCGGCTTTAGGGCCAATACCCAAGCCGCTGGGCCCCCGATGAGAGCATTCGAGGGTGACGGGGCGGGGCCAGGATCAAATGCAAGAATGGTGGATATTTTATGATAAAAAAAGTTCTTGAAGGCAACGGTCTCCGCCTGGGCGGAACATCATGGGTCACTCCCGGGACATTTGCCGACAATCTGCGCTACCTTTCGAATGACGTAAGCGATATGGAAATCGTCCTTTTTGATACCCCTGAACACTCAAACATGCCCAAAAAGGATGAAGTCGGTGTTCTGAGGGACCTCTGCAGCGAACTGGGGATGTCCTGCACAGTGCATTTTCCTGCCGACATATGTGTCACAGCCCCGTCTGAGGAGTTAAGGGAGAGGGAAGAAATGTGTCTGAGGACCTTGGATATTTTTGAGGATCTCGATCCATTTGCCTGGATTATGCACATCGTCGGTGAAAAGAGGGGCGATCCGCCAAGCCCCGATATCGATGCCTGGTTTGAAAAAAGCCTTCTCTCGGCAGAAAAGATTGCCTCTGCTGTAGATGACAGGAGAAAGATATGCATAGAGACACTGGACTTCGATCCGCGCTATATTGAGTACCTCGCAGATTCTGTGGGAACTTCGATATGCCTGGATGTGGGACATCTCATCAAATGCGGCCGCCCCGTTTATGAGACAATGCTCAGGTCGGCAGATTCCGTACGGGTCCTCCATGTCCACGGAGTTATGCAGGACGGGACCGACCACAGGGACCTCTCATACATTGATCCGGAGCTCTTCAGGTCTGTCAGGGAGATGATGTCCGGAGGCAGAGAGAGGGTAATGACTATCGAGGTCTTTGAAGATGACTACGGTCGTTCTTTAAATGCGATAAAAGAGATGTTTGATGAAACTTTTTGATGGACCTTTATTAACAAAGAAAGGCTAAGTGCCCCTGCCCCGGATATTCATGCATCATCATCCGACCCAAATGCAAATATCTTTGCTTGACATTGGCTGAGGCATGAGGTAAAACTTAGTGACAATAAAATAACGTCATTGGGAGTTCAGTCAAGGGAATCCGGTCAGATGCCGGAGCAGCCCCGCTACTGTGACCGCGACGAAACCGTATTAAGCCACTGTCTGAGGATGGGAAGGCACGGGAGTAGGATGAACGGGAGCCAGGAGACCTGCTGAAAAACCGGATTGTTGATCATCGCGCGGGCGAAAGGCGGCAAACTGTATCCTGACAGGCATACCTGCCTGAGGATACGAAATATGTTTGTCACAGAGGGACCCCCGATATCAGGAGGTCCCTCTTTTTTACAGGGTTTTTAAGGAGTGAGGAATAACGGAACAAACCAGACATTATTATTCAGAAGACCTCATAGCATAGTTTTATATTTAAGGAGTGTTGATAGTGTTTTATAAGATAAAGCATAGCATAGTTATTCCAACGATCGTCTTTCTGCTGGTTTTTTCCGCATCCGCTTTTGCCGATACAGGAACAGGTGTGACAAGCGGAGATGCCGTAAGCGAGGACAAAAAAGAAAACGTAAAAGAGGTGGCAAGAGTAGAGGTCACCGGTTCACGTCTTGCTGAAGACATCCGTGAAGTCCCCGCTCCGGCTTACGTCATAACAAAAGAAGAAATTGAGATGAGCGGGGCAAGGAGCACACAGGAAGTTCTTGACAGAGTGCCCGGAGTCAACGGACTGAGGAACAGTTCTGCCTCAGCTCTTGACAAAAGCGTTGTTGTAAGGGGGCTTACCACGGAAGTCCTTCTTCTTGTCGACGGAATACCCTTCAGGACTTCCAGCTATGGTACCGGGGTATCCATGGGATCACCATTTGACCTCAGGACGATCCCTCTTGAAAATATCGAGAGAATAGAAGTGGTCAAGGGCGCAAGCTCTGCTGTCTACGGATCCAACGCGGCCGGCGGAGTCATAAATATAATTACTAAAAAAGGCATGGAAGAGTCGGGGGGAATGTTACTTATTGAAGGCGGCAACCACGGATGGTTCCGGGGCTCTGTCAGGGGTACGGCAGTGTTGAGCGATGATGTTAAAGTCACAGTCGGATATACCAAAACCCAGGAAACTTCCGAGATAAACATACGTAATAAAGGTGACGGAACCTATGACAAAGCCACCGACTACCGCGGCAATGATTTCGCCTTTGGAATAGAAAAGGGAAGTTGGGCATTTTCCGGTGCATGGGGTGACTTCGATTCAGACTGGGAAAATACTTACAACAATGATCTCTCGACTGTTTATAAAAATACTCAGGAGAACAAATACAGGCGTTTTGCCATAACCTATGCCGATGAATCGAACACGAGCAAAATATACTATAACGACAATGAGAAGGATTATTCATTCTACTCAGATCCGCTCTACATCAGCAGCTACGACTACAAAGACAGTTCAATGGGGCTTATGTTCAACCGAAAGCAGGAGATATTCGGCCTGACCGGTGTCTGGGGCTTTGAGTGGCGGAGGGAACAGTCTGAGTACAAGGGCCTCTCTGATTCAGCCTGGGGAGAGACCAAAGACACCCCATACGACTTGAAAAGGGATGGCTTCTCACCCTATCTTGAAGTTTCAGTTCCGGTAGGTGATATGGGTCTCGATATCGGACTCAGGTACGAGCATTGGAGCGTCGATGAGGGCGAGACTGTAAGCGAGCTTATACCCAGGCTTTCTCTCAACTGGGAGAGCCCGTCAGGGAAGATCTGGTACCTTACTGCGGGGCGCTTTTTCGCAATGCCCAGTTTTTACCAGATATTTATGCCGGACAGGAATTACGGCACACCAAATCCTGATCTAAAACCGGAAAAGGGCTGGACTTACGACATAGGCGTGAAGGATGAAAAGGCCTCCAATCCCTGGAGTTTCGGAGTCTTCTATATGGACATGGAGGACAAAATAAAGTATGAATCAGACCCGATAACATGGGTAGGTCAGTACGTAAACCTCGACCAGTACAGAGCATGGGGTATAGAGGCGGAGATAAAGTTAAACTTTCACGAAAACTGGAGCTACACACAAGGCATATCCTGGACAGACGCAGAAGAGAAAACAGCGGGCACAGACAACTGGACAAGGTCTAACATGCCAAGACTCGATCTTAGCGGAAGCCTCAATTACGCAAAGGGCCCCTGGGCCGGGGAGCTAAATGCCCATTTTTACGGAGACAGGAACATTGACGGCGGCGTCTACAAGGATGACGGCATCTTCCTTATGAACGCTTCTGTCTCATGGAAAGAGGGGGACCATAAACTGGTCCTCTCCTGCACCAACATCTTCGACAGGGAGTTTGTGCTTGACGATCAGGGATATATCAACCCCGAGCGCAAGTTCATCCTCTCCTGGCAGTATGAATTCTAGAGAACAGAAACAATAGATCATCCGTTCCTCCCATAGGGCTCCCGGACTGCACACCGGGGGTCCTCAATATTTTCCCGCCTGTGCTTTTTTGTGATATAGTTTGGAGGATCAAAGGAAAGGCGGCATGATAGAGACCATGATCATAGATTTTCATACACACATTTTCCCTGACGGTTTCGCGGACCGCGCAATGACCGTTTTGTCGGAGAACGCACAGGTGGGGTATTCTGCCCCTGCGACTCTGAACGGACTGATCTCAGCAATGGATGAATGCGGCGTGGACAGGTCCGTCGTACTCAACGTCGTTACCAAGGAGAGCCAGCATGAGAACGTTCTCCGCTTTGCAAAGGAGACTGATTCAGAGCGGATCATATCCTTCGGCTCCGTTCTGCCAAGCTCGGTATACGCACTTGAGTATGTCTGGAAGATCTCTGACGAAGAGCTCAGGGGGATAAAGTTCCATCCTGCGCTCCAGAGGATATATCCTGACGATGAGAAGTACTTCCCAATTTACGACCTGGCACGGGCGCTAAACCTGATCGTTGTTTTTCACGTTGGTTTCGACCCATCGTTTCCAGGCGAACTGAACGCTTCGCCTGAGTCGATGGTAAAGATAGCAAGGAATTTTCCGGGACTCAGGATAGTCGCAGCCCATCTGGGGGGACTGAAGATGGCTGAAGATGTTCTCGAAGCAGTGGCAGGACAGGCGGACATCTACATGGATACTGCTTACTGCGCGGATCCCTGGCTTGACAAGGGGCTTCTCAAAGAGATCATAAGAAAGCACGGAGCCGAGAGGGTACTCTTCGGGAGCGATTATCCGTGGCATCTGCCTTCTCAGGAAATAACACTGATAAGATCACTCGATATATCGGAAGAGGAGAAAGAGATGATACTTGGAGGAAACGCCAAACGGCTGCTAAGGATATGATCAAAGAACCCGGCCTCCATCAGTATGCAGACCGGTCACTTTGGACCGGAGGTGTGTGATTTGATCCACAACGGACCGCTGATATCCCTCCTGGAAGAGAGCTTCTCTTTCTGGAGTAAGATGAGTGACCTCGAAAAGGAGGCTCTCATGGACAATATCTCCGACATAAGATATGAAAAGGGGACCTGTCTCAGCGGAAGTGATGATTCCTGCGCAGGCGTCTTCCTGATAAGGTCTGGGACGCTCAGGGTCTATATGCTTTCCGAGGATGGTAAGGACCTGACACTTTTCCGCCTTAATCCCGGAGAGCTCTGTATCCTCTCCGCGTCATGCGTGCTGAAGCTGATCCGTTTCGAAGTATTGATCGAGGCTGAGACAGAGTGCAGGATCCTTGTAGTTAACGCAAATTTCTTCTCCGATCTGGCAGCAAGAAATGTATGGGTGGAGAATTTCTCATACAAAGTGGCGGCTGAACGTTTTTCCGACGTGATGGAAGCCATACAGCGAATATTCTTCCTGAGCGTGGACGAGAGGCTTGCCAATTTCCTTCTTGAGGAGATGGAGAGGAATAACGGTGATGTCGTTCCTGTCACTCATGAACAGATAGCAAGATATATAGGAAGCGCCCGTGAGGTGGTATCAAGGACTCTTAAATCTTTTTACGTTCTTGGGGCAGTAGAACTCTCCCGAAAGGGCATAAAGATCGTCGACAAAAAACTTCTCCAAAGCATGAGTAAATAATAGCTAAAGCCTCTCTTCCTCTCTTATCTTACAGATCATCTGAGTTGCCGTTCCCATGGGGCAGTAGACGCACCACGACCGCGGTTTGTAAATGATCATGCTCAAAAGTCCCAGTATCAGTGATGTAAGCATGAGGCTGTAAAACCCGTAGGCGAACTGTATCGCCCAAAGAGGGACGCTTTCCCCGGTCCTGTTTGCCCACTCCCATGGCACATCAAATGTCCAGAAAAGCCTGACCGATGCATTCAGGCTTCCGCTTCCCGAAAAGATGGCCCAGGTTGCAAATAGCATATTCACGAACATGATCATAAAGAATATGAAAAATCCATAGCGAAACCATCTGCTCTTCAAAAATGCCGGCAGGTTCCTGTTGAGGGACATCTTTTTTCCCGAGCCAAGAAGCGTGAAGAGCTGTCCCCTTCCGCAGTAGCTGTTGCAGAACGCCTTCTCTTTGCCGAAGATGGACATCAGTATCGGTGTGATAAAACAGAGCATGCCCAGCCAGGCGAAGATGATGTTGAAAAAGCCCAGGGAGAAGTAGATGACCGAGAAGATCCACATTTTGTCCTTCCAGCTTTTGTTCATGCTCATTCCGGGACCTCCATCGTTATTGCGGAGGCAGGGCAGATTTTTTCACATTTAGAGCATCCGATGCACTTTTCTGGGTCAACATCAGCCCATATTCCCTTATATATGGAAACTGAGTTGACCGGGCATACATTTACGCAAGCCCCGCAGGCCACACAATTGTCCCGCAAGATTCTCGCCTTTTTCCTTTTTTCGATTGATGTTGCCATATGATCACATCCTATATCTGCCGTTTCACATTTTATAGCACCGATAAGACCGTATGTCCGTGACCTGGTCACATACGGGACCGGAAATAAAACAGAGAGGGTCATAAAATGATCCTCTCTGTACAGGATAAGAAATACTAAAGATAAATTATTGCCGGAGCAGTTTTTATCTCTCGGACAGGCCCCTTAAAAACCAGAAAATGGATGAGGCTGCAAGTGATGCGGTACGGTGGTCCTGGTCCAACGGCGGGGAGACCTCCATTATGTCCAGGTATCGTATCTGGGGGCTCCTTCCCGCAAGGTATGCTATTTTGTCCAGCTCAGGCGCCTTCAGTCCGCTCGGATTGCTTGCGGATGCTCCCGGTGCCTCGGTGCTTCTGACCGCGTCTATGTCAAGAGAGAGGGCTACGGTGCGTCCCCTCTTGCTGACCATGCTCAGTGCCTGTATAAAGGACTCCATCACCCGCTCGGAGACCTCTTTGAGCGTAAAGACGCTTCCTCCCTGCTTCTTCACCCAGTTGTAATAGTGAGGGGAGTTGTACGGTTCCTGTATAGCGAATTCAACGAATGCGCTTCCGGAGAGAGCCTTGTCGGGAAGCTGAGTCAGGGCCCTATAGAACGATGTTCCGCTGTTTATCCCGTTTTCGTCAGTCCTTACATCAAGGTGTGCGTCGACGTTGATCAGTCCGAGGGAATCTTTTTTGAGGCCCGCACCCTGGACCAGCCCGGCAATACCGGGGTAAGTAAGGTCGTGCCCGCCGCCTATTACCAGAGGGATGCCGCCTCGCGAGACTGCGTCGGCTACAGCTTCCTGCAGGGCAAGATGCACCTCTTCCAGTGTCAGCCCCTTTGTAGATATGTTGCCCGCATCGACGACACTTATCCTGTCGAGATCCATGTTGAACCCGGGGGTAAGTTTATATAGGCGGCGCCTGACGTCATCGGGGCCCTTCGCTGCGCCAGCACGACCTTTGTTTGCAAGTATGCCCCTGTCTTCAGGCACGCCGATGATCACCACATCAGAATCCCGGACTGACGACATCTTTCCCCTGTGGACAAGTTCCCCGAGCCTTCTGTCCTTTGGGTCGTTTCTGCTGTAAAAAAGGTCCCTGTCTGTCTTTTCCAGAATATATCTCATGTGATCTCCCCCGTTGTAGATGCCGATCGTTCATACATACTGATTGTAGCTAAACAGCACTCCGGCGCATAGTATTTTTGGCTGATTGAAAATTTATTAAATTATATCGGTGCTTATTGAAATTTTAAAAGTCCGCAAAAGTGTTTGGAGGTTTTGTCTTTTGCTGTCTTTTGCTTTGATATTTGTAATAATTAAGGGCCTGTTTCCCATTTGAGATACAGGCCCTATTATCCGGTTTTCAGATTGATTCTGCTCTTACTTGCTTTTGCCCTGGTTCGCCACTGCAGCCTGTGCGGCAGCTATTGCTTCTTCATCGCCAAGGTAGTAATGCTTAAGGGGGTCAAGTTCCCCGTCCAGTTCGTAGACAAGAGGCACTCCTGTCGGGATATTAAGCTCCAATATATCTTTCTCGGAAATTTTGTCCAGGTATTTTACGAGGGCCCTAAGGCTGTTTCCGTGTGCCGCTATTACCAGTTTTTTGCCTGCCCTGATATCCGGTGCGATATGATCTTCCCAGTAGGGGACTACCCTTGCGACCGTGTCGGCAAGGCATTCTCCTGCAGGGAGTTCGTCTTCGGCAAGTCCGGCGTATCTCGGGTCTTTTCCGGGGTAACGTTCGTCGGTCTTTTCGAGAAGGGGCGGGCGGGTTGCGTAACTGCGCCTCCATATCTTGACCTGTTCGTCTCCGTATTTCGCGGCGGTCTCTGACTTGTTGAGCCCCTGCAGTCCTCCGTAGTGGCGTTCGTTCAGCTTCCACGAGTTCTCTACAGGGATCCACATCAGGTCCATCTCTTCAAGTACGCACCAGAGTGTCTTTATGGCTCTTTTGAGAACGGATGTATATGCTTTGTCAAAAGCGAAGCCCTTTTCCTTCAGGACATTGCCTGCGGACTGCGCTTCGAGGAGTCCTTTTTCAGAAAGCGGAACGTCTGTCCATCCGGTGAACCTGTTCTCTTTGTTCCATTCACTTTCCCCGTGTCTGAGCAATACTATCCTGTACATCCAAGATGCCTCCTATTCAGGTTTATCCTTATTATTGTTTTCTCCGCTCACAGTGACCTTGTCTCCGTCATTGAGGGTGCTCCCTCCGAAGATTATAACCCTGTCGCCCGGCTTTAGTCCCTCTTTGATGTGGATCAGAGGTCCCTGCCTTGTGCCTGTTGAAACGACACGGAGCTTCGCAGTTCCTTCCTCTTCAAGCAATACATAATATCCCGTCTCACTTTCATGGAGAGCGTTTTCCGGTATGAGCACCGCATTTTTGATCTCTCTTTCCACTATTGAAGCCTGTCCGAACATCCCCGGCCTCAGCTGTCCGCCTGTCTCTCTGTTGTCCAGTTCGATATCTACATTGCTGGTCCTGGTCGAGGGGTCTACATACTGGTCCACCCTTGTCACTTTTCCAACAAACTCTTTATCCGGAAGAGCGTCGAATTTAAGGAATACAGGCATGCCGCTTTTTACAACAAAAATTTTTGACTCGGGCACTTTCAGTGTGGCTTTTAACCTGCTCAGATCAGCAATATCCATTATCGGAGAATTAGGGGATATCATTGCGCCTGTAGTAAGTGAAAAATCATTGAGCACTGTGCCGTCTATCGGAGCGACCATGATATAGTCCGCTTTTGCCGAACTTACCCGCTCCAGCTCCGCGGCAGCCTGTCTTTCCTTTGCGATCGCCGCGTTGTAGGAAGCCCTGGCGCTTGAGTAAGCCGTCTCTACGGAATCATACTGCTGCTGGGTACTGAATCCTTCCTTGACGAGCCTCTCGTACCTGTCAAGGGTCGTCTTTGCGTTCATCATCTCAGCTTTTGCTCTTTCGGTGTCGGCTTTTGCCGATGCCGCCTGGGCGCGTACTGATCCTATCAGGGCGTCCTGCTGGTCGTGTTCGAGGGTAGCTATTATCTGTCCCTTACTGACCCGGTCCCCCTGCCTTACGTGGAGTTTCTCGAGTCTTCCTGTCACCCTCGGCAGCAGTTCTACCCTGTCAACCGCATCTATGGAGGTGTTCTGTACTATGTTCTCCCTGACGGTCTTGTCTGCTTTGACCGTTTCGATCTTCACAGCCGCCGCCTGCTTGCCGTTCCCGTTTGAGGACTGTGAGAAGAGAGCTTCTCTCCTGCTGAATATCCCTATTGCCGCCAGCAGTATGACTGCCGCAGCGACTATGATCATCAGCCTCTTTTTGTCTGATATCCTCTTTGAATAAGTGCCATAGTTGTTTTTGTCAGTCATGGTCATTTTCTCTCCCCGGTCCATTCTATGACGGTACCTTCAGTAACTTTTAATGCAACTATTGTAAGAAGGTGGTTGTACTGCGAACGTGCATGATCAAGCCTTGCAGAGGTCAGCGAGGTCTGGGCGTTCAGCAGGTCCAGCTGGGGTGTTACCCCTTCACGGAAGCCGACTTCAGCAAGCCGGAGGGATTCCTTTGCCAGCTCAAGGGCCTTCTCCGAAGCCTTCAGATGGTTCAGGGTGCTCTCGATCTCTGTCCATGCAGTTTCGACCTCTGATTTTATATCCAGTTCCTTCTGTTCGAGTGCTATCTTGTCCTGTTCGAGTACAGCTCCCGCCCTTATCGTATTTCCACGGGCGGTGTTTCTGTCAAAGATGGGAACTGTGACGGACAGTTCCGCCCTCCACGTGTCGTCGGCTCTGTCATCCTTGAGATATGGGTTTAAATATCCTGCGGATGCTCCAAATGTTATTTTGGGCCTTGTACCGCTTTTTTCGATCAATATCTGGTTTTTCTGGTATCCAAGCTGCTCCTCAAGTTTTTTAAGGTCAGCTCTGTTTGCCTGTGCCATCTCAAGCGATGTCTGCCTGGAGCCCTCCGCTTCAGGAACGCTGAGCTCGCCTGTTACCTGACGCCTTTTCTCGGGAGGGATGCCCATGTAGTTCATTAATGATATGTGAGCTGACTCATAAAGCCCCTTCGCAGTGCTAAGGTTGGCCGTGTTGGTCGCAAGCAGCTGTTCTGCCCTTATCACCTCGAGGCTGTTTGCCAGTCCGAGTTCCCTCATCTTACTGACCTCTTTGAGGTGCTGCTCGGATGTATTCATGGCAGACTCCTCCGCTTTTATCCTTTCACGCTGGAGAAGCACATTGTAAAACCTTGCATAGAGCTCTCCGACAGCACTGTTTTCCCCGTTTGCTATTATCATCCCGGCGATATTATTCACCTGTTTTGACTGGCTTCTTATCGCGGAATTTTTGCCTCCGGAGTAAACGACCTGTTCGAGGGTAGCCCTTGCGCCTTTGTTGTCGTTTCTCTCCCCGTCATTTGTAGTGCTCTCCTTCTGCCTGTCCAGATATGCGTTTGCAGAAAGGCTTGGAAGGAGCGTTCCGTCAGCCTGGATCTGGAAGGCGTATGCCTTTATCGTCTCCTGCCTCAAAGATCTCAGACCGGAATTATTTGTCAGTGTCAGTTCGATAGCCTCATATATGTCGACGTCACCGGCCTCTGCACCTCTTCCTGAAGCTGTAAGGAACAGGACGAAAGCTATGCTGAAAAGGATCATTCTCTTTTTTGTCATGTTATGTTTGTCACGCTCCTCTATTTGGAGTTAAGCGCCCTTGACTGAGCAGTTCTGTTGAAGCGTCTGTAAGCGCGGTATCTGTTTATTGCTGCGCTTGCCTTGTCTTTTATGTCGTCGAGCAGGAGGTATACAACAGGGATAACGATGAGTGTCAGCATGGTCGAGGTGAAAAGGCCCCCGATAACTGCTACCGACATAGGCTGCCGCGTCTCTCCTCCCTCGCTGAGAGCCAGTGCGACAGGCAAGGAACCGAACATTGTTGAAACGGTGGTCATCAGGATAGCCCTCAGACGGAGCGGTCCCGCTTCCAGCACTGCTTCTATCTTATTCATTCCTTTTGCCCTCAGCTGATTAATAAAATCGACCAGCAGTATTGCGTTATTAACTACGACTCCGACAAGCAGGATTATACCCATGAAGCTCATTACGCTTATCCTGAGCCCCGCCAGTGCCAGGAGTCCGAAGGACCCCGCAGTCATCAGGGGAAGAGAGAACATAACTGTGAACGGATGGATAAAAGATTCGAACTGTATGGCCATTACCATGTAGACAAGTATTATGGCAAAGACGAGGGCAATGGACATATAGTAGAAGCTTTCCTTCATGTTTTCTGAATCCCCTGCGGGTGTGATGGTAAATGTCCCATCCTGAGGGGCGTACTTCCTGAACATTTCCTCCATGACCAGGATGCCCTCGCCGGGAGAGACGCCTTCGACATTGGCTCCGAGCTGGAGCGACCTCTGTCTGTTGTAGCGTTTTATTACGTTCGGCGACATGCCTATAGAGCTTGATAAAAGCCCTTCCGCCCTTATCAGCTGCCCGTCGTTTGTCCTGACGAGCGTGTTTTTCAGTTTTTCAGGATCGTCCCTTCCGCTTTCTTCAGCCCGGACTCTTATGTCATACCTGTACCCGTCCTGGTTGAAAGAACCTGCATCGTCTCCCCCGAACCAGGTGAGAAGCTCATCGGAGAGATCCCTTATGTTGATGTTGAGGTCATCTGCAAGTGCGCGGTTCAGTGACAGGTTTATCCTTGGCTTGTTCATCTGAAGGTCTGTCGTTATGTCAACAAGTCCTCTTGCATTTTCTGCCAGGTCTTTTTTTATAAGTTCACCGATCTCCGCCAGGGCCTCGCTTGTTGGTCCCTGGATGACTAGGGTTATGTCTGATCCGCCCCATGTCCCCATTTTTATGTCGACATCCCGGAATACAGAGAGCTTACCGCGCAGCTGCTTCATCACCACGCTCGCAGCAGGCCTGCTGCCCCTGTCTATGAGTTCCATGTTTATGGAGGCCTTGTAGACCTCTTCGCCTCCGCCGCTGCCCACTATCCCGTAAGTGTAAGCGACTCTCTCGTCAGCCTGTATCATGTCGACCATGTCTTTTACGACGCTTTCGGTCATTTCAAGGGATGAATCAGCCGGCAGCTCTATCTGGACCCTCAGCCGTCCCTGGTCTTCGCTTGGGAAAAATTCAGTTCCGAGGGTCAATGCGAATCCTATACCGAGGAGGAAAAGGGCAATGGCTCCGATAAGCACTGATTTACGGTGAGTCACTGCATATCTTAATACTCTGCTGTATTTATCCTCTATCCATACAAATGGTTTTTCCAGTTTTTTCTGCACAGGGCCGTATATCTTCTTCCCAAGGATCCTTGAGCATAGGAACGGAGTAAGCGTAAGTGATATTATCAGTGATATGGTTATAGTCGTAGCTACCGTGACGCCGAAAGAGTTAAAGAAACGTCCCATGATCCCGCCCATGAAGGCAACAGGAACAAAGACAGCAAGGGTAGTCGCTGCTCCGGCGAGGACCGCGAAGGCAACTTCTCCTCCCCCGTCCTGAGCCGCTCTGTATGGGGTCTTGCCCATATCTCGGTGTCTTGTTATGTTTTCCATTACGACAGTGGTAGCGTCAACGACCATTCCAACCGACAGAGAAAGTCCCATCATGGACATGTTGTTAATTGTTATTCCCATCCAGTAAAGGACCGAAAGGCTTCCCAGAAGACAGACGGGAATGGTGATGACAGCAACTATCGTTGCCCTTATCGTTTTAAGGAAGATGAACATTATCATGGATGTGAGCATTATCGAGGCCAATATGTCCCAGAAGACCCCGCTCATCGAACGCATGATGAATTTCGCGTTGTCCTGCATGACTGCAAGGCTGGTCCCCGGCGGAGCGGTCTGGTTGAGCTCCTTTATCCTCTCGTTGACCATGCGTGAGAGAAGGACCTCGTTTGCTCCCTTCTGCTTGCGGATCTGGACCATTACAGTAGGCCTGCCCTCATAAATGGCGCCGCTCCGTTTGTCCTCAAGGCCGTCTTCGATCCTTGCAACGTCCCTGAGCCTTATGACCGCACCGTTCCTTACAGCGATCGGAAGGTATTCAAGTTCAGCGACAGAGGAATACTCCCCTTCAAGCCTGATCCCGTATTCTTTGGTAGCTGTCTCTATTCGTCCGGCCGGAAGCTCAACATGTTTTGTGTAGATCGCCGATTTTATCTCTTTTGCCGTTATGTTGTAGGCTTCCAGGCTGTCAGTATTTATCCATATCCTTATCTCCCTGTCACGGAAGCCGGCAAGCTGGACTCCGCCGACGCCCTTGACAGTCTGCAGGCGTTCCGTGACGACTTTGTCAACGTACCTGGCAAGCGTTTTCATGTCAGTCCTGCCGTCGTTTTTGACTGCAACATTCATGATCGGTCTGTCAGCCGGATCGTATTTATCGACCTGAGGGGTATCCGCGTCATCAGGAAGACGCCCGGCCGCCATGCTGACTTTCCCCCGGACATCAGCGGCCGCGTCATCCACGTCCCTGTCCAGGTCGAACTCGATGACGATTATCGAACGGCCTTCGTAGCTGCTTGAGCTGAGGTTTTTGATGCCCTCTATCGTGTTTATCCTTGCCTCAAGCACGTCTGTAACATCGTTGTCGATAATTGCCGGGCTGGCGCCCTCCATTATCGTTCTCACCACAACGATGGGGAATTCGATGTTTGGCATTCGCTCTACGCCCATATTCATGTATGAATAGGACCCGAATACGATCAGAGCTATTGTGCAGATAAGGACTGTAACAGGTCTTCGGAGAGAGACTTCAATAATTTTCATATATATATTTCATCCTTATGTTAAGTTTTGATCATGCCGAACATCGATACTATAACCCTAAATTGTGTATTTTTTGTGTTATGCGTAAGATACAGCTCAATTTTATAATAATTTTAAAATGATCTTGTTTTATGCCTAATAAAGAGGCGTGGGAATCAATATCCCAGCGCCTTTTCAGTTCTATTTGCCTTTTTTGCCGGCCGGATCTCTTTGAGCTCTTCTATATGTCAAGATTTCGGACTTCACGGCCGTAAGTCTCGATGAATTTCCTCCGGGGCTCTACGTTGTCACCCATAAGTATTCCAAAGAGTTCGTCGGCCTCGACCGCATCCTGGACCTCCACCCTGTTGACGATCCTGTTCTCAGGGTTCATGGTGGTATCCCAGAGCTGTTCCGCGTTCATTTCTCCAAGCCCCTTGTAGCGCTGTACGTCAACTTTTTTTCCAGCCGCGGCAGTCTGGATCTCTTTCATCTCTTTTTCTGAGAAGCAGTAGGTGACTTCTTTGCCGACCTGTACCCTGTAAAGTGGCGGCTGCGCCACATACAGATAGCCCCTATCTATTATCTGCGGCATGTATCTGAAGAAAAGCGTGAGCAGCAGGGTGCGTATGTGAGCTCCGTCGACATCGGCGTCTGCCATTATGAATATTTTGTGGTAGCGCAGCTTGTCCTCGTTGAAATCATCTCCGACCCCGGCCCCAAGAGCGAGTATTATGTTCCTGATAGTCTCGCTTCCCAGGATCTTTTCAAGGCGTGCCTTCTCAACGTTGAGGATCTTTCCCCTGAGGGGAAGGATAGCCTGGAATTCGCGGTTTCTTCCCTGTTTGGCGCTGCCTCCGGCGCTGTCTCCTTCAACTATGTACAGCTCGCAGTCAGCGGCGTTCCTGTTGGAGCAGTCTGCGAGCTTGCCGGGCAGGGTCAGCCCGTTCATGACAGATTTTCTGCGTACAAGGTCTTTTGCCTTCTTTGCCGCCTCTCTTGCCTGTCTTGCCCTTATAGCGCTCTCAACTATGGGCTTGAGGATCTCAGGCCTCTCATCGAGAACTTCTTTCAGACCCTCGTATACGAGTGAGTCAACGATCCCTTTTACGTCACCGTTGCCCAGTTTGGTCTTTGTCTGACCTTCGAACTGAGGCTCCATAACTTTTACGGAAATTACCGCGGTCAGGCCTTCCTTGAGGTCGTCCCCGGTAAGGTTTGTGTCTTTTTCTTTGAGTATTTTTAGTTTTCTTGCCTCGTCGTTCACTGCCCTTGTAAGGGCTGTCCTGAATCCGGCGACATGTGTTCCGCCTTCGATCGTATTTATGAGGTTTACAAAACCATAAAGCCGCTCCATATAAGTATCGTTGTACTGTATGGCGACCTCTATCTCGGTTTTATCTTTCTCCCCGAATATTACTACAGGTTCCTTAAAAAGGACCTCTTTGCCCTTGTTAAGGTACTCAACGAAGGTCGAGATCCCTCCGGGGTAGTTGTAAGTGCGTTCCTGAGGTTTCTCCGCTCTTTTATCGGCGAAATTGATCGTTATATGCGAGTTCAGGAATGCAAGCTCACGCAGCCTTGATTTCAGGACATCGGCCTGGAATTCGATCGAGGAGAAGATCTCCTCATCCGGCATGAACTGGACACGCGTGCCTCTCATGTCGGTATCGCCTGTCACGCAAAGGGGCGTTACCGGGATCCCGCGTTCATAGCGCTGATGGTGTTCCTTTCCGTTTCTCCAGATAGTCAGTTCGAGCCATTCGGAAAGGGCGTTGACTACAGATACGCCTACTCCGTGGAGTCCTCCGGAGACCTGATATGCGCTTTTGTCGAACTTGCCGCCCGCGTGCAGGATAGTCATTACCACTTCTGCCGCCGATTTTCCGGACTCATGATCTTCTGTTGGTATCCCGCGTCCGTTGTCTACAACTGTTACGCTTCCATCCCCGTTTATCGTTACGTTGATAGTGTCGCAGAAACCTGCCAGGGATTCATCGATGGCATTGTCTACTACCTCGTATACCAGATGGTGCAGACCTCGCGGTCCCTGGTCTCCTATATACATCCCGGGCCGTTTTCTTACGGCCACGAGACCTTCAAGCACATGAATATCCTTTGCTGAGTACTCGGAATCTTTTGTCAGCATTGAGTTGTTTGGAATGCACATATTATCCATTTATAGATTAACTCCTTCCACTGATCGTCCTTTTGCTGAGGAAATCAAGCTGTCGTTTTTTTAGGGTAGTCGGGGTGAATCCGGTCCTGATGACAGAGCCGTCTCTTTTGAGTATCTCTGTTCCGTTTTCTGTCTTATAAATGGCTACTGTGTTGGCAAGGCAAATGATACTTTCGCCTTCAAGAGGAATAAACAATGACCAGGTCCCCAATCTGTAATTTTTAACCTTATAATTATACCATCTCATTGCTCAATGTTCCTCCGTTACATTACGTGAGATTGAAAGTGGAAAGAGTGGTATTGGAAAAATGGACGAACTTTTTATTTTGACTAATTCGCCCGGAGAAGTATCCGGATGGGTAAAGCCGGTAGTATCGGAACTTGCCTCAAAAGATTTTCCAGCGAAGGTCTCTCTTGTTGTCCTTCCCTGCCAGTATGCCAGCGGAATGGAGGCGGAGTATGGAAAAGAGATCGAAGGTATAGACTCCGTATCCGCCTTTAAAGAGTTATGGAATACCTCCGTGGCGTTGAAGGGAACAAAAAGGCTGGTCCTGCAGCTAGGGGGAGATCCCTTCTTCGGCGCCATACTATCAGCGAAACTGAGATGTGTATGGATGATATACACGGCAAGGCCGAGGTGGAAATCTCGCGTCGGCCATTATTTTGTGCCGGATGAAGCCGCTGAAAATAGATTTGCACTTCAGGGAGTCAAAAGGGATCATGTGACCAGGGTCGGGAACCTTATATTTGACAGCGCTCCTGAATGTGAAGATACAGATGAAGCAAGGAAGATAATGGATCTATCCGGGGATGAGGAAGCTGTCTCTTTTTTGCCGGGCAGCAGGCCATTCGAATACCGGGATGGATTTCCCTTTTTTTCATGCGCTGCAATGGATTTTTTGAGAAAACACCCAAACTACCATGCCTTTTTGCCTGTTGCTCCTACAGTTGATGAAAAACTGCTCATCGAAGGCCTTGATGAAGCCGGTCTGAATTGGACAGGCGGATCGGCTGCGGAGGAAATATTATGGGATGGGCCGGGAAGGATAAGGTTTATACGCGAAAAAAATTTTGAGGCTATCAAAGCCTCTACGCTTGCTGTTGCTTTTCCGGGCACAAACAACCTGCAGATAACCTCGCTCTGTGTGCCCCTCCTTATTGTAGTTCCTTTGAACCAGGCTGAGAACATACCCCTTGACGGGATCCCGGGGATGATACCTATGTCTGTTCCGGGAGCGGCGGCACTTAAGAAAAAGCTGGTCTACTGGTATAGCGGGAGACATAAATATGTGTCGCTTCCGAACAAAATGGCAGGGAAAGAGATCGTTCCTGAACACAGAGGAGTCATGACTCCGTCTATGGTCGCAGGGCTTGTTGAAGAGCTTGTTTCTGATCCCGAAAGGCTGAGTGAGATAGTGATGGGATACTCAAATATCGTTCCTGAACGGGGTGCGGCTTCAAAGATAGCAGATAAGGTCTGTGACTATTTCTCGTCAGTAAGCTGAGGCTGCTCTTTTGGGGAATCATTTTCAGCCCGTAGTTTTGCTTCTTTGTTTTCTCTGTCGATGTCGTTGAGGTAAGTCCTCCATATTTTAAGAGCGAGAATGGCCGATACGATCCCTCCGGTTAGACCGGCAGCTATCACCAGCGGTTTGCCCTGATCGAACATGTAGCCGCCAAGGCCGCCCAGGGCATAGCCAAAGGCAATTATCGTTCCAAATGAAAGAATAAGGACCAAAAGTCGTTTGCACATGGGATAATTCTAGTCATAAAACGATATATGTCAAACTTGCCATAGTATAAATATATGTTAAGATGAGACGTTGTTGAGCTGAGGTATAGAGTTTCATTTTGAAGATATATGTTTCAGGGGGAAAATTAGTGATACATTATTCAAGCTATTATAATACTTCATCAGACTTCGTATATCTTGAGCTGCGGTCCAGAATTGTTAATAAGCAGCTTAAGCCCGGGGAAAGGCTTCCCGAAGTTAAGATATCCAGTGAGATGGGAGTCAGCCGGACTCCTGTCAGGGAGGCTCTCAGACGTCTTGCAAGCGAGGGGCTTGTAAAGATCATTCCCAACAGCGGGGCAAGAGTCGCAGCTCCCAGCGCAGCAGAGGTAGAGGGAGCTTACGATGTACGGGGGTACCTTGAGGCTTTGAGCGTTCAGCTGGCGTGCAGAAACGGCATCGACAGGCGAACTGCGGAACGGTTCGAAGAGGTGCTTAAGGACGAGGAATCAGCCTTCCTCGCCCGTGATCTGGAGGCAAATCTCGAAGCGAACAATAATTTTCACAGGCTGATAGCTGACGCAAGCAAAAACATCGTCCTCATTGAATACGTTGAAAATATAATTCTTCGAACGAATGTATATATTCTTTTCTACGATCCGTTCACAGAGGAAAAAAATTAC
Source organism: Synergistaceae bacterium UBA6101 (assembly GCA_002428495.1). Lineage (GTDB taxonomy): Bacteria > Synergistota > Synergistia > Synergistales > Synergistaceae > Caenicola. The sequence continues at coordinate 98,629 of DIWR01000024.1, forward strand.
AGCACAGAGGAACACAGAAAAATACTGGCATCGATCATGTCCCGGGACGAAGAATCAGCGGACAGATTAATGAGGGACCATCTCCGCCACTCTCATGCGCTCCTTGAAAAACCATACGAGAGAAGAAATCTTTTGGCAAACATGAATGGTCTTGCTCAGCAGAATAAAGCATTTTCATCATAGGGAGGAATTGGGTTATGACAGGACAGAAAAAAATACCGTCCTTTGATCTGACAAGAAATTACAACAGGGTAAAAGAAGAGGTCAGAGTTGCCCTCGACAGGGTGCTTGAGACGCAGCACTTCATCCTGGGACCTGAAGTTGAGGCCTTCGAGAAGGAAGTAGCAGCATACCTGGATGTCGAAAGCACGGTAGGTTGCGCATCCGGTACTGACGCCCTCGTGCTGGCCATCATGTCGCTCGGCCTCAAAGAGGGGGACGAGGTAATAACTACTCCCTTCACCTTCTTTGCCACGGCAAGCTGCATAACAAGGAACGGCGCAAAACCTGTTTTTGCCGATGTCGAACCTGACACCTACAATCTCTCCATGGAATCAGTAATGGAAAAGATAACCCCCAGGACGAAGGCGGTCCTCCCGGCGCACCTTTTCGGGCAGACATGCAAACTGGAACTGATAAAGGACGAACTCAGCCAAAGAGGGATAGCACTTATAGAGGACTGTGCCCAGGCAATTGGAGCCCACAGGATGATCGGCAAAAAGATCTGCAGGGCAGGGGCTATAGGAGATATGGGGTGTTTCTCATTCTTCCCGACTAAAAACCTCGGCTGCTACGGTGACGGAGGTATGGTATCCATACCTCACGGTAAGGAAAGCGCCGAACGCATAAAGAGCCTCAGGGTCCACGGTTCGGGCAAAACATATTTCCACGATGAAGTTGGGATAAACAGCCGCCTTGATGCAGTCCAGGCAGCCATACTCAGAGTAAGGCTCCGCCATCTGGAGGAGTGGAACGAAGAGCGCAGGATAGTGGCCGAAAGATACATGATCCTCTTCAAAGAGAAGGGGCTTCTTGACAAGGTCACTCCCCCTGTCGAAGCTGCCGGCAACAGACATGTATATCACCAGTATGTAGTTAAGGCTGAGAGAAGGGATGATCTCCAGGCATATCTCGAAGAGCGCGGTGTTGTGACAAGAGTCTACTATCCGCTGCCCCTCCATCTCCAGCACTGCTTCTCATACCTTGGATATAAAGAAGGGGACTTCCCTGTTTCTGAAATGCTGACGGGCACTGTTCTGGCGCTGCCCATTTTCCCTGAACTCCTGCCGGAGGAACAGGAAAGAGTCGTGGAGGAGATTGCGGGATTTTACGGAAGACACAATTAGTCTGACTAATATAGACTAACATAGTTTATTACAACGGAGGTGTCGTAAAATGATGTTCCCATATTTAGATTCGACCATAGTTCTGTTGATACCTGCGATGCTCTTTTCTCTCTGGGCTCAGTTCAAGGTCAAGGGAGCTTTTTCAAGATACAGTGAAGTTAGGGCCGCAAGCGGTGTGACCGCGGACCAGGTCTCCAGGGTCCTGCTTGATAGGTTTGGGCTGAGCAATGTAAGGGTGGAGAGGATACAGGGCCATCTTACAGACCATTATGACCCCAGGAGCAAAGTGCTTCGCCTTTCAGACGCCGTATCCGGAAATTCAAGCATAGCCGCGATAGGTGTTGCCGCACACGAGGTGGGGCATGCGATCCAGGACAAAGAGGGCTATGCGTTCCTCCGTCTCAGGAATTCCATCGTGCCTGCTGTAAGCATCGGTTCCACGATGTCCATGCCTCTTTTCTTCATCGGTCTGATAATGGGTTATACTCCGCTTCTCAATATAGGCATACTGCTCTTCTGCGGAGTCCTCATATTCCATCTTGTGACCCTGCCTGTAGAGTTTGACGCGAGCGCAAGGGCGCTCAAGCTGCTTTCGGAGACAGGCCTTCTGGCAGGCAACGAAGTGGGCGGCGCGAAAGCTGTTCTTGACGCGGCCGCGCTCACTTACATAGCGGCTCTTGTGATGACCATACTCCAGCTGGTGAGGCTCATTGCCCTCAGAGGGATGCGCAGAGACTAGGAAAATAGTGTAAAATATCGGGAGGTAGCATATGGCTGCCTCCTTTTTTGTTATATTTGAAGCGTTCCATGAAAAAGCGGAAATCCGCACATAGAGGTGATCGGCCCGATGAGAGGTATTGAAGCGGCGCTCCAGGTGTATGGCGAGGTAAGTGAAGGCGCCTTCGCCGCTGAAGCGCTCAGGAAGTTATACACGGATATTGCTCCTTCTGACAGGGTGCTTGCTGCTACTTTGGTCTACTGTTCGCTCAGAAGGCAGGGACTCTGGAAGCATCTGCTCATGAAATACTGCAGACGAAACACAAAAGACATGTCGGCTCTTACGCATAACGCTCTTATCATCGGAATAGCAGGGATAGTGGAGCTTAAATATTTCGCACTTCCTGTTCTCATCAACGGCCTTGTACAGGCAATAAAATCAAAGGGCGACGATCACGATATCGGACTTGTCAATGCGGTCCTGCATACAGTAGCTGATGAAGCCAAACCATATCTGGCAGAGCTTAAAAAAAGCAGCGCACTCAGGGACCAGGCACTTTACTGGGGTATACCCGGGTGGGCAGCCGCTCAGTGGGCCAAGGACATGTCTATATCGGAGGCAAAGCACCTTGTAAAGTCAAGCGGAATGAGAACATATCTTTCGCTCAGGCTTTCGCGTGGAGCAGACAGGGAAGAATGGCTGCAGGAGTACAGAGCTTCAGGGAAAAAAGCCTGGGCATCCCCCTTTCTGGAGAGGTCTGTACGCACTCCTGCGAATCCTTACCCGCTTGAGATCCCCGGATTTTCAGAGGGCAGGATAACACCTCAGAGCGAGTCATCAATGTTTGTTGCGGAGGCATTTTCCAGACGCTGGAAGGGTGAGCCTCTGCTTGATATGTGCTGCGGACGGGGCATCAAGACAGGTCAGCTTGCTGATATGATGCCGGAAGCAAAGATCGAGGCATGGGACATATCTGAAGGCAGGATAAGGTCTGCAGAGTACGAAATGATAAGGATGTCCGCCCGTGACAGGGTCACTTTTTTCTGCGGGGATTCCCTCAGGCTTGAGCCTCAAACTGAACCGAAAGCGATACTGCTGGATGCTCCATGTACGGGAAGCGGTACATGGGGAAGGCATCCGGAGAGCAAATGGAGGATAACTCCCGAGATGGTCTCAGAAGCGGCGGATCTTCAGAGAAAACTCCTTGACAGGGCTGTTTCTCTCGTTGTGCCCGGAGGCATTGTTGCATACAGTACATGCAGCATGTTCAGGGAAGAAAATGAAAAGGTAGTGGCTGCGGTAATGGCTCAGCACCCCGAACTTACCGAAGTTCCTGTGGAAAGAAGCCATAAGCTCATGTCAAAGGGCAAACCGTACGGCACTGTGATCTGGCCGGGTCTTCCTTGGATCGACGGTTTCTATCTGGCGCTTCTTGTAAAGCGCAAATAGAGGGGAAGGAGATCGTATTTATGGGAAAAGTTCATCGCTGGGGCATGGTAATAGCATTTATCGTGATAATAGCCAGTGCATATTTTGGTATCAAGACAGTTTTTATTGAGGACAAAAGTGCCACCGTGCCAAACATGTTAGGCCTGCAGCTCGTGGATGCAGTAGAAGCCCTTCAGAAGGAAGGTCTCCTTGCAAAGGTCGATCAGGTCGATTCACCTGAAAGGGCTGACACCGTTATCTCCCAGAACCTCCCCGCAGGGGAGAGAGTATCAAAGGGAAAAGTCGTCATTGTAAGGGTAAGCAAAGGCGGATCCATACTTCCTGTCCCGGATGTGAGGGGCCTGAAGTTTGAGGAAGGCGTAAAGAGGCTGAGCGAAGCCGGTTTCAAAGTGGATAAGACGATCAGAGTCACGGACAAGCTTAAACCCGCCGGATCGATAATCGCACAGAACCCTGCTGCACCACAGCAGGTAGCGGCGAACTGCATGGTAAGTCTGCTCGTCAGTTCAGGCGGAAGCGGCGGCAGCGCATTTGTAAGCGTCCCCGATCTAAAGGGCCAGGGACCGGATGTAGTGGCCCAGGTGCTAGAGCAGATAGGACTCACGGTGGGAAGCAGGACAGAGACACCCTCAGCGGAGGTCCCTGCAGGTACGGTATTGAGGACGAACCCCAGGAACGGGGCCAACGTTCCTGCCGGAACCCTGATCAACCTCACGATAGCAAGGGCTTTAAAGCCCGGCGAGGCATCCACTGAAACACCGCCGGCTGACGACCGGGACCCCGAGAGGGCTGCTGCTGTCAGGACTGTTGTGATCAAAAACACCGAACCATCTGACATACCGACGAAGCTGCCCAAAAATCCGGCGCCCGCTCCGTCACAAGAAGCAAATAAAGTGGAAGTCAAAAACGAGGCAGAGCCTGTAAAAGCTTCGGAGCCCGCAAAGCCCTCCCCTGCACTGAATCAGAAGACGGCTAAACTGAGGTACCAGGTCCCGCCCCTGACTAAACCTCTCTCACTGAAGATAGAGCTTACAGATGATACGGGAACAAAGGTCATTAAGGATATCATGGCAAACGGCAGCGAGTATATCTCGATAAATGTTCCATTCACCGGACAGGCCACGATTACCATTTATCTGGGAGGTGACTTCGTATGGCAGGATCGTTTCAAATAAAAAAAGAGATGGAAGGCAGGAGCGTTATCATTTCGCCCTCACTGCTTTCCGCTGATGCCCTCAATATGGAGAGGGATATCGAGAAAATTGAGAAGGAAGCCGAATGGCTCCACCTCGATATCATGGACGGACATTTTGTGCCGAATCTTTCATACGGCCCCTCTCTTTTAAAGGCCCTGAGAAAGAGATACCCGGACAAATTTATTGATGTACATATTATGGTCGAACCTCCGGAAGCCTTTACAGGAATGTTCCTTGCGGAGAAGCCTTCCGTGCTGACTGTCCATGCTGAAGCGACCCCGCACATACACAGGGTGCTCCAGAGCATACGGCACGAAGGTGTCCCATGCGGCGTTTCCGTCAATCCCGGTACCCCTGTTGAAGTGCTTTATCCTATCCTTCACATGGTAGACCTGGTACTGATAATGTCAGTCGATCCGGGATACGGAGGACAGTCTTTCATTCCGGAAACATTGAAGAAAGTCTCTGCTCTGGCAGAATGGCGCAGTTCAAATGAAGGCGGCTATCTTATCCAGATGGATGGAGGCATCGGCCCTGACAACACTGAACTTGCCGTAAGGCATGGGTGTGACGTGCTGGTCACAGGCAGCGCGATATTCGGAAAGCCGGATCCGGCAGCGGTGATAAGGGAGATGCGCGCCAATGCAGAAAGGGGGCGTCAGATTGGAAAAAAAAGAGACTCATAACGAGGAGCAAAAGACTCAGATACAGATAAGGGAACTCGGGTCACGCCTGAAGAGCATAAGGGAAGCCCAGGGACTTTCAATAGCCGATGTTTCTAATGTGACCAAAATACAGAAACACTACCTCGCTGCGATCGAAGAGGGAGATCTCGATCATCTGCCAAGGGGTCCTTACGTCAGGAGCTTCGTTCGTCAGTACTGTGAGCACCTGAGCGCTCCGGATATATGGAAAAGCTACGACGTCATCACCAAAAGGCAAAAAGCGGCAGAGCCGCCGATCCCTGCCGGGGACGAAACGAATTACAGTGATTCTTGTAAGGTATTCAAACCAAGATCTTTTTTGTGGCTCTATCTTTTGATAGCCCTCTCTCTTGGGTCTGCCGGATGGATAACCTGGCAGTACAGGGGCGACATAAAAACTTCCGCTACAAGCCCCATAGACGGAGGAACGACCGGCACTTCCATGGAGCAGAAGCCGGAAATACAGAAGACGCCCCTTTCGGCGGATGAAGCAGTGCCGCCTCTGTCGGGTGACGCGGTCAGCAAAGACGAGCAGACAGACCTTTCGTGGATGGACGGCAAACAGCCGCAGCCGGTGACAGCAGCAGCAAAAGCACCGGATCCTCAAGAGGCACCGGAGCAGGCAGCCGCCCCCAGATCCGTAAAGGTCACTGCTGAAAATGCCTATGTATGGATGAAGATAAGCAGGGGCGATAAAATACTCTTCGAGGGAACTATGAAGCCAGGTGAATTTAAAGAGTATGAGGTAAGCTCAGGACTGCCGGTAAGGGTCAGGATAGGAAAACCCGGCAGCACATCGATACTGTGGGAGGGCAAAAAAATATTTCCTGTAGGGCCCGGCAGCAGCCCGGCAACGAAATTCTTCTGGCCGGACGGTAAAATTTCAGACAGTTGATCCTCTGGATCGTCTCTTATGGATATAAAAGAGGGAAGCCCCTGTTCTCAGGCAGGCTTCCCTCTTTTTTGCTGTTTATTTGGGGTCTTTAGGTGCTATGGGATCGTTATTTCAGATTCTGTTGAGCCCATAATGTTGCATACAAGCTGGACCCTTACATGTGAACCAGGTTTCAGTCCCTTTAAAATGACGCTGTCACTGAACCCGCCCGGAACTCCCTGTTTGTCATACTGTTTCAGAAGCAGCTGCTTGTTGCCCTCAAAGACTGTAAGGGTGAGGATGTAATGTTTGACAGGATCATTGACACTGTGCTCAGATGTTACTGTCAGGGTCTCAGACGATTTGTCCCAAACTGCATTTATATTTTTTGGGGGGTGTGCAAATGACGCAACTGCTGAGACCAGTATCAACAGCGCTGTTACGGCGTAGATCAATGTCTTTTTCATTTCTATTCCCCCTTATCTAAAACCAATTCTATCATACTTAACTCTTTATTTCCGCTTTGTAACCGGCCTCGTCTATTTTTTTAAGCAGTTCTTCGGATGAGACCTCTGTTTCGACCACCGCGATCTTAGTTTCCAGATCAAGTGATATTACGTTACCGCCAAGAGATGAAACAGCTTCACGTATGCGTTTTTCGCAATGGCCGCACATCATTTCCGGAACCAAAAGCGTAAATTTTTTCATTTTAATGTCCTCCTTGTTATTTGTCTGCCGAGCCTGAGATGCGAAGCGAGTTCAAAATAACTGTTATAGAGCTTGCAGCCATTGCCAGCTCTGCGACGAGCGGATGTAGAAGCCCCAGCATCGCAAGCGGTATGGCGATTATGTTGTAGAAGAATGCGCCAAAAAGATTCTGGCGGATCACCTGCCATGTCTTATCAGATATTCTAACAGCAGATACTATTTTTGAGATGCCGCCTTTAAGGATCACAATGTCCGCGCTGTCGACAGCAAGGTCCATTCCTCCGCCCATTGCTACTCCGACATGGGCGCCCTTCAGGGCTGCGGCGTCGTTTATCCCGTCTCCTGCCATAAGGACTTTTCTGCCCTTGCCCTGGGTCTCCCTCACTATTGAGAGTTTATCTTCGGGACGTACTTCCCATCTAACTTCTTCTATACCGGCCTGTTCGGCTATTTCCAATGCTGCCTCCATACCGTCACCCGTGGCCATCATCGTGGTTATGCCAAGTTCCGCCAGTTCTGATACAGCATCTTTAGAGTCTTTTCTTATAGGGTCAGAGATGGCAAAAAAGCCAACAGGAAGACCGTTTTTTCTGACTTCAACAATAGATCGTGCAAGAGCTGACCTGGCTGTCCACTTTGATCTGTTTAGAGGCCTGCCCACGAACCATTCGGCATCCCCCCATCTTCCTGTAACGCCCTCTCCGGGTATCTCTTCAACACTTTCAGGCTTGTTGAAAACACGTGTGCCAAGGATCCTTACTACAGCTTTGGCCACAGGGTGTCCTGAATTGGATTCAAGGGCGAAGGCAAAAGGGATGGCCTCATCTTCAAGTTCCCATTCAAGCACTTCCGGTTCGCCAACGGTCAGTGTGCCTGTCTTGTCGAGGATGGCATGGTCAACTTCGTGCAATGTCTGGATGGCCTCCGCATTCCTTATCAAAAGACCGTTTTTTGAAGCCTCGCCGGTGCTGACTACAAGAGCAAGCGGGGTCGCAAGTCCAAGTGCACAGGGACATGCTATCACCAGAGTTGCCACGAAGGAATATGCTGCTGCGGATACAGGCGAACTGAATGCCGTTGGCCATGGAAGATATGCCGCAAGCGGTGCAACATAGACAGAAAGCCTGTCGAAAAAGAAAAACCATGTCAAAGCGCTTATCACAGCCAGTGAGATCACGGCCGGAACGAATTTGAGAGTTATTCTGTCTGCAAGATCCTGAAGGGGCACCTTGCTCCCCTGGGCTTCCCTCACCAGATCCAGCATTTTTGAGAGGAATGTGTCCTCGCCTACTTTTGTTGTCCTGATCAGAAGCACGCCTGAGAGATTCATGGCTCCCCCTGTAACGTCAGACCCTGCATCCTTGACTGCAGGCTGGGATTCGCCTGTCAAAAGGGATTCATCAACACCGGAGAGCCCTTCCTCGACTACGCCGTCAAGCGGTATCCTCTCTCCCGGGTTTACCTGGATGATCGTGTCAGGCTTTACTGCTTCTATTGGGACCATGAGAGTCATGCCGTCAGAGACGACACGGGCTTCCCTCGGCTGAATTGTCATAAGCGCCTTGACCTGTTTTGCAGCCTTGTCCCTGAGGTGTGATTCGATATACCTGCCCGTCAGATGCAGCATAAGTATCATCACTCCTATTGTACCGAAGGAGGGTATGTCAAGGCCGTAATAGTTCATAAGGGCCGTCACCCACGAGGCCACGGCGCTGATAGCTATTAGCGTGTCCATATTTGTGTGGGCATGCGCTAGTGCGATCCATGCCCCGCGGAGTGTTTTGCGCCCGCCCCAGAATATGGCGAGGCCTCCCGCAACGATCTCCATTATTCCATACCAGTGATAGTGGATACCCATCGCCATGTGCATGAACATCAGTACCGACATTGGGATGCCGATCAAAAGTATGAAGAAGAGGTCTTTTCTGGCCTCGCGATATTTTATGTCGTCTATGTCTGCCGGAGCCTCTTTAAGTATCTTATACCCGCTTTTTTCAACAGCATTCTCAAGTATCTCAAAAGTAACGGAGCCGTCGGCTGCGACAAAGACGCTCTCTGTAGCAAGGTTGACGGAAGCATAAGATACACCCTCCACTTTCGAGAGCGCCCTTTCAACTATTTTCGAACAGGTAGTACAGGTCATACCTGTTACGCGAAAAGACATTTTTTGTTCTGACATGGCCAACCTCCAAAAAAAATCACATAAAGACTTGCCTGAAATGAAAAGGTCGCTATAATATTAACGTTGTCCGGAGAGCTGTCCGAGTGGTCTATGGTGACTGACTTGAAATCAGTTGGGTGTCACAGCCCCAGGGGTTCGAATCCTCTGCTCTCCGCCAGGCTTTATCTGGGCGGCTTCCTTCAAGGGAAGCCGCTTATTGTTTTCAATGATACGGTACTCCCCTTAATGGATACAGGTTTTTTTGCTGATATAACTACTCGTAAAGAAACTGATAAGGTGACATATATGATAAAATTTAAACATTTAGAAAAGGAAGCGGGGTCGTCCGGATTGAAAAGAATAGCTATATCTATGATCCTGATACTGATCTTTGCCATGCCGGCCTTTGCCGTCTTCAGCTCAAAGGGACAGATACCCAACGGGGCTCCGGTAGAATACCGCGGACTCAAGGTCACTTCTGAGGGAGTGAACATCACTCTTGTGAACAAAGGCGAAGCTCCTGTCAAATTTTCAGCCGCCTGCAGCTTTGTAGGGGAGAACAGAAAAGAGATCGGCGATATCTTTATCGAGGAGACAGAACTGGCTCCCGGCGAGGATAAGCATTTCAAAGGCCTGTATCTCAAGGGGGATCTCAAACTGGCAAGAAAAGCAGCATCTCTCAAGTGGACGATCTATAAACTCGAACAGTAAGGTCTACATTTTCCTATTGATTGAAAAAAAAGTATTTGACATTTTTATTAAAGAGGATTATTCTTGGCCTCTAACCAAAAAATGACAGCTGAGAAAGCCGATATTTCGGCCATACACTGCATAAGCTGTCTGAGAAGGAGGTTAGAGGGATGAAGACCCTTGCAGTGATCCCCGCAAGATTTGCAAGCACAAGACTTCCAGGAAAGCCACTCATCCCGATAGCAGGGGTGCCTCTTGTCATAAGAGTCCTCTCAAATGTCAGCAGATGCAGAAGTGTAGACAGGGTAGTCGTCGCCACAGACGATGAAAGGATAGCCGCGCTCGTCCGTGAAAACGGCGGAGAGGCAATAATGACCCCTCCCGATCTTCCAAGCGGAGGAGACCGTGTCGCATGGGCCGCAGAGAGGATCCCCTCAGAATATGTAATAAACGTGCAGGTGGATGACCCCCTTGTCGGCAGTGACATGATAGACCCTCTCATTGAGGTGCTGAGCTCTGCCCCGGAGGTCTCACTAGCCCTTCTCGCAAAAAAGATCGAACGTGATGAAGAGATAACATCTCCCGACATCGTTAAGATGGTTTTTGACAAAAACGGCAAAGGCCTCTACTTCAGCCGTTCACCCATACCGTTCCCCAGGAGTCCTGAAGGAAAATGGTACAAGCACATCGGACCCTACGCCTGGAGGCGTGATCTCCTCCTTGATTTTTCGAAATGGGAGCAGACCCCGCTTGAGAAGGCAGAGAGCCTTGAGATGCTCAGGGTCCTTGAAAGAGGCCATTCCATAAGGTGCATCGTCACGCAGCGTGACACTATTGAGATAGACACCCAGAACGACCTGCTGAGGATCGAGGAATATCTTTCAGACCACTTGAACTCCCAGACCTTCCCGTGACGTTTCAGTAAGAGTTGGAAATACGCACACAGCTCAACGAAGCAGAAATGATCTGTTTTGATCGTGACAGCCGATAGAATCTAAAAAGGAGAAGTTAAAAATGATAAATGTCCCAACGGATATAAAGGCTTTTGTAAATTCCTCACCCTGGTGGAAAACAAATTTTCCGACTGAAGTGATCTGTTCTGATGACGGAGTGGGAGATCTGATAAAAAAACTTGAATGCGAGTCAAGGAGACCATATTTTGTTCTCGACAGCGCTCTCCTTGAACAAGATACCTTTAGTCCACTGTTTAACGGATCCCCCGTATTTGTTTTTGATGCGTCAGCTTCAGAACCGAGGACAGAAGATGTTGACAGGCTGACTGAACTGATAAGGTCAGATCCCAGTGTTCCGGATCTGGCTGTGGCGGTGGGCGGCGGTTCTACAATGGATCTGACGAAGGCAGCTGCTATCTGTACCGCAAATCCGGGACCCTCATCCGGATATCAGGGATATGACATGGAAATGAACAAAGGGCTTGACATATGGGTACTTCCCACGCTTAACGGTACCGGAGCGGAAATCACTCCCATAGCCGTGCTGAGAGGACCCGAAAAAAAACTTGGCATAAACAATAAATTTGTTGAGCCTGCCGTCGCTTTTATCGACCCGCAGCTTTCAGCAGGCGCAAAAAAATTCAATAGGTTCTTTACTCTTATGGACTGCTACTACCATCACTACGAGATCACAAAGAGCAAAACAAGCTCGGGGGAAGCGCTTGCCGACGCGTCAAAGGGACTTACGCTCGCAAGAGATGCTCTTTCCCAAAAAATCGACGGATTTGATGCGGCAAAGGCAATAAAGGCTGCAATGGCCTCTGTCCTGGGAGGCAGCAGCAGCATCGAAGGAAGGGTCGGCGCAGCACATGCCCTTTCTTACGGACTGAGCAACTCTTCTCCGACTCTGCCCCACAGCGTTGCCGTAACGATCTCGATGCTGGCCATGGAGGAGATATACCCCGACGGGTACTCGGATACCCTCACATTTCTTGAGCTGAACGGTATAGGGGTCCCCCGTGCTTCAGACTATGGGATAAGCGAAAAAGATATATGGAAGATGACAAAAACAGCCCTTGGCATGGAGAAACTGTGGCAGAGCTGTTTTGGCAATAACTGGCAGGAGGAAGCAACTCCGGACTTTGTCAGAAGTGCCTACATGAAAATTACAAGTATATGACCGGGGAGGGATCATAATGGCAGGAACGGAGATATTCGGCATTGAAGAAATTAAGGCGCTGACAGATGTCATTGAAAGAAAAATGATACATAGGTACGGTTCTCACTCTGTGAGAAACGGCATATACCGTGTGGAAGAATTTGAAGAAAAAGCAAAAAAAATAACGGGATCAAAGCACGCGCTTGCGCTGACAAACGGGACTGCCGCACTCATCACAGCCCTAAAGGGACTGGGAGTGGGGCCAGGCGATGAGGTGATCACGTCCCCCTTTACCTTCATCGCCACAATTGAAGCGATAGTTGCATGCGGAGCTGTTCCGGTCCTCGGGGAGATAGATGAAACTCTGGGGCTCGATCCTGTTTCAGCCGAAAAACTGATAACGAAAAAGACTAAAGCTTTGGTGCCCGTCCACATGTTCGGTGCAGCGGCCGATCTTGATCCTTTCATGGAGATAAGCATAATATACGGAATACCCGTGGTCGAAGATGCCTGCGAGGTCGTCGGAGGCACGTACAAAGGAAGGTATCTCGGATCGATAGGCAAGTGCGGGACCTGGAGCTTTGATCCCAACAAGACACTTACTGTCGGAGAGGGAGGCCTGATACTCACTGACGATGAAGACCTGTATTTCAAAATGGACTGTTACCACGACCATGGACATATCCACAGCAAGGCGCACGACAGGGGCGAAGAGGGCAAGTTCGGGCTTGGTGTCAATTATAGGCTGAGCGAGCTTCAGGGTGCGCTGGGCATAGTCGCGCTGGACAAGATGGATGCCACGCTCGAAAAAATAAGAAAGACCAAGAAAAGGATCATTAATTCAGTGAAAGATACCGGTATAAAGGTCCGTCCGATGCACGATCCCGAGGGTGATACGGCTTCCCATCTGATATTCATGCTGCCCTCACCGGAGGCCGCCGTGAATTTCAGTCGTGCGGCCGGGGAGGCGGGGACCGGCTTCAGTATAATATCGCAAAACACATGGCACTACGCGAAACACTGGAAGGCGCTTGAGGAGATGGGAGAAAAGGATATCTTCGGCACTAAGGCGCCCTCCTATGCCGCTGAGACCATGGCAGCGACAGAAGCCATGCTCAGCAGGGCGGTAATGACCGGGCTTAATATAAACATGAGCGACGGGGAGATCGAGCGTATCATCAGATCTGTAAAGTGCGGGGCAAAGGCGTCCCTGTGATCGGCAGTGCCTCTGAGTAATGGAATAAAAAAGGGCCGCAGAGTGATCTGCGGCTCGCATTTTTTCAGGAACGGGGGCTTGACCGAAGTTCCTCTGCAAAACGGCCGAGCCGCTTCATCGCCTCTTTGAGCGTGTCGACCGAATAGGCGTATGAGATCCTCACATGTTTGTCTCCGCACTCACCGAATGCCGATCCCGGAACCACTGCAACGTTCTCAGCCTTCAGAAGTGCCGTGCAGAAATCTTCCGAAGTCATCCCGAACTCGGATATGTCGGGAAAAACATAGAAAGCGCCGTACGGCTCAAAACAGGGAAGTCCCATATCCCTGAACGCTTCCATGAGGAAACGCCTTCTCTGGTCGTATGATGCCTTCATCATCTCAATGTCTTTGTCTCCGTCCCTCAGTGCTGCTACGGCAGCGTACTGGCTGACAGTAGGGGCGGACATTATGGCGAACTGGTGGATCTTGAGCATGTATTCCATGATATGGGCCGGAGCCAGCGCATATCCGAGACGCCACCCTGTCATGGCGTAGGCCTTTGAAAATCCATTGATAAGTATCGTCCGTTCCTGCATGCCGGGCATATTTGCGATGCTGACATGAGCTCCCTTATAAGAAAGTTCGCTGTATATCTCGTCCGTTATCACTATAAGGTCATGCCGAAGCGCCACTTCGGCGATCTTTTCAAGGTCTTCCCTCTCCATTATGGCTCCGGTAGGGTTGCTTGGGTAGGACATAAGAAGCGCCTTGGTCTTTTCTGTTATTGCGGCCTCAAGTTTTTCCGGTGTTAGGCGGAACTCTGTCTCGGCACTCAGAGGTATCGGCACAGGCACCCCGTCAGAGAGCAGTATGCATGGCTGGTATGAGACGAAGCAGGGTTCGGGGCAGACGACCTCGTCACCGGGATCCAGAAGCGCCCTTAAGGCAATGTCTATAGCCTCGCTTCCGCCGATCGTCACAACTACCTCGTTTTTGCTGTCGTAATCAAGACCGTATTTTCTTTTTATATTTTTGCATATCTCGTCCCTTAGCTCGGGGAGTCCTGCATTGGAGGTGTAAAATGTGCGCCCCTTCTGGAGCGCGTACATACCCTCTTCCCTGACGTGCCATGGGGTGTCGAAATCAGGTTCACCGACCCCCAGGGATATTACGTCAGGTATCTCGTTGGCTATATCAAAAAGCCTCCGTATTCCTGAGGGCTTTATTTTTTTGATCTTTTCGCAGATGAAGTTCCTCACGGCGTTACGACCATCCTCAGATCCTTGTGTGGTTCTATGAACAAAGTGCCGTGATCCTTGTACCTCACAAGCACTATATGTGTGGCAGTGCTCTGCACCTCATCTATCACCGCTAGCTTTGAGGAAACGAAGAAGGCTATCTCTTTCATAGTCGCTTTTTTCAGGATCACTGTGAAATCATATCCTCCCGACATGAGGTAGAGAGACTCTACCTCCGGGAACTGATATATCTTTTCCGCTATCTTGTCGAAGCCGTTGCCTCTCTGAGGTGTGACTTTCAGCTCGATAAGGGCGGAGATCTTTTCGTCGTCAGTCTTGTCCCAGTTTATAAAGGCATGGTATCCGCAGATGATATTTTCCTTTTCCATCGCATTTATTTCAGCAGCTGTCTCATCAGCGTCGCATCCCAGCATTGAGGCGATGTCTTTAGCGTTCAGCCTGGCATCCTTTTCAAGTATTTCGAGTATTTTTTTTCTTATCTCTTTTTCCATCTTCAGGTCCTCCCATACGTTAGTGCAGTGTGGATATTCATCACTTTACCGTAAATTGTTGAAAGTGTAATTTTCGTGCCTTTGCAAAGATCAGTCAAGGGCTTCTCAGTACATGATAAATAAAAAAGATACGGGGCGATCGCCCCGTATCTTTGCGTTTAAAGTTTGATCAGCCGGTGCAGCCTCGTTTTTATAATTATTCAGCTACGCCTACTATGATATGCGGTGCTTTTATTATCGCAGTGACTTTCTTTCCCGGGACCAGCCCAAGCTTCTTTTCGCTTTCGCAGGTAATGATCGCCACAAGTTCGTCCCCGCCGTCGAGAGATACAACTACTTCGCTGTTCACGGAACCGGTCTTAACTTCCTTTACTTTTCCGCAGAGCTGGTTGCGGGCTGAGAGTTTGATGCCTTCCAGATCCGCCGCCAGTATCACCCAGGATGCTTTTACGAGTGCTATTACCTCTGTTCCCTCTTTGAGTCCAAGGGTCGTTGTGCTCGTCTCAGTGATTATCGATGTGAGTTCTGCGCCGCCTGGCAGCTTGATGACTATCTCGTCATTAACGGCACCCTTTTTTACCGATTTGACTGTGCCTTTAAACTGATTGCGTGAGCTTGTAAGCATTAAAGATCCCTCCAAGTTATATTGTATTTTGCCGATATTTATTGTGTTTTATACCTTTGATACTAACATTGAATTTTGTTCATTTCTATCGGCATTAAAGCGTAAAAATTTCATATTTGATCTTTATGCAGCTCATTAATACTATTCTTTGAGAAATTTTTCTTCCCATACTCCCTCTCTGAAGCCGGTGATGACAAAATCATCTCCTACAAGAAGGGGCCTTTTTACAAGCATTCCGTCCGTTGCAAGCAGCTTTATCTGTTCACCTTGGGTCATATTCGGGATCTTATCCTTAAGTCCGAGGCTTTTATAAAGCTGTCCGCTTGTGTTGAAAAAATTTTTCAGCTCTGTCCCGCTCATTTTGTGCCATTTTGCAATTTCCTCTGCTGTAGGGTTATCAGTCTTTATATCGCGCTCCCTGTATTTGATCTTGTTTTTGTCAAGCCATTCCCGGGCTTTTTTGCAGGTCCCTCACGTCGGATAACATATGAACAGCATAAATTCCATCCCCCTTACATAAGAATTATTTGCAGCTTTTACTGATTATCCGTTATATGATGATCCTTGTACAGCGGGCAGAGGAATGATGTTAATATATTGCTGTGCTTATATTTTATTATGAAAAACATTCAACCTAACAAAAAGGGGGCAGCAAAAATGAAGGTGCTGGCAATAGGCGGAGTCGCAGGAGGAGCCACTGCAGCGGCGAGGCTGCGCAGGCTTGACGAGAAGGCTGAGATAATAATGTTTGAGAAGGGCCCTTACGTTTCATACGCTGCCTGCGGCCTGCCATACTTCCTCGGCGGCAGGATAGTCGATGACGCCAATAAGCTGATAGTGAGGACTCCTGAGCAGTTTGTGAAGAAGTATAATATTGACGCAAGAGTGAATAACAGGGTGACTTCTATAGACAGGGAGAACAAAAAGGTAGAGGCCGAAGACCTCCTGACCGGGAAAAAATACACCGAGAGCTATGATAAACTGATCATATCTACCGGATCTTTTCCTTTCCGGCCAAACATTCCCGGTATAGATTCAGAGGGAGTCTTTACCCTTTGGAACATCCCCGACGCTGTGAAGATAAAAGAGTACATGAGCGAAAAAAAAGTGAAAAACGTAGTGATAGTAGGCGGAGGAGCCATTGGGCTCGAAGTTGCCGAAAACCTGACTGAGTCGGGTATAAAAATAACTGTCGTAGAGTTGAGCGACCACCTTATAGCTCCTTTGGATGCAGATATGGCGGCCCTTGTCAATAAATACGTCATGGAAAAAGGGATAAAGGTCATCCTCAATGACGGCGTAACAGCAATAGAGAAAAATGATGGTGGTTTTACGGTCAGACTCAAAGAAAACGGGGTAGAGGCGGATATGATCCTGATGTCTGTCGGAGCGAAACCTCAGAGTGAGCTTGCTAAAGAAGCAGGACTCGACCTCAACGAGCGGGGCTTTATAAAGGTCGATGACCGGATGAGGACCTCCGATCCGGATATTTATGCAGTCGGCGATGTGACAGAGGTGAAAAACTTTATCACGGGAAAGCCTGCTTCCGCAGCTCTTGCAGGCCCCGCCAACAAGCAGGGACGTATTGCCGCCGACAACATCGCCGGAATAAAGAGCAGGTACGGCGGGATACAGGGCACCGGGATACTGAAGATATTCGATATGACAGTTGCTTTTACGGGGCTGAGTGAAAAAGAGGCACAGAGGAATGGCCTTGATTTTGACAAGGTGCTGGTCTATCACCACCCCCATGCCGGCTATTATCCCGGCGGAGAGGAAATGGCCATGAAGATCGTCTTCGAGGTGCCGACAGGAAGGATCCTCGGTGCCCAGATAGTAGGCCGCACGGGAGTGGACAAGCGCTGCGACGTACTGGCCGCCTCCATCCGCATGGGTGCAACTGCTTATGACCTTACAGAGCTTGAACTGGCATACTCGCCTCCTTTCGGGACCCCTAAGGACGCGGTGAACATGGTTGGGTTCGTCATTGAGAACGTTCTGGCCGGAAGACTTGAAAAGGTTGAATGGAGCTCGATTGAAGGCATTCCTGCCGAAGAAGAGGCCATATTTATAGATGTCAGGGGGGACGACGATATCTCTGTCTCCGAAATAAAGATAGACGGCTTCCGGCGCATACCGCTGGAGGAACTCCGAGGAAAACTCAGTCAGCTGGACAGGAACAGGCATGTGTATGTCCACTGCAGGAACGGAAAAGAGGGGTACTACGCTGCGTGCCTCATGAAGCAGGAAGGTTTCGATGTCTCCAACCTTGACGGAGGATGCCTCTTCCGCGACTGCTCGATCTGTTCCTGTGAGACAAAGCCCTGATCACCGATCAAGATGGCATAAAAAGGCCGGCCCCGCTCTCTTCGGGGGGCCGGCGTGATTTTTATGCCTTCAGGTTTTGTTGCCGGCACAGAAGTTACGATTTTGATGCCCTTGTCGCGTTGAGGATCGCAAGCAGAGCGACTCCTACATCCGCAAAGACCGCTTCCCATAGGCCGGCTATCCCTGCCGCGCCGCCTATAAGGAATAGCCCCTTTACGCCCAGAGCCATGAAGACATTCTGCCAGACGATAGTCCTGGTCTTTCTAGCTATACGGAGAAGTTCAACAACTTTAAGAGGGGAGTCGTCAAGAATGACCGCATCTGCCACTTCGACCGCGACCTGCGAGCCGAACCCTCCCATGGCTATGCCCGTCTCCGAGGTCACGAGCACCGGGCCGTCGTTTATACCGTCTCCGACATAGAGGGTCTTTTCTGTCTCACCTTTGCAAAATTCCATCAATGCTTCAACCTTATCCTCTGGCATCAGCTCGGAACGATACCCGTCGAGTCCGAGTTCATCCGATATCAGGCGGGCTACGCTGTCACGGTCTCCCGTAAGCATGTAGACCTCTTTGATCCCCTGCTCGCGCAGCTCTCTTATAGCTCTCCCCGATTCCTTTCTGAGGCTGTCCTGAAGGACTATGTATCCCATATAGAGGCTGTCTTTCATGACATGGACTACAGTCCCATGAGTTGATACTTCCTCCGGTGTGATGCCTAGATCCCTCATAAGGGCTGCGTTCCCCGCTGCAGTAACAGAATCCCCTTTTGTAAGGATCATCCCTTTTCCGGAGGACTGTGTGATGAGAGCATCAGGGTCGATCTCCGTCTCTCCCGCAGCTTCGATTATCGATGCCGCCACAGGGTGTGTAGATCCCACTTCCACAGATGCCGCGGTCTTCAGAAGATCTTCCCTGCTTATATCTTTGAACGTGACGACCTTTGTGACCTTGAAACGGCCGTATGTCAGTGTTCCTGTCTTATCGAATATTGCAGTCTTGACCTTGCTCAGAGCATCAAAGACATTGGCTCCCTTAACGAGTATCCCTCTTTTTGAAGCGCTTCCGATACCCCCGAAATATCCAAGGGGTATCGATATTACAAGAGCACAGGGGCATGATATTACAAGCAGTACAAGTCCCCTGTAAAACCATTCCCTCAGTTCCCCGTGGCCGGTAAGCGGCGGGATGAATGCCACCATAGATGCCATGGCGAAAACAGCGGGCGTATACCATTTTGCAAATTTTGTGATGAAGCGTTCTGTGGGTGATTTACGTGCTGCTGCGTTCTGTACCATCTCGAGCATCCTTGCGATAGTGGAATCTTCAAAGGGACCTGCCGCCTCTATTGTGAGAAGTCCGTCAAGTGCAAGCGTGCCTCCATGGACCGGATCTCCCTGGATCGCATGGACAGGGATCGACTCACCGGTCATTGAAGATGAATCGATATCCGAGGCCCCCGATCTTATAATGCCGTCGATAGGTATCATCTCTCCGGGCATGACCTGTATGATGTCGCCCTTTACTATCTCTTTCGGGTCCACATCGATCAGCTCGCCATCTTTTATTACTCTTGCAGAGAGGGGTTTGGTAGCCAGAAGCGCTTTTATCGAACGCCTGGATCCGGAAGAGGCCCTCTCCTGGAAAGCCTCTCCCAACCTGTAAAAGAGCATGACTCCGACAGCTTCCGACATCTCCCCTATCGCTACAGCGGAGAGCGTGGCCGCTCCCATAAGGGTGAACTCGTTGAAAATATCAAACTTTGATATCGCACGCATTGCGGATCTAAGGACAGGGAGGCCGCAGACCAGGTACAGGACTATGAAAGCCGAACTCAGCAGGACTCCGTTGACCGATCCTGAATAGAATTCTTCTGTAACAAGCAGCAGGACAAAAAGCAGTGCTGCTGCTGAGAGAAATTTGATCTCCCTGGCAAAAACAGCCTTTTCTTCGTTCTCATCCTCATCGCATTCGCAAAAAATATTTTCATTTGCTGAGCATGAACAGCATGAGCATTCATGTTCATGCTGTTCGGTATCGTTGTAGTGCCCTTTTTCGTGTTCAGTACCGCTCATTTTGTATATCCTCCGTGACGCCTTCCTTATAAAAAAAGGCAGCAGGCGCATATAGCGCCCGGCTGCCTGGGGTCAGGCTGAATGATCTAATTATCGAAACGGACAGTATCTCCTGTCTTTACTTTCCCGCCCTTGATGACACGGGTGAAAATTCCCTTTTTGGGCATTATGCAGTCGCCGGTCTTTCTGAAGACCTCGCATTTCGTATGGCATTCCTTGCCTATCTGCGAGACCTCAAGGATCGTTTCTCCGACCCTGAGCCTGTCCCCGACCTTCAATGCGGAAAGGTCAAAGCCCTCGGTCGTCAAGTTCTCTGCAAAGCTGCCGGGGACAAGATCCGGCAGTTTATCCATCATGGTCCTTATGTCTTCGACCGCGATCAGGCTCACCTGGCGGTGCATGAATCCGGCATGCGCATCTCCTTCTATCCCCAGTTCCTCAAGAAGGAGCCCTTCGCCGACGTCATGCTTTATCATCCCTTTTTCAGGGGATGTGCAGACCGCTATTATCTTCCCGACGGTCTCCTTATTCTGCAGCACGGTGGTCCTCACTTACAAATGTCTCTTCTTCCTCTTCATGGTCATGGCCGGCATCTCCGCCGCAGGAGCCTCCGCATGCTGTGCAGGTCGCGTTGGCTTTAAATCCCTCCGGGGCCTTGCCTGTCTTGCGGATAAAGTAGTCGGCCACAGCAGCCTCTATGCCTTCCTGTGCGAGGAGTGAACAGTGGAGCTTTGCAGGCGGCAGACCGCCTAAGGCCTCTGCCACGTCTTTGTTGTTTATCTTCAGCGCTTCTGTGATCGTCTTGCCCTTTACCATTTCGGTTATCATCGAGCTTGTCGCTATGGCTGCCGCGCAGCCGAAAGTTTCAAACTTTATATCTTCGATTACCTCCTGGTCGTTGATCTTAAGATATATTTTCATGACGTCTCCGCATCTCGGATTTCCTACTTCACCTATCGCGTTAGCGTCATCCATCTTGCCTGCGTTTCTGGGATTCATAAAGTAATCTACAACTTTTTCGGTGTACATGGTCCGACATCTCCTTCGTCAGGGATATTCAATATTTATTGGTTTTTCTTGTAGAAAGGCGACATAGAGCGCAGCTTTTCTACGATCGGCGGGAATTTCTCCAGAACATAATCAATGTCCTCATCGTTTGTCTCTTTGCTCAGCGTCATCCTTACAGAGCCGTGCGCCGTCGGGTGGTCAAGTCCAAGTGAAAGCAGGACATAGCTTGGCTCAAGGCTTCCCGAGGTGCAGGCCGATCCGCTTGATACCCCTATACCGGCCGCGTCCATAAGGAGGAGCATCCCTTCGCCCTCGACATACTTCACGCAGATGCTGGCGTGGTATGGGAGCCTCTTTGTCCTGTGCCCTGTCAGAGTGATCTCCGGTATTCTTTCCATAAGGCCGTCGATCAGTTTGTCGCGCAGGCGTATCTCGTTGTCGATCTCGCCGCCCGCCAGACGGTTTGCAGCCAGTTCCGCCGCCATTCCGAAGCCTACCAGTCCCGGCGTATTTTCCGTGCCCGAACGGACTCCAAATTCCTGGCCGCCTCCGTGTATCACAGGGATAAGTTTGATGCCTTTTCTGACATAGAGGGCGCCTACTCCCTTGGGCCCGTACATCTTATGGGCAGCCATGGTCATCATGTCTATCGGGAGTTCCTTGACATCTATTTTTATGTGGCCCGCGGCCTGTACACCGTCTGTGTGGAATAGGACGCCATGCTTCCGGCAGACCTCACCAAGTTCGGCTACGGGTTCTATAGTTCCTATCTCATTGTTCGCGAACATTATCGAAGCAAGTATCGTATCGGGCCTTATAGCCGCTTCCAGTTCCTTCGGATCCACCATTCCGGTCTCGTCAACGGGAAGGATAGTGTAGTCAAATCCGTTCTTCCCGAGCCATTTGACCGTGTCCAGAAGGGCGTGGTGCTCGATCGAACTGGTGATGATGTGTTTTCCTTTGTCCTTGAGGGCCCATGCCGCTCCCTTGATCGCCAGGTTGTCGGCTTCGCTTCCGCCTCCGGTAAAGATTATGTCCTTCGGCTGTGCTCCGATAAGTTCTGCCACCTGGGCGCGGGCTTTGTCTACTCCTGCCCTTGCCTGTCTTCCCCAGGCGTGGAGGCTGTTAGGGTTTCCGTAGTCTTCCGAGAAGTAGGGAAGCATTGCTTCGAGAACTCTCTTGTCGACCTGAGTTGTTGCTGAGTTGTCCAGATAAACTTTACGCGGTGTCATAACAAGTCACCTCTTAATGGGATTTTGATTCTATCTTTTTTTTATTGCAGCTGCACTGTGGTATCCTGCAAATATTCGCTGACTGGTCGACGAGATCCTGAAAGGTGGTCCCGTCATAAACGCTTTCAAGTGCTGCCCTTGCTTTGTCCCAGAGAGGCCTGAAGACGCAGTCGCTGTAAAAATCGCAGTCGTCATCGACTCGGCTCGTACATTCAACGGGTCCTATGGGACCCTGAACGAACCTTATCACTTCTCCGACAGTTATGCTGTCTGCCGGCTTAAGAAGATAATATCCGCCCTCTTTACCTCTCGCGGAATCGACAATGTCCGCACCTTTTAGGCTGTTGAGGATATTTTCAAGGAAACGGACCGGTATAGACTGTGCTTCGGCAATGGCCCCTATCTTGCAGGGACCCTCGTCCTGATGAAGCGCCAGCTCATATATTGCCCTAAGAGCGTATTGACATTTTTGTGAAATCGCCATAATCCTCACCATCCCTACCAAGCTAGTGAAGATTACTATTATTTGTCCATGTTGTCAATACATAAAATACGTAAGATATCGCGGAGAAGCTTCCGCGGGAGTCAGTTGGAAATCGGTTGCAAATCTGTGGGGAATCAGTTGGAAAGACGGTCGCGAGAGGCTTCTGCGGGTAATTTGCAGCTTTTCAAGCTGCGGAGAATTGGTGATCAAACAAAAACGGGGAATCAAGATTCCCATCGTTCCCGAGCGTTTCAATCGGGAATCCGGGGATTGGGTATAATGTCTTGTAAACGCAGAAATAGCCTAAAACTCGAGACGCCGGGCCCCGGCTCACCGGCGTTTATCATCGGGTTCAGCGGGTGAGCCGTTCTGGTCTGCCGGTTTTTGTAAACCGTTTTCCCTCGTTTACCGCCTTGTCGAGATCTTTCTGTATGATCTTGCGATCCGATCCCTCCTCGTCGGAGGAGCCCCGGACCTAACTAGAAACCTGTCTCATCGGGCGAACTGAAAAGCTGTTCATAGCTTCCGGGTATTATGAGTTTTTTTCTCAGCTGTATTTTGGGCATGCCCAGGACTACTATGCCCGAACTTGGGTCCAGATGATAATTCTTTGCGTCCTCGACAGGATCGAAGCCGATAGAGGTCCCCGGCTGGATAATGTTGTGCGCGTCGACTATTACCCTGCGCAGCCTGCAGTTCTCCCCGACCTCAACGTTCTGGCCAATTATGCATTCTTCAACCACAGCGCCGGGTTTTATGACGCAATTCCTGGAGAGTACGCTTTTTCGGACATATGCTCCGAGGACACGGCTCGCTTCTGCCCTGAGGCATCCGTCAACAGAACAGGAATGGTCTGCTGCGGGGTAGGTGAATCCCGGAGGGTCTGAAAAAGAGACAGTCCTTATCGGCCACTGCTGGTTGAAAAGGCTAAGCTCGGAGGGATGCTTGAGAAGGTCCATCTGGGCTTCCCAATAGGCCTTTATGCTTCCCACGTCTTTCCAGTAGGGCCTGTCTCCTCCGGGGAGCACGTTGGTGGAGAAATCATAGGCCATTACTTTTTGTTTTTTGTATAAGGATGGGATAATGTCCCTGCCGAAATCGTGGGAGCTCTCTTTTATTTCATTGTCTGAAAGAACAGATTCTTCCAGCATCTCACGTTCAAAAATGTAGTTTCCCATCGAAACGAAACTGAAGCCTGGCCTTCCGGGGATCTCAGGAGGTACGGCCGGTTTTTCTATGAAGTCGATTATACGTCCTGTCTCATCTGTTGCTATGCAGCCGAACTGGTTCGCTTCAGAGGACGGGACCACATATGCGGAAACAGTTACATCCGCATTGTTGTCCATGTGATACTGAAGCATCTGTTCGATGTCCATCTTATAGACATGGTCGGCCGCAAAAATGCATATCCTGTCTGCGTTGAAGAGGGTCACCAGATGGAGGTTCTGAAATATCGCATCAGCAGTTCCCTCGTACCAGCGTTCTCCGTCCCACATCTGGGCAGGCACGACATTGACGAAAAAGTCACGGCCGCGGAGGGCGCTTCCAAACTGCCATCCCTTTCCAATATGCTCATGGAGAGACTGGCTTTTGAACTGTATCATGCAGTAAATTGAAAAAAGGCCGCTGTTGACCATGTTGGAAAGCGCAAAATCTATGATCCTGTACTTTGCTGCGAACGGGACAGCGGGTTTAGCCCTGTATTTTGTAAGCGGCATCAGCCGTTCGCCCTTACCACCCGCCAGTACCATGCCCAGGACACGGCCGTACTTGCCATGGATCATCTTAACCCCTCCTAAAAAATCTTTTTAACGTTACTTTGTCATTTTGGGACAAAAGTCAGTTATTTTCAGATCACGCAGTGTTAAGGATCACATATGGAGCACTGATACTACAAAACAATTATAGCCTATAAAAAAACAATAATGAGATGTTTTTTATAACAATTACAATTATTTTATTCTGTTTTTATAAAGAATTCGTCTCACCGAAGTTGCACATATCTAAAAAGATCAGTCTGATGTGAGTATGTCCCTGTAGAGTTCGGCATATGCCTTTGCCGAGTTGTCCCATGAGAAATCGGAGTTCATCGCGTTTTTGACTATGTTTCCCCATCTTGCGCTGTCTTTTTTAGCTTCTATAGCTCTTTCGATGGCCTTTTCAAGTTCCTCCGAAGTGAAGTCCTTAAAGAGAAAGCCTGTGCCGTCATGTGATCCGTCAGCGTCTATGACAGTGTCGGCGAGACCTCCAGTTGCCCTTGCAACAGGTATAGTTCCGTAGGCGAAAGCTATCAGCTGAGATAGGCCGCATGGCTCGAAGAGGGAAGGCATCAGCAATATGTCCCCCCCGGCGTATGTCAGGTGAGCTTTGGTCTCGTTAAATTCGAGGATCGTGTGCACCGAGCCTGGGTTTTCCTTTTGAAACTCTTTTATCTTTCTGGTGTAAAGATCATTGCCGGATCCGACTATCACGCATCTGGCCTTTTTTGCCAGGAAGGGTTTGACAGCGTCAAGCATTATGTCAATGCCTTTCTGCTCCGTCAGCCTTCCGACAAATATGAAGATGGGCCTTTTGTCTTCCCTCCAGCCGCATTCTTTTAAGAGGGCCTTGCGGCATTCCTCTTTCCCAGACATGTCCTTCAGGCTGTAGTTGGCAGGGAGAAGGCTGTCTGTTTCAGGGTCCCAGATGTCGTAGTCTATTCCGTTGACTATCCCGCGCAGCTTATTCCTGTGGGCAACTATCACACCATCAAGCCCCATGCCCCCGTTTGGGGTCTGTATGTCCCAGGAGTAGCTCGGGCTTACTGTGGTGAATGCTTCGGAGGTCGTTATCGCACCCTTCATCATGTTGACATGTCCGTAGTACTCCAAGCTGTCCATATCAAGGTTGGAAAACGCCTTCGGGCTGAAGCCCCAGCCCTCAAGTACAGAAGGGTTTATTATTCCCTGGAACGCAAGGTTGTGGATCGTAAAGACGGTGTCGTAATCCCCGTTGAAGTATGAATAATACCTGTGCCACTTCAGCGCGGCGGACATGGGGGCAGTCGTCCAGTCATGGGCATGCAGGAACTGCGGTTTCCATCCGGTCAGCCTAAGCAGCTCGAAAGGGGCAAAAGAGAGGAATATGAATGGGAGCACAGTCTCAGCATCCAGCTTTTCGGGATAGATGCACGGATCGGAGAAGAGCTCCGGCTGGTCGAGCAAGTATATATGAAGTCCGTTGACCTCTGCCTCCAGGACTGAAGCGGTATAGGCACGCCAATTCAGGGCGACGCTTATCTCTCCCAGCGGCACTCTGCTGAGCTTTCCCATCTCTTCGGCCTTCTCTTTTACGCCAGGCCATGCAGGCATCAGTACCCTTGCGTCTACGCTCTGTTTTTTGAGAGCCTTGGGAAGGGTGCCGACAACATCCCCAAGTCCGCCTTTTTTAGCGAGCGGAGAACACTCTGGAGAAATGTGGAGCACCTTGAGCGTAAAATGCTTATAGGCTATCATTTTTTACAGCCCTCTGAAAACTGTTCCGTAAGCTTTCTCGCAATATTCCCTGACTACCCTGTGTGTGTTGAAATAGCTCGCGTTTATTGAAATTGCCAGTTTCATCATCCTTATCCACCTTGGCCTGTTGTTGTAATAGAGTGGCAGGATCTTATTCTGAAGTTTCCTGTAGAGATCATCCGCGTCCTCTGCCTCGTTGTAGCCTTTCATGTCATCGGGGCCCGGTTCAGGTCCTATGGCCCAGCCCGTATGGCCTTCAAGGCAGCCCTCGATCCACCATCCGTCCAGGACGGAGAAGTTCATTATCCCGTTGTGCACGCATTTCATGCCGCTTGTTCCTGATGCCTCCCTGGGCCTTACCGGTGTGTTTAGCCAAAGGTCGACCCCTGAAGTTATCAGCTTAGCCGGAGCGATGTTGTAATTTTCGATGAAGACCACTGGCATTGTTTTCCCCAGTTCCTTCGATATGTTGAATATTTTCTGAAGGATGTCCTTCCCGGGTTCGTCGTGGGGATGGGCTTTTCCGGAGAATATGAACTGTATCCTTCCGTCACCTATTTCCAGAAGCCTCTTTATGTCGGTGAAGACCAGGTCGGCTCTCTTATAAGTTGCCGCCCTTCTTGCAAAGCCTATCGTAAGGATCTCCGGGTCGAGCTTTTGCCCGGTCTCCTCATAGACCATGTCCAGCAGCTTAAGCTTTGCAGTCTGGTGAGCCTCCCAGATCTCTTCATTCGTGATCTGTACCGCCTGCATCAGCCTGCTCGTGTTTGTTCTCCAGCCGCTGATGTACTTGTCGTACAGCGCAGCGAATGATTCACATGTCCATGTTGTCGAGTGGACGCCATTGGTCACCCAGTCAATCGAATCTGAGTTGAACATCGCCCTGCTCACCTCAGCGTGCTTCTTTGATACGCCGTTTACATACCTGCTGAACTTGAGCGCGAGGTCTGTCATCGACAGTCCGCTGCCGCCTATGGTGCTCTTAAGTTCTTCGATGAAGGAGCTCTCAATGACCTCTTTTATGAGGTCATAAGAGAAGAAATCATGACCTGCTTCTACGGGGGTATGTGTTGTGAAGACGACCTGGCTGCGAACTTTCTGGAGGTCCGGGTATCCCTGCTCCCTCAACAGTTCAAGGGTGATAAAGCCCGCATGCCCCTCGTTCAGGTGGAAGGTCTTCACATTACGGTATCCCAGGTCCCTAAGGATCCTCAGTCCGCCTATCCCGAGTATCAGCTCCTGGCAGAGCCTGTACCTGTTGTCGCCTCCATAGAGCACATCAGTCAGCGCTCTGTCCTCAGTTGTGTTTTCCGGGAGGTCTGTGTCAAGGAAGAGGATAGGGATGGGATGCCCCGAATTTCCGATTATAGTGTAGGACCAAACTCCGACAGAGACGCTCCTGCCGTTCATTACAATGGAGACCCTGTTTGGCAGCTGGGTAAGCAGCTCTGTCGGGTCCCAATCAACGGGTCTTTCCGTCTGTCTTCCCTCTTCGTTTATCTTCTGTGCAAAATAGCCTTTTTTGTAGAGAAGTGTTATACCGACCATTGGCACGCCAAGGTCCGCCGCACTCTTAAGAATGTCGCCGGCAAGTATTCCCAGTCCGCCTGAATAGGTCGGGATCTCCGGAGTGAGTCCTATCTCCATCGAAAAATAGGCCACGTTTCTGAATGCAGGATCTCTTTCAAGTGTAGATAAGATCGATTGGGCAAGATTGCCTCCGTAACTCATATCTGTCATTTTTTCTCCTCCAAATTGGGCATCTTCGGCAAACTGGATCTGTCCGTTCCCGTTTGCTTTCAGCGCTCCGTTTGCCTGTTTTCCGTTTCTTCCGTTGCCGCCCGCAGGGATCTTTGAAATAATATCGCGTTCCGCTATTATTCCTGCGTTAGAATATTTTTTATCGTTGCCCCTGGCTTTTCGAAGATCGGTCAGGAGGTCTTTGAAATAGTCTTTTTCTGTCACTTTGCCGGCAAGTTCGGCAGCCCTCACAGCGAAGGAGATGACCTGTTTTGTCTCTACTCCCGAGATGTCATTGAAAAACCATCCGCACGAAGTGAACATGAACATCCTCATCCGCTCTGCCTCAAGCATCGAGAGGATCGATGCCCCCTCTTTTTCACCTATGCCGCCCAGATGTTTTGAAAGGAATTCCATCCCTTCCTCATACTCTTTTTTTCTGTCTGCCTTCGCCGAACGGTAGTGTTCGATCGATATGTTTCTCAGATCCCATGGATCGAAATAGGGCGAGACTGTTTCGTAAAATACCTCGTCGATCTTGCCTGCCAGCCTGTCGAACGCTTCCCTTAACGGAGCTCTCCACGACTGATTCCAGCCCGGTTTACCGCCCGTGCTGCACCCGCAGTTGCTTCTCCAGCGCTCGATCCCGTGTACGCAGGACCATGATGAGTTCTCCCTTATGCGGCACTCATATTTGGCCGGATGGTTTTCGAGAAAGGTCCCTATGTCAGGAAGTAAAATTTCAGAGTCATGGTCAAACCTTTCAAAAAGACGGGCCAGCGCCATTTCTCCAAATTTATGGTGATGGCCGTAAGTCTCTCCGTCTGTTGCAACCACTAGAAGCCTCTCTTCAGAGCGCACCTTTACTGCGTCAACGAGCGCGTCCCGGAACCTGTCGCCGTTTTCAAGGAGGCCTCCGAAAGCGATGTCATGGGCAAGTCCCCCGTGGTAGAAGACTATGGTGATCGCCCTGCCTGAAGGGAGCCTGCACAGGTAGGGCAGGGTGACATCAAGGCCGTTTCCTTCAGGGGTCTCTTTCCAGACTCCATCCATAAATACGGCGCTGCACTGCCTTGGAGCAAGGATAGTAAAAGCGATCCCGTTTTCGCTCAGCACTTCCAGCGTCGCGGTGTCAACGGCTGTCTCAGGGAGCCACATCCCCTTAGGCCTTCTTTTGAACCTGTATTCGAAGTCTTTTATCCCCCATAAGGTCTGGGTCTTTTTGTCCTCTGCGGAAGCCAGGGGCATGATCATATGGCTGTAAGACTGGGATATGGCTTTTTTGCCAGATCCAGTAAGGATCAGGTCTAGCGTAGGGTCTTCCTTTTCTATCCATCTGTGAAGAGTCGGCCCAAAGTTGAAGCTGAGGTGTGAGTAGTTGTTTATCACAGATATGATGCGGCCGTCCGATCCAAGGATCTTGGCCGCACTGTTTGGCCTGTAGCACTCGTTTGCTATCTTTTGGTTCCAGTCATGGTCAGGTGCTGCCGTTGGGTCCTTTAACACCGCGTTCAGCCATGGATCTTCGCGCGGCGGTTGATAGAAGTGTCCATGAACAGCGATATTAAACAACTAACGATCACCTCCGTAAGGATACGCCGGTCTTCCCGACAATATGATTATACTATGATAAGAGGCAATTGCCACTGATGCCAAAAGCCTGATGATGCCTGTCCGTACTGGTACCCTTGTTTTTTTTATTCTTAAAGCTATAATTGAGCTGTAATCTAAAATCGACCCTGCGGAGTACGTGGAATACGGGTTGTGTCTTGAGCCAACAATAAATCCCGGCTGAACTTTTTTCCCGTTAGCGGCGGAGACCTCGTCGGTTGACCAAGCTTTGCGGGTGGGGTTCTAATCCTTTTTAAGGAGCGGGTCAAGACCTTCCGTACACGGCTCATGCGGGGTATTTTTGGCAACTTTGAAAACAATGGTAAGGAGCAAAGTCATGAACATCAAACCACCGTTTTGGCACCCTTCAGGATCAAGAGGCTTCATCCTTGACTGGGATGGTGTAATAGCAGACACGAAGCTTGATTTCTCCGGACTGAGGGAGCGTTATTACGGGGGACGCAGGGCTATGCTGCTTGAAGATGCATCGACACTTTCTCCTGAAGACCAGTCCTCACTTATTAAAGAGCTGTGCGACCTTGAAATGGAGGGCGCAGCGAAAGCAGAGCCTATCCCCGGAGCTTTTGAGCTTATCGGCTGGCTTAAAAACAGAAACATCCCATATACCATAGTATCCAGAAATTGCAGGGAATCCATTGAACTTGCTGCAAAGACGATCGGACTGGAACTTCCGGATAAGGTATGGAGCAGGAATGAACAGAAAAAGGTAAAACCGCATCCGCGTTCACTCGCAGAGGCTGCCCGCTCAATTGGGCTCGAACCGGCTGAGTGTGTACTTGTCGGAGATTTTCTATATGATCTTCAGGGAGCCAGGAGAGCCGGCATGAGGGCAGTCCTTGTTGAGAGGGATGAGCCGGAGTGGGGCGCCTGGTCAGATGTCGCTTACCTCAAAATGACTGATTTTGTTGCAGATCTGGATGATCCGAAGCCCATAACGCCGTGGGAATATCGCGAGATATTTGCCAAGCGGGGCGAAAAGTGGCTCCATGCGGCATTCGAACTTGCCTTTGAACTTCCCGAAACGACATCGCCGACCCTTGACTGCTGGCTTGTAAGGGTAGCAGCCCTTTGTGTGGGAACTATCACCGTATCCAGTGACTATATACTTGGACCAATGGAATGGAAGAACAATCAGTCCTTTGAGCCCTACTTCATGGGACTTACCATTTCTTCCATCGCAAAAAAATACCTTACATCCCGTTATCCCATGATAACTGTGACTACAGAAGAAGAGGGCATCAAGGCACCTAAAAACTCACTTGACCTGACGAGGTTCATAGAAAGAAAGATCTTTTAAATGGAAGAAGGAAGCCTTTTCGGCCCGGAAAAAGATCATAAAATGCCAATTTATGAAATTCCGCTGGCTGAACGTATGCGGCCGGACAACCTTGATGATTACGCAGGGCAGGAGCACATCCTTGGTCCGGGAAAACCTCTCCGCATAATGCTTGAAGGGGGCAAAGTGCCCAGCTGCATCCTCTACGGCCCTCCAGGCGTCGGAAAGACGACGCTTGTCCGTATTATGTCCAAAACCACAGGCAGGGAACTGCTTGAGATCAACGCAGTAAGCGCGAAGGTCGAAACTTTGCGCACCCTTGTTGATAAAGCTAAAGCATCAAAAAGGACGTCAGGCAGATCCGCAATAGCATTTGTAGACGAGATATATCACTTCAACACAAAACAGCAGAACGTGCTGCTGCCCTCTGTTGAGACAGGCGACATAATACTCGTCGGAACGACTACAGAAAACCCCTGGTTCGAGATAAACAAGACGCTCCTTTCACGCATGGTCGTCTACACGCTTAAACCCCTTGATGAGGAAAACATCGTATTATTGCTTGAAAAGGCGCTCTCTGACAAAGTGCGCGGGCTCGGTATGCTGGAAGTGACTGCCGACAAGTCAGTCATAGGAAAGCTTGCCTTGCTTGCCGGAGGGGATGCCAGGCAGGCTCTGACAAGGCTCGAAGCAGCTGCATCCTCGGTAGCCCTCGGAGGTGGCCGTGAGGTAACGCTCAAGATCATCGCTGAAAGCACCGGAATGGCGACACAGAGGTACGACAGGGTCTCAGATGACCATTACGCGGTAATATCAGCCCTTATAAAAAGCCTCAGGGGATCAGACCCCGATGCCGCGCTCTACTGGCTTGCAAGGATGCTTGCCGCCGGGGACGACCTGCGTTTCATCTGCAGGAGGCTCTGTATATTCGCATCCGAAGATGTCGGGCTTGCAGATCCGATGGCTCTTGTTGTGGCGCAGAACGCAGCAGCGGCAGTTGACAGGGTCGGCCTGCCGGAAGCGGATATCATACTGGGCGAGGCAGTCGTCTATCTCGCCTCCGCTCCCAAGAGCAACAGCTCATACCTTGGCATAAGGGCTGCAATGAAAGCAGTCGAAGAGGGAGACCTCATGGAAGTCCCATATCATCTAAGAAATGACGGTGAAGGCTATCAATATCCCCATGATTCACCCGGCCACTGGGTCCCTCAGACATACCTGCCCGAACAGAGAAGGTTCTACTATCCGGGAAAACTTGGTGCAGAGGCGCGGATAAAAGAGAGGCTCAAACTTTTCTGGAAGAGGTTCGCTGACGATCCGGCCGATGAGCAAAGATCATAACAGAAATTAATTGGAACAAAAAAGGCGGCCTAAGCCGCCCGAAGTTTATTAATATCAGTTTTTCTTTTCCCGTTCTTCCTCGTCGACCTTTAGGGAAATAACATAAATAACGTCTGAAAGCCTGTTTAAAAAGGCGTAGCTTTTTTCGGTTATCTGTTTTTCCCTGAAAAGCGGAGTTGCTGTTCTTTCCGCCCTTCTTGCTATCGTTCTTGCAAGGTGCAGTGCCGCACCGCAGGAAGAATCTCCGGGTCTGACGAATATCTGTGCCTCTTTTATCGATGCTGCCACCCTTAAAGAGACGTTCTCCAGTATCTGAGGGTCCGGTTCGGGAAAATCGCATTCTGCAAAGTATGCCATTGCGTTGAAAAGATAATCTTCCAGGAAGAAGATATCCTCAGCTGTCTTCGGAGAGATGCATGCTGCCCTCGCGAGACCAAGCGCTGCCTGGCATTCATCCAGGGTCCCGTAAAGCTCCACCCTTCTGTCATCCTTTGCCACCCTCGTGCCGTTTCCGAGTGAAGTGGTCCCTTTGTCTCCGCCTTTAGTGGTGATTTTTATATCTGCCATTTTATTCTCCTTCAGGCCCTTCAGTCTTTGTGGCGGATTCCCTGTTCCTCATCGCCGCATCCGCTGGCGCAGGAAGAACAGTCAGAGCAGCCGCAGCCTCCCTCATGCTGTGATTTGAAAGCGACGCGAAGTGTAGCATCCATGAAGAATTCTTCGGGGAGGACCATCCTCTCATTTCCGTCAAAATCCTTCAGCGTCCGGCATGGAAATCCTCCCCCGTCAGGCACCCTGCAGGAATCACAGTTGGCAAATCCGACTTCGGCCATAATGAGCTCCTCGATAGGAGTCTCTTCCACTTCGATCTCCGGTGACTGGATAGTCACCATGTTGCCGGCCATCAGGGTCTCCTGTGTGATCTCGTCAAGGATCACCTTCCTGAGTTTCAGCTTTATGTTCATAGGTTCAAGCTTGGGAGCCATCCTTTCGCCGAAATCGACGAGGTTGTCCCATGTCTCTTTCCACGGTTCGGGCTCGATATCTCTGACTGTATAGTGCGAAAGAATAATATTTTTCATCTTTTGTCCCCCTGATCGCCTCGTCTTTGTCACGCGTATATCTTACAACATTTTAACAGGTAAAGGCATTGCGGTTAACCAATAATTCCGCTAGAATATCCGGGTCAGCATATTGCCGGGATGGCGGAATGGCAGACGCAGAGGACTCAAAATCCTCCGAGGTAACACTCGTGGGGGTTCGACCCCCCCTCCCGGCACCAGATATAAATGCGTCTAAGCAATCGCTGAGCAGTAGCTGAGCAATAGTTAAGCGGTCGTAAAGGCGGGCGGAGTCAGCTTCCACGGAAGTCGATCGTGGTTGCAAATCTATTGCGAATCGGTTGGATAGAACCTAAGAATATTGCCACTATTTTTCCCCAAACAAAAGAACAGGATCCGAAAGCCGAAGCTTTAGCGGATCCTGTCGACGAGATCGGTTACGGAAAACCGCAACTGTCTCAATGCTACATATTATACCGACTCTGTCTTTTTTTATCAAGTGGGCAATTGCGATTTTGATGACTATTAAGGGGCTGTGGCTTTTCAAGCTACGGGGAATTTACGAGAAAAACACTCGTGGGGAATTTGCTGAATGGACTATTCAACGGTGAATTAGGTCATAAAGCTTGAATTTTTTGCCTGTTGGTAATACCGGCAGATTCCTGCGTCGTCATCACTAGCTCTAAATCCCAATTGTGCACTCTCCTTCGTCCCCGAGTGCTTAAATCGGGGATCCGAGCGGCTTCTGTCTTAGAGGCTATAAATACAGTAATAATCTAAAACCACAAACAATGGATCCCGGCTCGAACGCATATTGGGATGACGGAGAAAGCCCAGGGCTCATAGGTTTTAACCATCGCTTGCCAGTACATTTCCTGCCCCCACAACCTCTTTCCGCCGGAGGCTCTTATCGGAGATGGAATCGCCACTTCGCGCGGCATTTTTACGACGCACTTCCTCCATAGGTTTATAATGTATCTGTATGGGGGTGACGGGGATTTTTGAGGAACTGAGGATGGATATTGATGCGGGAGATAAGCTTGATGTTCTGGAGAAGTTCCAGAACCTTATTCTGTTGGGGCTTTCTGTCCATACAGATTTTTTCAAGCATGCCGCAATGTTCGGAGGGACAGCGCTTCGGATATTCCATAATTTGCCAAGATTTTCCGAAGACCTTGATTTCACTCTGGTATCACACGGTGCTGATTTTTCCCTTGCTTCCTACAGGGAACCGATGTCCCGTTTTTTTGCGGATATGGGTCTTGATGATGTGAAGATAAACATAAAGGAAGAGGGAGAAAATGTTTTAAGAGGAAGCTTTGTTCTTTCAATTAAGAGATCTGAAAGCCTGAGAGTAATAATAGACGTCGAGAAGCCATCGACCGATGTCATGCCCCGAACTGAAACCCTGTACGGCTCCTATCCCTATAATTACTCTGCACGTTTATGCACCCTGTCCTCGTCCTTCGCGGGAAAAATGGACGCGATAATACATCGCAAGTGGGGAAACAAGCGAGTCAAGGGCCGCGACTGGTACGATCTCCTCTGGTACATGAGGAAGGATACGGAACTCGATATATATTGGCTAGAGGCGCGCCTGAAGGAGAAGGGTACCCTTGATCCTGACAAGAAACTGACGCCCGAACTTCTGGGAGAGATGTATGAAAAGAGGGCTGCGTTGGTCAATGTCAGCG
This sequence comes from Synergistaceae bacterium UBA6101, assembly GCA_002428495.1. Taxonomy (GTDB): domain Bacteria; phylum Synergistota; class Synergistia; order Synergistales; family Synergistaceae; genus Caenicola. Next base: position 133,523 of record DIWR01000024.1, read on the forward strand.
AGATACTGCGCGATGTGCAGGTCTTCATGACGGAAGCGCTTGAAAAGAAGAGCTCGCTTTCGTGGACTCCCGAACTCTTTCTCCTCCAAAAAGACAAACTTGTCGACTCTGCGAGAAGGTACGTCCTTTCACACAGATCCTGACCAAGGCCTTGATTTTTGATCCATGGAAAATACTGCGCTTGAATATATGTTTTATGTATAGTAAACTCTAATAACTAGATGTTATTATGCATAAATTAGAATATATATAGGCGAGGTGATGTAGCATGACCGATATTGAGCTGCTCAAGGGACTGGATACAGAGATCCCCGGCTGGGTACTGCAGAGCAGGCTGAGCGAGAGGGGCTACACAAATATATGGCAGAAGATAGAGGGGCTTGTCGCAGACGGCTGCATCGAAAGGATAATGCGGGGCTGGTACTGCCTTGGTCCCCTTCTGCGAAAGAGGGAGCCCTCCCTTAAGCACCTTGCATGCAATGTTTACGGTCCCGCCGCAGTCTCGGGAAACCTCGTCCTCTTTGAAGCGGGACTGATACCAGATGCCGTTGCTTGTGTCACAGCGGTCACGCCAAAGAGAAGCCGAAACCTGAAGACACCCTACGGGAATATCCAATGGCTTACAGTTCCCAGGTCGTCGGTATTCCCCGGCACATACGCCGTAAAAGACCCCCCGGGATACATAAGGGCTACAACCGAAAAGGCACTGCTGGACCAGCTCTACATCATCAGGTACACTCCGCAGAGCTATCGTCTCTGGAAGGATTTCATCCTTGAAGACCTCAGGATCGACGACGAGGCTTTAGAAAAGCTGGACTTCACAAGCATTCAGGAGTTGGGCAGGATATATAAGTCGCCAAAGATCATAAGGCACGTAAACTGGTTTCTGAAGTATTTCGGAATTCTTAATAAATAACCGTTTGCCGAGTGCTTGTCTGCCTTCGCAACCTCTGGCCAATAAGCTGTTGCAAAGCAGTCGTAGGGCCGCCAAACAGCAGTCAAACGTCGTGTCAAACAATGGCCAAACGATAGTTACGACCTGAGAATCGCCCTCCTGCCGTCGTTCCCGTATGCACCTGATTAGGAAGGAGCTGTTCCTCGAATGAGGGACATTTCAAATCACCATAGCGACTGAACTCTATTTCGAGTGCGTTTCGAGATCGGGAATCCAGGTCTGACCTTGCTTCAAGCTTCTTATAGTTGTCCCCGAATGCATAAATCGGGGATCCAGCGTCTTCTGTTTAAGGTCTTGTAAACACAGTAAAAAACTAAAACCAGAGCCACTGGACCCCGATCTCAAAACGCATTCGAAATGGTTCGAGCACTAAGGAAAATTAAAAAAGTTTTCCTGAAGGAAAACAGCACTCTCCCGATACAGGCGCTCGAGTGAGACGGTGGGGGTCAAGTTCTTAGATCCTAACCAACTGATTACCAACCGATTTGCTATTGACTCCCAATCCCGGCGGATGCTCTCTCCGCCTTCCCTTACCCCTTCGCCTCTTCTATCATCTTCTTCATGGAGTTGATGAAAGTATCCACATCGGAAGATAAACATACCGCGGTTGCCCCCATATCGAAGAACTTTTTGCAGTCAGCGGGATCAAACGTGAATGCGAACAAGAACTTCCCGGCGTCCTTACATGCCTTGTATATTCGGCTCATCGCCGCCCGGAATTCCGGTGTATCAAATTTACCCGGAGCGCCAAGGCCGACTGACAGGTCATATGGGCCGATGAAGATCCCGTCGACTCCGTCGATCCCGACCACTTCTTCGATCACCTCAAGACATTCCTTTGTTTCACACTGCGGAATAATGAGAGTCTCCCTATTGCATATATCAAAGAATCCCTGCAGATCCCCTTTATCCACCCAATCCGCATAGCCGTAACCGCACTGTCCGGCAAACGCCACACCACGTTCTCCGACCGGGAAGTATTTCCCGTACCGGACAAGCTGCCTGACTTCCTCTACGGACCGGACATCCGGAATGATCAGAGCCTGTGCGCCGACATCCAGCATTTTTAATACCGACGGGCGCGAGCAGTCTTTGATCCTTGCGCAGCAGGTCACCTCACCCTTCTGTGCCGCACGGATCATCGACTGTACAGACTCAATGTCAAATACTCCGTGTTCGGTATCCAGGATCATAAAATCAGCGTTAGTGAAAGTCATTGCCTCTGCGACCGATGCGCCGCCCATCCAGATAAACGGACCTACGCACTTCTCACCCCGAAGCATCTTTTCCCTTAATAAATTTTTCATGTCAGATAAATTCGCACTCCACTGTGCCGAGTTCACCCATGTCTGCCTTCCAGTGCTCTCCCTTACGTGCGGGAGGAGCAGCTGTAAAAGCGCCGGAAAGAATGACTTCGCCCTTCTTCAGGGTCACGCCGTACGACCATAGTTTATTCGACAGCCAGGCGACCGTATTGGCAGGATCGCCCATCACCGCAGAGCCTTCTCCTTCCATAATTTTTTCGCCGTTCTTATAGAAATCCAAATGCACCTTCGGTAAATCGACATCATAAATATTAACTTTTTTCTTTCCCAATACATACCGGCAGGAAGACCCGTCGTCCGCAATAGTATCCTGAAGTTTTATCTTCCAGTTTTTAATTCTGGAATCAACGATCTCAAATGACGCGCATACGTATTCGGTAGCTTTCCGTACATCGTCGGCCGTTACCGCTCCGCCGGTCAGATCCTCTTTTAAGATGAACGCGACCTCGCATTCGATATTCGGAACGATCAGCTCATCCGAACGGACCACTCCGTCCGAACAGTCCCAATGAGCATACAGATGCCCGTAGTCAGGTTCGTTCACCCCAAGCTGCTTTTGGATCCCCTCCGAAGTCAAACCGATCTTCTTGCCCGAAATGACTCTGCCTTCTTTGACATAACGATCAACATTCGCTAACTGGATCGCGTACGCGTCATCGGCCGTCAAAGAGGGAGCCATATCTGTAAGAGCCTCGATCGGCTCACGTGTCCTCTCCGCCTCATACAACATATCTGCAAATTTTTGTATATCAGGATGCGCCATATAAATTCTCCTTCTTTATATTACTTCAACTTATTTTAATTTACACAACACCGGGAGTCAATTGGAGATTGGCTGCAGGGGCGGGCCAGCAATAGGCAAGCGGTCGGTAGGGGCGGAGAAGTGCGGCTTGAAGATACCACAAGAAATGGTTGAGAAGCAGCCGAAAAAGTCATACGGCAGAAGTTAGGGCACAGGATTTGCCCCTCCTGCATAAGTAGTATGAGAGTAAAGTTTATTTGATACAATGTACCACCTTTGCCAATGTGGTGCATTTTTTGAGTCAGTAGAAGACAGTCTGCAAAAAGAACGGCCCTGCACAGCTCGTTCTCCACGTATGGCTTATCCATGAACGCGAGTGTGATCAAAAGCCCCGTATCGGCCATATATAGCACTTCTGTGTGACTTTATCCGCGCTGAGAATGTACTTGACATAAACGTATCACATAACCCTTATCACGAAAAGGCAAGTTTAATATATTTTAATTTGCACAATTGTGTAGGTCTGACCCCTATGGTGCTATGGTGTTTCTGCTTCGGGTACGACGCGCTTTCCCTCGCTCGCTGTAAAACAGCAGGTATAGACGGTATAATAATACCTGACCTCCCGTTTGAGGAAAAGGAAGAGGCGAGGCGTCCGGCACAGCGATATGATATAGACGTCATTTCCCTTATCGCTCTGACTTCGGATCAGAGGATAAGACTGATAGCCTCGAACGTCGGAGCAGGCCTCGAAGATCGCAGCCATAGCAGACGGGGTAATAGTGGGAAGCGCTGTCGTAAAAATAATAGAAGAGCATGGTGCCGATGCGGGACAGTATATCTATGAGTATGTGAGAGCAATGAAAGATACCATAGCCGATATTTGAGCCAGGCTTCACACGGGGGGGAGCAGATGAAGCAGGAGACTCTGGATATGATCCGCCGGATGCAGATGAACGAGGCGACCGAGCATGTTGTCTACGGCATTCTCGCAAGGAGTGCCAAGGGACACAACGGCGAAGTGCTTGCAAAGATATCTGCGGAGGAGGAGAAGCATTCCGCGATATGGGGCAAATATACCGGAGTCGTGCCAAAACCGGGGAAGCTGAATATTTTATACTACCGCATGCTCGCTTTTATTTTTGGGCTGACATTTGTCATCAATTTGATGGAGGCCGGCGAAGAGAAAGCGCAGGATGTTTACGCCGACATGACGTCCGAAGTCCCGGAGGCGCTTGCGGTGTATAAAGAGGAGCAGGAGCATGAAGCTGCTCTGATAGACATGATCGACGAAGAGCGGCTGAAATATATAAGCTCGATGGTGCTGGGGCTCAACGATGCGCTTGTTGAGATCACAGGCGCCCTTGCCGGATTTACTTTCGCTCTGGGCGACAGCAGGACGATATGTATGGCAGGGTTTATAACCGGAAGCGCGGCTACTCTCTCGATGGCGGCATCGGAATACCTCTCCAGGAAGAATGACCCCGGCGAGCGCCACCCCCTGAAGGCCTCGTTCTATACCGGCATGACATATATGCTTGTCGTAACGATACTTCTGCTGCCGTATTTCTTCATCGCCAGCCCTGTTATAGCGCTTGTCTTATGCCTTTTCGACGCAGGGCTTGTAATATTCATTTTTACTTTCTATGTATCAGTCGTACGCAGGGAACCCTTTCAGCCTGCGTTTCTTGAAATGATATTTATCAGCTTCGGGGTTGCGGCCCTCTCATTCTGCATCGGCTGGATCGCCAGGGTCACGCTTGGTATTCAGATGTAGGCATGACCGTAAGCGTCAAACCATCCGTACCTGTGCGTAATAATATTCTTCATCTAAACGGCGTATCAGCACCGCAAGGGTGGATTCAGATAAATCGACATTTACACCTTTGCCTGGGATCCACAGGTATCTTATGATCCTTGACGGGAACATAAAGCTGATCCATGAAGGCCGCAGGGAGCTTGAGATGAAGCAGTTTGCAAAGAATGAGTTTGAAGGGGACTGGATCACAAAATCAATAGGCAAATGTACAGACTTCAACCTCATGACAAAGCAGGGTGAATTCTGCGGCGCACTTGATGTCATATCACCCGATAAAGCCAGCTGCATTCCCATATTTGAGCATATATCCCAGTCGCCCGGGGCCTGGGAGGCAATATACTGCCTTGTTCCTGAGCTGGACATCACGATATAGAGCGACGGGACCAAATCAGACATCTCTCTGCGGAACGGAGATTTTCTGCTGCCTCACCGCCCGCAGACCGCGAGGGGCCATGTCTCTCTCTCAGTGCGGGGTGTATTTTCTTCGGTACCGGCAGTTCGTGCCGCTGTGTGGAGTGTAGCTGGCAGATGAAGACAATATCCACACAGGCACGGACTGTATCGGCTATTTATCTCTTCTTGAAAATGCTACTGGTCCATAACTGAGCTGTATATTGTGAATCCTCCGCTCAGGCTGTAACAGTCGAATCCGTGACCGGAGAGTATCCTGCACGCGACGTAGCTCTTCATGCCTGATTTGCAGTGCACATAAACAGGTTTGCTCTTGTCCAGATGAGCGATCTCACTGCGGAGCTTCTCAAGAGGAATGCGCACAAAGCCTTTTATTGACCCCGGCGCCGCTTCCATGTCGTTACGCACATCGATCAGGGTCACGCTCCCATCTCTGGGGAGAGCGTCCACTTCGTTCCAGTGGAACTGTTTTACTTTGCCTGTTATCAGGTTTTCTATGGCATAGCCGGCGAAATTTGCCAGCTCTTTGGCTGAGCCGAACGGAGGAGCATAACAGAGCTCAAGCTCCGTTAGGTCCGATGCGCATGCGCCAAGGCGGATCGCCGCAGCAAAGATATCGCATCTCTTATCCACCCCTTCGAAGCCGGTCAGCTGTGCTCCAAGGATTTTCCCGTCCTTACTGTTGAAAATGACCTTTACCAGCATCTCAGTCCATCCGGGGAAATATCTGGCGTTGGAAGGGTGGAGGAAATAAATTTTATCATAGTCGATTTTGTTCTGGAGAGCGTCTCTTTCATTGATCCCGGTGCATCCTACAGTCATGTCAAAGATCCTCAGAATTGCTGTTCCCTGAGTGCCCTTGTACTCGCTTTTGATCCCGAAGATGTTGTCCGCAGCAATCCGTCCCTGCTTATTGGCCGGTGAACCCAGCGGAATAAAAGCAGGCGTCTTCAGAACAAAATTTTCAACCTGTATGGCATCTCCGGCTGCGAATATATCAGGGTCGGACGTCTGCATATACTTGCTTACGATTATGCAGCCCCGTTTATCCAGGTCAAGGCCGCAGTCCTTCGCTATAGCTGTATCCGGTCGGACACCAACGGCCATGATGACCATGTCTGACTTGATAGATCCGTTGTCCAGGATAATGTTCAGGTCTGAAGATGTTTTTTCTATGCTCCTTACCCCGTTTTTAAGGACGACGCTGATGCCTTTGCTTACAACGTATTTATGTACACTTGCCGCCATATCGTAATCAAGAGTAACTATGAGGTGGTCAGTCAATTCGATGATAGTGACATCCATTCCGGCCTTCTTAAGGTTTTCGGCCATCTCAACTCCTATATAGCCCCCGCCAACGACAACGGCACGCTTTGCCTGCTTTTCCATGATGTATTGTTTTATTTCTTCCACGTCTGGAATGGTTCTGAGGGTAAAGACTCCAGGCAGATCCACACCGGGAAGAGGCGGTTTTACAGGTCCGGCTCCGGTTGAAAGGATAAGTTTGTCATATCTCTCCTGATATTCCCTGCCGTTCTTCATGTCTTTCACAGTTAAGGAGTTATTATCCCTGTCTATCGATAAAACATCGTTCTCCGTGCGCACATCTACATTGAATCTTGCGCGGAATACCTCCGGTGTGACTATTGTCAGAGATGTCTCATTCTTTATTTCACCGCCAAGATAATACGGCAGTCCGCAGTTGGCAAAAGAAATATATTTGCCGCGCTCCATCATCACGATCTCCAGACTCTCGTCAAGCCTGCGCAGCCTGGCTGCAGCCGTGGCTCCTCCTGCAACTCCTCCTACGATTATAACTTTCATCCATATTCCCCCTCGTATTTTGATATAAAATAAAACCTGACAAATTGCCGGTGTGAAGAACTGTTTTTTAATACAAAAATTCGGGGATATCTTCGACCTTTTTTCCAAGTTGAACTTCGGCCTCTACATCCTCTTTAAATCTTCTACTTGCTAGGATAACACCGAATCCGACAGAAGAAACAGATCCCCTATCTCTTTTAGCTCAGCCCCGCTATACCGATGATTCGAATGAATACCTTTCTGTCAATTGTGTAGGTCTGTCCCCTGTTGTGCCTATTGTGTAGGTCTGACCCCTATTGTTTATTGTGCTTTCTAAAAATCTGATCAAAACATCATCGTAATAAGTGTTATTGTTAATCATATATTCGTCGTATTTTATGTGAATATGGTTTATAATGTCTTTTGAGGTGATTACAAATGTACCGTAAAGCGATTGAAGATCTTCATAAATGGAAGAATAAGGAAAACAAAAAACCTCTCATCATACGTGGGGCACGTCAAGCAGGCAAAACCTGGTTAATGAAAGAATTTGGAAATATCGCTTATACAGATACAGTCTACATTAACTTTGAAAATAACCCTCAGATGGCAGGTTTGTTCGCAGCAGATATGAAAATTGACCGGATAATTACCGGCATTGAAATTTATAACGGACGTAAAATTGACCCCCAAAATACATTGCTTATTTTTGATGAAATACAGGAAGTGCCGGCAGCTCTGACATCGCTTAAATATTTTAACGAGAACGCACCACAGTATCAAATCGTCTGCGCCGGCTCCTTGCTTGGAGTCGCACTGCATCCTGGGACATCGTTCCCGGTGGGCAAGGTAGAGTTCCTTGACCTTTACCCGCTCTCATTGACTGAGTTCATGCTGGCAATGCAGAAGGGTCGATTTGCGGAGCTGCTTAAGAATGGTGACTTAGACATGGCTACCACTTTTAGGCAGGAGTATGTAGATTTACTCAAACATTATTACTATGTTGGAGGTATGCCGGAGGCTGTACAGGATTTTGTCGAAAATCGTGATTTCAAAAACGTGCGAGATATACAGCAGCGTATTCTAACTGCTTATGAGCAGGACTTTTCCAAACATGCGCCTAATGCCGAAGTTCCTCGTATCCGTATGCTCTGGAACAACATTCCGTCACAGCTTACAAAGGAAAACAAAAAGTTTATTTATGGTCTCATTAAAGATGGTGCACGCGCAAAAGATTACGAAATGTCCATGTTATGGCTGACAGATTGTGGCCTTGTCCATAAAGTTCAGCGTGTAACAAAACCCAACTTGCCGTTGAAGGCATATGAGGACTTGAAAGCCTTCAAACTTTTCCTTGTCGATGTAGGGCTCCTCTCATGCCTGGTACGGTTGGGGCAGACAGTCCTACTTGACGGAGACAGGCTGTTCAATGAGTTCAAGGGGGCTCTGACGGAACAGTATGTTCTTCAGCAGCTAAAGACTGTCAAGGAACTTGGAACATACTATTGGACGAATGACCGCGGCAGTGCTGAGATAGACTTTTTGCTGGATACAGGCACAGAAGTTATCCCGGTTGAAGTTAAGGCCGAGAAGAATTTGAAGGCCAAGAGCCTGAAAACCTATTGCGAGAAATTTAAACCTAAAACTGCTATCCGCACTTCCATGTCCGATTACAAAAAGGAAGATTGGCTGACCAATATCCCACTGTGGGCGGTTGAAATAATTGCAAAGGTGAGGTGAAGCAGTTGTAAAGGCTGGCGGAAACTTCCTCCGCCGGAGAATTTGCGACAGTACCGGTCGCGGGGAATTCGCGAAAATCATTGCTGGTGAATTTGCTGAATGAACCGTTCAGCGGTGAATTGGGGCTTAAATCAAAAGCTTGAATTCTCCGCCGGTTGTTTTTCCGGCAGATTCTGCGTCGTTATCACTCGCTCTAAATCCCAATTGCAGCAAAATGACAAAGCTTGAATTCGCCGCAGCACAAAATGTCAATTGTGCAGATCTGACCCCAAGTGCTGTATAACCTTTAGCACGAAAAAGCAAGTTCGATAGATAATAATTAACACGAAAAAGCAAGTTTATGTAAGCAATGCTGTTGACTCTTTTTTTCTTTGTCTTCCTGTCATATCCCAGATTGCAATCAAATTTGATGAGCGAAGAAGAATGATCACTTCAGACTTTGATGAACTGCATGATGAAGTTAAAAAATTAAAGGCTTATGATTGAACCCGCGCTCTACACATTTAGCCCTTATGTCAATTGTGTAGGTCTGACCCCGTGCATTTTCCGGTCATGCTTTCAATGGCCTTTTTGCAATTCTGGGGATTTCCAGCTTACAACAAACAGAATAAGAGCCAGACAAGAGAATCTTGTGAAACTTGGAATTGATAAAAGCCAGGCATGGCAATGGGCAAACAGCAGACTTGCTACTGGAGAATAGCGGGCAGCTGGATACTCAGCAGGTCATTGACAAATAAATACCTCGTATCACAAGGATATGATGACATCTCCGAGAGATACGAGGCAATGCGCTTAAGTTGCCGAACCGCCGTATACCGAACGGTACCTACAGTGGTGTGAGAGGACGGCTGCTCAAATAATGGGCAGCCCCCCGCTCGATTGTTGATTTTGCTGCTGATTATAAAAGTTCGGGTTTAATTATAGCCAATGACTACTCCAGCTATGACGAAGAGAGAGCCAAAGGCAAATAGAACAGTCTGGAATTTTATCTGCCATTTTGCCCATGTTGCCCAATCTATACGAGCGGCTCCGATACAGGCCATAAGACATGCAGAGGTAGGAACTATCAGGTTTGTGAATCCGTCGCCAAGCTGGAAAGCAAGGACCGCCACCTGGCGTGTTACTCCCGCAATATCTGCAAGCGGAGCCATAAGGGGCATTGTAAGAGCCGCCTGGCCTGAGCCGGAAACCACGAAGAAATTAAATATCGACTGGAATACATACATAAACCAAGCTGAAACTGCAGGGGCAAATCCGGAAATCATCAAACCGGCATTATGAAGGATCGTGTTCAGCACTGTCGCATCAGTCGAAGAGTCGCCTCCAAGCACAAGGATTATACCCTTAGCCATACCAACGACCATTGCCGCACCAAGAAGGTCTGCTGCCCCGCTGCGGAATGACGTTGCTATATCATTGACTTTCATTCCGTCGAGCTTGAAAAATACGCCGATGAGCCCCCCGACAAGACCCATTATAAAGAATTGCGTTGCGATTTCCGGGATGTAGTATTCGTATTTGACAACTCCCCAGATTATCCAAGCCATGCCAACAACTATAGTAAGAATAATCAGAGCGTGTCCTGTGCTGAATTCCTCATCTGAGACAGAGTTCTCTTTGAGGTCCTTACGGAAGAATGCATCGGACTCATAAACCGGTGAAAACTCTGGAGTTTTGCGGATCTTCATGGCGTACCGCCAAGTGTAAAGAATGCCAAGCAGAGTGAAGAATGCCCACATAAACATACGAAATGCCGCGCCGGAAAGAATCGGAATTTGGGAAACCCCCTGGGCAATAGCTACGCTGAAAGGATTCATCCAGGAGGTGGCAAATCCGATCTGTGTAGCGGCATATGTTATCATAATTGCCACTATCGAGTCATATCCAAGAGAAATTACAACAGGGACGACAATGAAAACAAAAGGAATTGCCTCTTCTCCCATACCGAAAACAGCACCGCCCAGTGAGAAGAGCACAAATAAAATTGGAATTATTAGGGTATCCATTCCCTTAGTTTTTGCAATCATTTTCTTTATGCCGCATTCAACCGCCTTTGTGCGCAGGATTATCCCGAACGAGCCCCCAACGATAAGAATGAAAGCCATCACACCAATAGCTGAGCCCCACTTACTTCCCGAAACAAAGCCCTCAAAAGTATAATTGAGGAATCCTACATTACCGTATGGCTCAAAAATTTTGATTCCTTTTTTGACCGGCTGTCCAGCGTCATCTGTTATGTACTTGAATGATTCAGGGATAATTACGTTTCGGGTCTTCTCTGAGGAACCCATTGTATACTTGATTTCCTTAGTTTCGAACTGACCGACAGGAACTATCCAAGTAAGAAGAGCGGCGCATAGAACTACAAAAAAGATAATAACGTATGTGTCCGGTACCCACTTTGCCCTGTTTTGTTGTTTCTGTGACATTGCTGCACCTCCAAATTAAGTTATTTGATTGCTAATTTGCCACTTGACTATTTTTACTGCTAGAATCTATTATGTGTAGACACAATAGCATAACGTACCCATAAATGCAATATGGACACATTAATTTTAAATAATTTTTTTGCGGAGGAATTCCGATGAGCGGACAGACAGAAAGCAAAGCCTATGAAATCGTTCAGAACTATGTCATGGAACTGTATGCAAATCACAAATTGCAGCCTGGGGACATTATTTTTGAAACAGCCCTTGCCGAGGAGCTCGGCCTGAGCAGGACACCTGTCAGAGATGCACTGGGGCGGCTCGCCGCAAATCGATTCCTTGAGCAGTACCCGGGGAAAAGAGGCTATTACATGCCTTTGCTGACATTTCAGGATATGCGTGATGCGTTTGAAGCACGAGAATGCCTGGAAGAAAAGATTGGCTGGCTTGCGGCTGAAAAGGCGCAGAAAAAGGATTTGCTTATGCTGACTCATTATAACAACCAGGAAGTTAAATTTTATAATGAAAGCAGCAACTTTCAGTACATGAAGGCCAACGATTCCTTCCATCTTGGGCTTGCACATATCGCAAATAATGAATACATAGAGCACTCATATAAATCTGTATATTGGCGCACCCAGATCTACGTCTATTATTTGGGTCCGTTTATCAATGAAGAAAAAAAGCTTCTGAATATCGAAGATTACAACAGTGATACACCTCATGAACATGCAAACATTATTGAAGCTGTTGCCAACAGGGATTCCCGGGGCGCCGCTAAAACATGTCTTGAACATATCCGTTCGACATTTACCAACAGACTTTCGAAGCAGTATAGCTGTCCGGCAGGTCTGTTTGAAAAACTTTTGAAACTGGAGGGAAAATAATGTTCACTCTTATTAAAAATGCTGAAATATATGCCCCCGAATTTCTTGGAGAAAAGTCCGTTCTGCTCTGTAATGAAACAATTGTCTGGATAGGAGAGGGTTTCACTGCGGAAAGGACCCTGCCTGATTTGAAAATCATCGATGCATCAGGAATGTATCTCATTCCCGGTTTTGTTGACGGACACGTACATATCATCGGCGGCGGCGGCGAAGGCGGAGCCGCTACGCGCACGCCGGAACTTTATCTTTCCGACATGATCAGAGGCGGAGTTACAACTGTCATAGGAGTCATAGGCACAGACGATGTGACACGGAGTATGGGCAGCCTTATCGCCAAGGCCAACGGTCTGGTCGCCGAAGGTGTAAGTGCATGGGCCATGATAGGTTCATATCAACTTCCTGTTAAGACACTTTGTGGAGGAATACGTGAAGATATTGCTATGATTGACAGAATAATCGGTGTCGGCGAGATAGCTATATCCGACCATCGTTCTTCACAGCCGACATTTGAAGAGTTTATGCGAATTGCCTCAGAGGCCAGGGTCGGAGGTATGCTTTCAGACAAGGGCGGTATTGTGAACATCCATCTGGGCGATGGGAAAAGCGGCATAGACTATCTTTTCCGTGCCGCTGAAACAGAAATTCCTGTCTCTCAGTTTATGCCAACACACATGAACCGCAACCCAGACCTCTTTGGAGAAGCAAGGAGATATGCCAGGATCGGCGGTTATATTGACCTGACTACCAGTACGACACCTCTCTTCCTTGAAGAAGGTGAAGTAAAATGCAGCAAAGCTTTGAGAATTTTAATCGATGATGGCATTCCGGTCTCCAGGATATCATTCAGTTCCGACGGTCAGGGATCAATGCCAATGTTTGACTCTGCTGGAAATTTTACCAAACTTACCATTGGGCACGTTACATCAAACTATGCTGAATTTGTTGATTCCGTAAAAAATGAGGGTATTTCAATGGAAGATGTAGCCAGAGTAACCTCAACAACAACAGCGGATCATTATAAGCTTCCTAAAAAAGGTCACATCAAAGAATATTTTGATGCTGACATACTTGTTTTGGACAAAGAACTTAATATCAGTTATGTCTTTGCACGCGGTAAAATGATGATGGAGAAGGGTAAAGTACTTGCAAAGGGGACATTCGAATAATCAGTATGAAATTGCCAATTTTGCAGAACCTGCTTATATATCACATCTGAGCAGGTTCAGTAGCTTCCCGGTTTTTTCCCTGTTGTACATATTTCGGGGTTATTCTTAGCCGTAACGGTGTGATTTTGTATTGGTTTATCGGTAACAAAATGTAAATGCATTTATCTCTCTCTTCGATCCTAGTTCCCATAATAAACAAAAAAGCCCGCAGCAAGATCCACCGGCATTAAGAATATCTATTCAAAAGCATTTCCCCCGGCTGCGGAATAGTGGGGCAGGGGCAAAGGGCCGGTGCTAGAATTGTTTTAAGCTTGTATAAAAATCCAAGATCAAAACAAGAAAATTATCCTTTGAAGACCCAATTCCTGAACCATGCATAAAAGTTTACTCTATCTCACCGCGTTTTGCCCCCAACTACCGAGTAATCCTAGGCAGTTGAAGTTTTTTTGATGATTCCTAACAAATTCCCCGCAAATACACTCTTCGCCCGCACTTACGACCGTTTGACAACGTTTGACGATAGTTTGACCGCCCCTAGGACCGCTTCACCACAGCTTCACGCGACATATTTTTGTCGCAGTTTCACCTCCGTAAACGCCGCTTGCCGCTCCTCCCGAGCAATACCCATAGACACTTTTTGATATTATAACAATCATATAGTATACTTATATCGGTCGACGGAAATCGTTGATAAATCTTTTTAGGGAGGTATCTTAGAATGACAAAACTCAAGGACATGCCCCTGGAAAAGCAGGTAAAAATTCTCAAGGTAGCTCTTGCTATTTCAAATGTCGTAATTATATGCATAACCATCTTCATGATTTATGTTATCTATCTCATTCACAACTGGGCACCGTGTTACGAAGCGTTTCACTGGATATAGCGGAGGCAAAGCTACATAATGCATATATCCGGAATAACCCTCATCGCTACAGCCTTTTTTCCAGTTGACCTTAAGTCGCTTCAAATCTTCTGCTTGCCTGGGGATACCAGAATCCGACAGAAGAAACAGATCCCCTGTCGCCGATGCGAAGCGATGCAAATTCCCTAGCGACAACTGTCGCGAATTCACCGCAGCCCAAAAGCTGCAAATTCATCGCGGATGCACTCTCCGCCCGCCTTTAACCACCGCTTGCCGATTGCTTGCCCACGCTTGCCAACGCTTGCCGCCGGTGCCCTCCCCGGCTGCCCTACCGATTGCTCAGCCGCCCCTAAAAAACGCTTAGCACCCGGTCCTTTACAGCAGCATCGCCATATATAACGGCAGATGGACTATGCCGTCCTTGACCATTACGTCATTGGTATAGAGGATATAGGAACTGCCGAGGCTTTTGGAAAATTTTTTCCTAAACTTATCCAGCGAGGAATGAGAGCGGTAATTGCCGGATTTGACCTCTATCGGTGCTATCTTTCTTTCTTCGGTTATCAGAAAATCTATCTCCATGTGGTTCGCCCTGTTATTAGGATCGTTCCGTGAATAAAAATAGAGCTTGTGGCCTTGGGTTCGCAGCATTTGAGCGACCGCATTCTCCATTATCATGCCCTCGTTGATTTCCAGCCTGTCAAAAAGAACGGCTCTGTACAACTCGTTCTCCACGAATGGCTTATCCATGAACGCGAGTGTGATCAAAAGCCCGGTATCGGCCATGTAGCACTTCTGTGTTGCTTTATCCGCGCTGAGCGCCAGCCCGACATGCGGATCTGTAGCGTTCAGGGAGGTATTTACTATCATTGCCTCATGCAGCCATATAAAAGAATCCTCGAAATTCCTGAAGCGGGCCTCCTTGGAAATTGACGAAAGCCTGTATTTCTTCTCCTTCTTTGAAAGCTGCCCCGGGATACCGTCAAAAACAGCAATCACCTTATCCTCATACCCGGCGGCAAACTTTGAAACATCATTCCGGTATAAAGTAATTATTTGTCTCTTAACCGCGTCAACAGACTCAAATTCCTTGTTCCGGAGATATGCGAGCACTGCCTGCGGCATTCCTCCGACAATAACGTATTGACGAAAATCGTTCATCACCTTGCGATGAAGGGCCTGTCCCAAAGGAGCCCTGTTATTGAAGCAGCTTCTGACAAGCGGCATCGTGGCAAAGTCGCCCAGCGCCCACAGGAACTCCTCAAGATCCAGAGGAAACATCTCAACATGCTCCTCTTCAGACGGTATGATAATGTCCTGAACATTCTTTCTGATGCGAATAAGAGAACCTGTTTCAATATAGTCGTATCTTCCATCCTCCACGAGATATTTTATCAACTGCCTTGCTCGTGGATACTGCTGCACCTCGTCAAATATAATGACCGACGACCTTTTGTGGAGCAATGTCGAGTAGAAAGCGGAAAGCTTCGCAAAAAAAAGATCCAGATTCGAGCTGTCATATGCAAACAAATCAAGGATCTCCACCGGTGCGTTACCAAAGTCGATCATTATATAACTCTCGTACTCGTTCTCAGCGAATTGTCGGCAGAGATAGCTTTTTCCAACTCGTCTCGCACCGTCGATCATGAGTGCGCTGGTCCCTCTGCTCTTATTCTTCCACTCCAACAAACGGTCATACAGTTTTCGTTTGAGGACGACAGGATCTTTTCCCTCGGTCATGGCAGCTCTCACTCCTCGCAGAGAATTTACTTGGTATAAAGGCACCATAGCACCTTTAGCACGAAAAAGCAAGTTCGATAGATGATAATCAGCACGAAAAAGCAAGTTAGATAAATGATTATTTGCACGAAAAAGCAAGTTTATGAAATGAATCGCCGCTGAGATATGTTGCGATCTGCTTATCCGCAGCCCAAAGGCTGCAATTCCCCGCGGATGCTCTCTCTGCCCGCCTTTAACAACCGCTTGCCAACCGCTCAGCCACGCTCAGCCATAGCTCAGCCGCCTTTAAAAACAATTGCTTGCCTGATCTTACAACTGATTTCCAATTGATTCGCGCCGGTGCTCTCTCCGGCCGCTCTTGCCAACTGCTTGCCCACGCTTGCCGATCGCTTGCCGCCGGTGCCTTTACCGGCTGCCCTTAACAACCGCTTGCTGGTCTTTCCCCCGTCCACGACTCATTTTCCTTGAAAGGACCGATCATAAAGCGTATAATATTGTAGTCACGAAGGTTAGTTGCGGATCTCCGCAATAAACCTCCTCTAAGGATCAGGGACCAATTAAACCTCTCATTTAATTGGTCCCGCTTTTTTTGCAAATCCTTATCATACTTCTACAAGCTTAAGCCATTTTTATCCCGCGTTGGCTTTGATCCCCTCTCAGCCTGTCCCTACGACTGTTTGACAATGTTTGACTATAGTTTGACCGCCCCAACAACCGCTTGCCAACTGCTTGCCTACGCTTGCCTATTGCTTGCCGCCGGTGCCCTCCCCAGCCGCCTTTAACGACTGCTTGCCTACGCTTGCCGCCCGCTCTTCCATATTTTCCGGCTAAAGCATTTCCCCTCTTTCGAAAGCAATTCCAAGGGTCAAAACAGCCTTTATTTCAATTCTGAGGATTTTTAACTTGTAACAAATGTCAATTGTGTAGGTCTGACCCCTTGTAATAGAGCGGGAATCCAGGCCCGGTCTTGTTCTAAGCCCTCTCTCCGTCGTCCCCGAATGCTTAAATCGGGGATCCAGCGACTTCTGTTTAAGAATTTGTAAATACGCTAATAGTCTAAAATCAAAGCCACGGGGCCCCTGATCTCAAAGCGAATTCGAAATGGTTCGGGCACTGAGGTTGATTTAATAGTTTTCCTCAGAATATTCAAATCATATTTTTCCAAGGTTAGCAAACTTCTGTCAATTATCCACATTTTGTCAAATGTGTAGGTCTGACCCCATTGGTTTTCCCTCATTTAGCCCTTATGTCAATCATACAGATCTGACCCCTTGCATCTTATAAAGACATTGTATTGACATTGTCTTTATAATTGCTATAATACTTAAATATGAAACAAAAAGGAGTGACATAAATGCCCCAGGTACTTGTAAACATCCGTATGGATGAGGTTCTGAAAAAAGATATGGAAAAGACCTGTCAGGAGCTTGGTATGAATATGACCACGGCCTTTACTGTCTTTGCTAAAAAAATGAGCAGGGAAAAAAGAATTCCATTCGAAGTCTCCGTAGACCCCTTCTACTCTGACTGCAACATGGCGCACATAAAAGAATCCATTGCGCAGTTGAACGAAGGGCAGACAGTAACCAAAACAATGGAGGAACTAGAGGCCCTGGCCGGTGCGTAAACTTACCTTCACACTTTACGCATGGGAAGACTATCTCTACTGGCAGATCCAGGATAAAAAGACCTTAAAACGAATCAATACGCTGCTTAAAGATATCGACCGGAACGGTAGTGAGGGCATAGGCAAGCCCGAGCCTTTAAAAGACTGTGATGGCTGCTGGAGTCGTCGCATTGATGACGTAAATCGTCTCGTATACAGGTTATCTGATTATGAGATAGAAATAATTCAGTGCAAAGGTCATTACACCGATTGAAATGTAAACAGCCCAGAGGCTGCAAATCCCCCACGGATGCACTCTCCGCCCGCCTTAACCACCGCTTGCCAACTGCTTGCCTACGCTTGCCAATTGCTTGACGCCGGTGCTCTCCCCGGCCGCTTTTACTACCATTGGGACTTTGCGACAATACGCAAGTGATCCCCTTTCTAATGACAGGGACCGATCTCTACCATCGGTCCCTGTTTTTTCTTTTCCGGCTAAAGCATTTCCGCTCTTTCGAAAACAGTTCCAATTGCAGATGTATAAAAAACCGGCTGCGTGTTGAGCAACCGGAAATTACAGTTGATTCAATTATTTTTACAGTTCGTTATCTAACCTTTCGGCGGGTATGGGTCATTGCCGTAGGAGTCCCTCTCTCGAATTCTTCCGTCTGGTCTGTGGATAATTACGTCAGATTTCACATCTTTAGCGATTTCTTTCGCTTTAAGAATAGCTTCTCGCTGTGTATCTGCATGGGCAAGAGGAGAGGGGTTACCTTCTTGCATAACGCGCCAATCTTTTTGTTCCTGTTTTTTTGTTACATGAACATGATTTCCCATTTTACCAACTCCTTTTAATATTTTTAAAAGGAGATGCAACCGCAAAAATCATCTCCGACCGATAAGATCCCTTAAAGCTCTACAGGAATCCTAAATGCTCTTTTGCCATAATTGACAGCGTAGATCTTCCTGCCATCTGGCAAAGTTATGCTCGATCTAAAAATGTAATTCGTAATTTCTTCGGCATCCTTTGTTTCAATATTTGACAAAAAAACACCCCCCTTCAAATTGGCCAAGTAAAAATGAGCCTATAGATCCTTGAAGGAAAAGATTAAGCAGGGTATAATACCATAACATCACTTGGTAATTTTGCGGTTTACCCGTACCCAACCTTTCTTCAAGAGCAGAATGTCATTGAAGGCGGTACCTTTTTGGCTTTCTGCTCTGTATTATAATAACATAAAAATCCATATCAGTAAGTGGCAAACACTATATAAGATAGAATCTTATCCACCAAGCACTACATATTGTGTGGTTATCTATGTGGATATTAGTGGGGTACTATGGGATGTAAAAATTTAAGCGGTGATTTTGTTCAGTTTTATAGAGGAAAAGGTGCTCAACTTGAGAAGGCGAAGTCTTCATTTTTGCACGGCATGTATAATTTCTTAGAATAATTTACAGCCTTGTGCCTTAAATTCCTCGGCCATTCCAAGCAGAACATCAGCATCGACTTCTAAATGTTCACATAAGCAGCTTAGGCAATAATAAATTTCCGCGTCCCTGTTCAAAAGTTTTTTGGTAAGGCCTATCTCGTTAATATCTAAATTTTCTTTTCCGCAAACGTAACAAATCTTTCCACCCATTAATTCAACCTTCTTACTTCGGATAGTCTGTTTTGACTGAAAAGACAGGAATATCTTTTCCTCTGTATTCTTCATCAAGGATACCGAGTTGGTATCTTATAGTGTCCCTCATTTTGTTTGCTCTATCGAGGCAATAAATTTTAAATTCTCGAGCTGTAATGTCACCATGTTCGCGTACGTTTGGGAAGAGTAATTTTAGGTATGCTGTCGCAATACGCTTTACTGCTTCGGTGTCACGTGTATCTGCCGCTTCAGGAACTTCAATAAGCTCGTCTACGACGGCTCGATAACTCATATCATTGCGAAGCTCGTGTAGAATTGAACAAAAATACTCTGAATTCATAGCCCATCCAGAAATTTTTAGATCATCGTTCATGCGAGGGATGTTCCATCCTTTAATAAAACCGTGAAAACGTTCAATTAGTGCTGATTCGTGGAATACCGTTGGTAATTCTTTAAACATATTACTATAGCCATCTGCCTCCATTGTTTTGTGCTTTATGTTCCCACAAAGAATAACCCCAGCTTCAGCAACTCCCTCATAATTGCCTACAGTAAAAACACCCGATTCTAAATATCCTTTAAGTGCTGCCCGCATTTCATCTACATCAGTAAAAGAAATTGTTTGAACTTCATCTAGAGTAATAAAATCGTTTCCGGCAACTAGACCTTCTGTACGTTTTGAGATGTCGTAGAACATTTTGGCGCGACTCATAACGCCACCGCTTGAAAGCCACCCGAAGCGGCTAACACGTCCAAACAGATACGATTTTCCAGTGCCTTTCGGTGCGAGTTCGATTAGATTTAGTCGTTTTTCTACAAAAGGAAGAAGACGTGTCAACATTGTTAGTTTTTTTTCTTCGTCCCCTAAATATCCTTCCGCATTATAGTCCACTGCGCCCAACACCACATCAATCCACTCTGAGGTACTGAACGCACTTCGAGCATCTTTGTAAAATTCAACGTCAATTTTGTAAGGGCAGAAACTCTTAAAACCAGTTAACATAATTTTGCCCCTATTTGTACCCTTTGCCTTGTTCAACGAATAATTATAATCATTGTCATCGGGGGGGCGATATCCAATCTCAATCATTCCCCATGTTTCTCTACCGCGAACCAAGTCATCTTTACAAGAATCCCACACGTTTCCTTCAATAACTGTATCCTTTCCTGACAATCCAAAGTCAGGAAGTGCAAAAGATATCTCCCCAGTTTTTATGTCAATATCCACTGAAACCTTAGCAAGAAATTTGACCCGCTCATTTTCAATGATTACTCTGTTCTTTATGGCTGTCCAATCATCTTTACGTGGTAAATAAGTGCGGATGAAACGAATCAACTCATCAGCATTAAAAGTACCATTCTCATCTTCAAATTTCTTTAATAGCCAATCTCTCATAAACGAGGGGAGGCTTAATGTAGAAAAAAGGTTGCTCTTCTTGAGATCTTTATATACCACCATCTCGTCAAAGCAATTTCTTAGTTTATCTATCATGAAAGTACCCCCTAAAATAATTCGTCAAAATCATCATTTATCTTTGCACTCTTTCCTTGAGCTTGAAATATTATCTTGTCTAATAAATCATCACCGGTATAGACGTCGGCCATATACTCCCCTGCACGTTTAACATCAGGAAGTAATACCTTATAGTGATTATCATCAACTTTTTCTGCGGTGTAACGCTTCCCGTTCAATACAACAGAAACCTTGTCCAATAAGACATTTGAGAATAGTGTAATTGCTGTCCCAGTACGGAAATCAACCGTTACACTTTTTTCAACAAGTTCTACAGTTATGTGGCTATTCTTCAATGTTAATTCAATCACCGGCACGACGACTTCTTCGAGAGAAGCTCCCCCATGTACTTCAACATTTGCAGCTCGGCTACCTTTAAAACGTCCGTAATCTGCAAGAACAAGATAGCCATTTTCTTCTGCAGCAAAGGGCAGATCATACGGTTCAAATAATTTACAGCATCTTCCTGATCTTTCGCCCTTAGTATCCGTCTCGTACATTTCTTCTTTTCGTTTTAATACTGCTAGTCGACTCGCTCCGTGGTCGCTTAGAATGAGAAATTGTTTGTAATGTCTGAGTGCAAGTTCTGTTGCAGCTTTATCAACAATTTTTTCAATAATTTCGAGCTCTTTTGAAAGATGTATAGGCATTATGTTGTTCTCGAAATTGTAGCCTCCGGTTTCATGATGCTTAACATTATCGAGTTCATCTGTTTTCTCTTTTCTACCCCATTCCCAATCATCGAAGAATCCACGATTTAGAGAAGTTATCGTTGGAAGTTCCGCACGCGCAATTTTAATGGAAATAGAGAGGCCTCGAGCATGAACCAAATCTGAAATGTATGCCAAATACTCGACTCCGAGAGCATCAATCCAAAAAAGGCAAGTGTCAAATTTATCCAGTTGATCAATTATTTCATTTCGTGTTGGTAGCCTATTAAATATGCGATTTTTTGCAAGAGAATCAACCTTTATCAAGAAACTTTCTTCAAGGATATTTGATACTTTTTGTCTTTTGTATGCTTCGAAATAGTCCGTCAGCAAATTGGATAATTCACCGCAGTTGAACACATACTGTTTCAGATATGCTGACAATGCAGGATATATTTCAGAAAGTCTAGAAGGAATTCCATTTTTTGCAATCCATGCGATAATTTCTTCTCGTTCGGTCCTCGTGTTATCTGTCAATCTATAAATGCTTGTTGAGATATCTTTACGGTTATTAATTACAAAATCTGCAATATCCGATTCAGGAAATTTTGATACAAGTTTTTTCCTTTCCAAATAAAATTTGTTAAAGCGTTTATCATTAGGTTGTAAATCAATAATATCGTTTAGTACTTTGCCTCTAAAGTCTTCAAATCTTGAAGTATTATTCAAAACAAAACGCAGGTAACTATTTGACAAGGTAGATACTTTTGTTTTTAACGCAATAAAATAGAGCCAGTTTCTATACTCAAGCCCTGTTAGGCGGTTATAAAAGTTAGCTTCTAAGTCATCCTCGATACCATAATGCTCAAAAATTTTTTCAAACGAACCTAATTGTTGCTTTATATCGGCAAGGAACTCTGTCCAATGCCTATCTTCTCCACAGGAACGCGGCAAGTAAAAACTTGGACAGGCATACTTAATTGCTTCGTAAGAATTATTAATTTTGTTAACAGGGATAATGGCATTTTCAATATTTATAGAGGTGTTCACAATTAAATTACCAGACTCCCCGTTTTCAAGTCTTTGAAGAAGAGCTCTCAAACCAATGGTTGCATCCAACCCAGTTGTAAGAGTTGACAAAGTGATAGAAAAATTGGATTCAATATTGTCCATAATACTATAACGACGTTTGTCAAAACGAGGATCGATCTGCATTTTTTGTACGTGTGCAGACACGCTGCGCAATATTAAAACAACCTTAGCTATTCCAACATTTTGTTCTTTAAGATGTGATAATATGTTCTTAATCTCATTGTTGCCTCTAAGCGCAAGATACTCGCCGAGTCCTATAATAGCTATTTTGAGGTCATTCTTATTTTCTCCCGCTGCCTTGATGTCCTCTAACAATTTGTCGATATCTGGCAATTTGTCCTCGTTTTGACAATAATCACTTATTTTAACAATTCTCAGTCCAAACTCTGACATTTTTTCTTTTGCATATTGATATTGATTGTCGCCAGTTACAAGAAAATATGGTAAACCAACGTCGGAGTTTAGATATTTGCTTACTTTTTCTATAGACATAGCTTATTCCCCTTCGCTTGTAATAATCTCAATTCCAACAGTCATATTGTTTTTTACAAGCCTTTTCAGGTATAACTTAAGTTGTATGTCATCCATTTTGTCAATTTTTGAAACAGCTTTATCGCTGCCTCCGGCAAAATATTCAGCTTCAGCGAGCTGTTTAATTATTTTTGCCACGCTTGGATTTCCGCGCCAATCGTAAGTGTCAATAGTCAAGCGTTCAAGGGCATCTCTGATTTTATCCGCATTTTGAAGTAAGGATCGATATTCTCCAATGATGTCGGAAACAAAGGCTTCATTGCGTTTAGCTTGGTCGGACAAAACATCGAACAACTTCGTAGATTCTAGAAAGGCAATGGCATCCTTTATTTCTGAATCAGTCCCCCAACCTCTGTTTAATGTATCAAACGTTTTTTTAGCAATTTCGAATTCTTTTTCTTCAACGCAACAGATAATAGGGGTTCTATAAAGTCTTGACCACTCAGATGGGCTCTTTGTACCTGTTTTGTTTTTCCATAAATTAAACAATTTGGTCTTAATCTGGTTCTTTCTAAATTCTTCCGCTGATGCTTTAACCTTTGCGTTGCTTTCTGTTTTTGATAATTCAAACATACTTGTTGGAAGCTTACTTTTTATTTCTCCAATATCTGCATCGCTTAAATCTTCAAGGTATGGTTTATATACCTCCGCAAAGATGTTCTTTTCATTGCCTAACAAGTCACGGATATCTGCAATATTATTTACTAATTCATTATGGAAGGCTTTAATTTGATCTGGGAGAATATCTGATTGCTGATAAATTTTTATCAGTACATCAAAGACTCTTGTTAGTGATGAGAACTTTGCCTTAAAAGCCTCGTAGGAAACCCCAATAAATTTTAGACGTTCTCGCCATTCTTTGAACGCTTCTTCTCGAGAGTGGGCATTGCTATTTAGCAGAATGTTACTCTCTTTTACAATACTGTAATCAGTTAAAAGTCTCCGTATTTCATTTTCGCCTGTCTGTTTGTCCCATAAACAAGAGTGCTTGACCTCAAACAACCGTTTAATGTCGGAAAGTAACGTGGTAGTTGCTCCAATTTCCTCGGCCAGGGAAATAATTTTACCGTTCTCAAATGATTTCAAGAATTCTCTCATGCCGTTTTGGCAGTTATCGCTAGTAAGTAATACTGAGAGTTTGTCTGAAAGTACTGGGTTGGTAATGGCAATCTTACCTATTTCAATTGCCATTTTATGAGCATCCTTTCCTTCCTTCTGAACAAGTTCGATGTATTTCTGGACTGCATCAAAAACATGATCGTTATCGACTTCAGAAAGACACCAAACTGGCAAACCGAATCCACGCATTTTTGAATTTACAGCATTAACCGCTTGAGTTAGAGAAGAGCAGGAATTTGGGATGATTTTCCAAGCTTTTTCTGTCAGTTTATAAAATGCCATTTCTTCGGGAGTCATCTTTACGATAAATGTAGCCTTCGGATTTTTGCCAATATAGTTGCCTATCATTTCTTTTAGTTTGTCTGGCGACATTGAGTCTTGGCAACCTGTCGAGTCGCTATAACGATAAGAGTCTAAAGCATACTCCTTTAGCAAAAAACCTGTAATGAATGCTGAAAGATTACACGGAGGGAATCCATAATTTTCTTCTACAAAATCATAAATTTCACCTATTGAGATATGCCCGTCACGATCAAAAGCTTCTTCAATTAACCTGTCAACTTGAACCTTTATTTTCGAAATAGGAAGTGAAGCTGAAGCGGGTTTTTCCCAGTATTTATCAACATTCCAAACTGTGGACAGGATGTGTCTTTCAATCCCACCTACAACTCCACTTGAATTTTGTGTAATTCCACATTTTGCTGCAGCAGAAGCACTGGTGAGTTTCAGCTGATTTTCCGTCAGGTTGCGATTAAAATCGAAAAGACAAGAGAAACCGGCCTTCTTTTCAAAATCTGAAGTAACAATGTTTTGAAGGACACTTGACACGCTTTCTCCGTTGCTTAATTTTTCGCCTTCCTGATTCTTATATGTATATATAACGAACGGGCCATTATAGATGCGGTTCTTCCAGTTTTGGTCTAAAACATGTCGCGCCTTATCGGAATTTTCTCTTGAAGAAGTATTATTGTTGCCATTGTAATACATTGCCATAGCAGAATAATCTATGTATTGTTCGAAAGCTTCAATTCCAAGGGGTGTTGAAAGCGCATCAATAAACACAATGTTCTCATATTCTTTATTTGCCACTGCCGCCTTAATCACATTGCGGAATTCTGCAGCTTCGGCATCATCTTTGGCAAAAGCTATAACAGCGTTAAACCGCCAACCAGTTTGTTTTTCTCGAAGTATGTTTATTGTCCGTTTAAAATCAGCAGCAGTAACAGGTGTTATCTTTCCCGTGTTCGGTTCTGATTCAAACCGCAGGCGAAGTGCGGGGGGCAACGATAACACGCTAGCAAGTCCACCCTCTGTAACTAATTTAGATGTAGTGCTACTTTGCAAAACATCTTTTTTGTGTTTATCAATTTTAGCTTGATCACCTGCAAGTACAGCAGCAACATATACATGTTGACCTCCGCTAATCGGAGTAGAGATAATTACACTCTTTTCTTTTAAACCCTTCGCTATGTTTCTACAATTAGCTTCTAAACCGTCAATACCCTCGAAAACATAGCTCAAGTTTTGATCCGTTGCTTTAAACAGGCCAATTGTCCCACCTAAACGTTGGTCTATCGCTTGCATCATAAGGATAGCCTTTAGAACAACTTTTTCGTCCTCCCTTAAACCCTGTTGCTGCGGGAATGTATCTAGAATAAGTCGAATATCTGAGGTTAGGTTGTCCCTGCCTTTTTCGTAGAAAAAATTCCACAACATGTCTACAGTAAGAAGAGGATGGTCATCTATTGGACTTGTGTTTTCTATAAACCATTGGAAAGCCTTCACTTCACTAGAGTTAGAGGACTTTATGAAATCGAACATACTGCGCTGATTTGACTGAAAGGCAGAAGCGATATTTTTTAAGAGCAAGGCCGCCATTGGATGTAGTGGCATAATATCTTTCATAACCTGTGGAGAATCTATATTTGCTGTTTTCATTACTGCGTTTCTAGAGTTGTTAACACGTTTATTCAAATCATTCGCCAATAAATCCCAGTCTTCTTTTGCGGACTGTTTTACGTTAAATGCGTGACTAATAAGATTGAAAGCGATATTATCCGGTAGGGATATATTAACTGGAATAAAGCGGTCACGGACTTTCGTCCAAGTCGAATCAGCTGTGGCAAATAGTTGTCCAGATTCGTGCGTTACCACGATAAAATAGAAAGGCTTTAGGTTCACAAGTTCGACAAGTTTCTGAAATTCTGAAAGGCTTTCACGGTTGTTCTTAAAATAGTCGGAAAACTCATCCCAGATAAAGACTATTTTAATATTATTTTTATCGATTACATCAATTAACCAATCAACAAGCCTGTCTGCGTCAATATTTAATGCGGTAACACCTTCCTTGTCGGCGAGACGAAAAATGTTGTCCATTAGTTTTTTTATTTCTTTTCCTTTGCGAAGTGTGTTCAAAACTTCGTCCGCAGTTGATTGAGAGAACAATGATGCATACTCAGTTAGCAATAATTCGTTAAGCCATCGTTTGTTGGCTGGTTTATCTATCCAAGCTATTACACTATCTTTCAGCGTATTCTCGCCGGCATCAAGATTCCGTTCCACAAGAGCATCTTTAACGCTTTCCTGTATTGCGAGAAAAAGGTCTCGAGGCGAGCTTATGCCTCCGGAAGCGTAGCGGTGTGCGGTCACGATACCTTTTTCCTTATGTCCAAGTAGCTTTTCTAGTAGATCGGATTTCTTTTTCAAAGGCTCATATCGGTTCCAGTAATCACGAAGCTCCTCTTCCGGCACTTCCAGAATTTTCTTTAACGTGTATGCACACTGTGATTTACCCGTTCCATATGAACCTTCAATCCAAAGAGAACGTTTCTCCTGTCGAGAAAGTACACGCTCCATCTTTGTCAGCATATCGATAAATGTATGGTGTGGGTAAGTTCTTGTCCAGAAATCTGGACTTGCCGCAGCTATTGAGTAATCGTTAATCTGAGGAAAATACTGTTCGTCAATATCAAAATATTCGCGATATTTATTGTTAGACATTTTCTGTGTCCCCCCTGAACAAAGCTAGTACGTCTGCTGATGTCTTGTTATCTGCTAGCGTAATTTTATCAAGGTCGTGTGTAAATGACGCTGTTATAAATTCCGGATATTTTGCTGAGAGTCCCAATAAAATTGGAGTCATTTCATCTCGGTCAAGACCAAAGATACGTGTTGGGCTTACACCATCTCGGTCAATGCTGTCGTTCAAAAGAGTAGAAAGAGTGAATTCCTTGTAGTTGTTACATTTTTCTGCAAATACGAATAGCCCGTAGAGTATGACTCTAGGGTCAGAGACAGAGCATTTGGTGCGAACAAGTTCTCCTTCTTCTGTGACGTGTCCGAAATGAAGTGCTGTGCCAAGGGGGAGTTCTATCAGCTTTCCAAATGCACTGTATACAAACTTTACGACATTCTTGCTGTTAATGTTTTCGAATAGCATTGAGAATACAGAATCTCTCGAATAGCAGCGACCTATCTCAAGCTTTGTCACATACCACCTGAATTGTGGGTTATTAGCTACAAGGTTGATTAGAAGAATCCCCCAAGTTTTTTCTCTATTCCAACCAATTTTGTTCATTAGTTCAGCAAAAGGAGTAAACTTATTTCTTTCTGTTAGTCCCGAGTCCTTGAGAAATCTTTTAAAGGTCTTGATCTGATTTGGGCCAAGACTATGTGAGCTCCAAAAATCATCCTTGTTTTCAAAAAATCTGATGAACCAGTCGTTTTTTGGAAGGACAGAATCAAAGCAGTTTATAGACATAGTTTTTTCCTCCGCCGGTATTCTTAATGAGTTATAAGCGAGACAGCCATCTTCGATATCATGGCACTTCAAGCAATGTTCACAGTTAGTAATTTTTAAACCACTATCAAACTTTAAATGTCCCAGACTACAGTTTGTTTCACAAACTCCACAATGTACACAATACGCAGATTTACGAAATACTTGTTTGAATAATTTACCAAACGTTGGGTTTGCTTTGATGCATTCTTCAGATAGATAAACTGTAAAACCATCGCTATGCTTTTTTACAGAATATGGAATGTCGCCAAAGCCACCGAGTGTTTTAATCCACTCTTGCCAATCTGTTTTAGGTTTGTTCACAGTTATTGTCAATTTTCCGTTTTTTAGGGTTTCTGTGTAGTTCATTGTGTTATCAATCAGGTCTCGGCCGCTTCTTCTTGATACCCAACCTCCGTCGGTAATGTAAGTGTTCTCACCAAAATCCCTGCCGTTAGACTTTTTTATTAAATCAACATACTTATTTATTTCATTACGGTATATTTCGTACTTGATATAATCTGCTTTCTTAACAGACATTGGGCAAAACAAACAACCAGCCCTTGAGTTCCCTTTTTTATAGGCTTCGTTAATTAAAATGTCATTGGCAAATATATATAGCCATACCTCTGCTGAGGTCCACTCAAGGATCGAATTATGGCTGTATTGTCCTTTTTGTTTTTTGCCATAGTTTTCGTAATCATATTCGGCTCGAGTTGCGCTCTCATGAGCACGGACACCTACAAAAGCCAAGCCAGTGTAATCATCTTTACCTGTTATGCTCCTGAGTTTTAGAGTTTGTGGGGTGCTTTTATGAACACTGCAGCACCAGCGTAGAACTCTTGATGGAGGGCCAAATAACGCCCAGGATTCCTGAGGTTCGAAGTGTGACTTTGCTATAAAAAATGGTATCTTTTCTTCAATGCACTGTTGATGCGTCTTCTCTATTACTGTATAGGTGTCAGGAAATTCCATCCCGGTGTCACCAAAAACAACGACGAAACTTCCTTTGGGGAGTGCCTTCTTTACAAGATCAAGCAAAACAGCACTGTCCTTACCGCCGGAAAAGGCAACGTGGAAAAGGTCGAGTTTGTCCTTATATTTTTCATATATTGCCAGAATCTTCTTAGCTGTAGTTTGTTCGATTATTTCAAGCATATCGTGGTTTGCTTTTATCATGGCTTGGATATCAATGGGACGCAGTGCACCATCATCCAATTCGGGCAAAACAGGAATTCCCTTTTCATCTTTCGGGATAATTATCTCTGGTGCCGTGTAGAGGTTTCCACCTTTAAGTTTAGCGATGCAAACACCACGATACCAATATGTATTTGCTTCTGACCACATATATGGCAACTCTGTCTGCTTATCGTATTTCCAATATTTATCAAAGCCCAACAAATCCAGTTCTGCGGCGTAAACCGGCCGCGGCTCTTTGGAAAAGCCTGTTGGTGAGGAATTTAGCAGTATACCACCCGTTTTAGTGTCGTATGTATACGAATACACATCTAATTCCCACTTTCTCTAATTTTCTTCGCATGTTCAATTAATTCGTCAGTTTTAGAATATGACCTTTTACCAATGTAACCATTACTAAATAAAAATTCAACAACATCAGCTTTTTCAAGTTTTACGTTGGACAGAGCAACAGCATCCTCCATAATTTCTGTGTATGCAAGTTGACAGTTTTTTCGAACGATTGCACCTGCATTTCTAGAATTTACTGCCAACACATCAAAACGGAATCTTTGGCTAAACCTACGGCAATAACTCTCAAGCAAAAATAAATTCCAAACTTGTCCGCAATGCGGGAACGTTGCGAACGTTGTGACACATTTTAATGGCAGATAATTGCCTGTTACGAAAATTTCAATGGCTTCATCAATTGCGCATGTGTCGAAATCTACATAACGATCTGCTACAAAGTTGTCATCTGAAATTCGAACCAATTCAGCATAACCGGCCTCCAGTGGAATCCAGCGATGATTTTCTCCTGTAAGTTTGCGTTCATAATCCAGTAAGTCTTGCAAGGAACATTTTTCAATTTTACGGCAATGTTCTTTCATAATGGTTAACGCATCAAGCTCATAATCATTTGGAGTAATTATTTTGCCCTGCTTTTTATATTTGTCTTTAAGAACAATAGTAAACACGGCGGTTTGAATTGCCGTCTGCGTCAGTTCGAAATTTCGTTCAGTAATCTCTCCCAGAGGTACATCACTAATTGAAACGTAACCATGCTTTTGACATTGAGTTGCTACATAATCCAATATATTTGCTCGCTCTTCGTCTAAGATATCAAACATTCCTATGTGGGTATAGACTTCTGTTGAGTTCCAAATAAAATCTCCGTCTTGATTAAGAGCATGCATAATTTTGTCCTTAGGGATGTTCGGCAAACGCTCTGAAATTTGATCGTAGTTTAGTATGGTGTCTTTATTCCAGACACGCATGATTTCACATTTAAGGATCATAAGTTCCGATGAGTTGTCGTTGTTACTCAAGAAATAATTTGTTTTATGTAAAAACTCAGGATGTATTTTTCCCAGTACTTCCTTGAGCATTTCCATGGAAATTATACGCTCTTTATTAAGCCAAATTTCGTTTCTTGCGTATATTGATGTGTAATAAAAAACCTTAGCGCCGTTCTTTACCTCGTTGTATATCATTTCTTTAAGCTTGTTCATGGCTTCTTCACAAACCACGTACAGCTTTCCTTCAAACAAAGTTCCGAATTGATCTATACTATTGTTGATTTCTTCATCAGTGAGCGAAATGTCTTTTACGTAATGTTCGGCTGCAAAATTACGAAAGCGTATCATGTCAATTGGCGATCCTATCCTGAATCCATTTGGGAAATGATTTGCCAGAACACTCTTTATCATCGTCAAAATGTCTGGTTCAAGTCCTTCTTGCGTCAAGTTGGGTATTTCATTATTTAAACTGCCATCTTTGGGGCACTCCTCTACTTGTTCAAGGTGCTCTAAGTAAAGGGTCAAACAGGTTAAGCCAGCAGAGAATGCACCCCTGGTTTCATTGTTAATCATTCGATAGTTCGAAGCAGATTTGAACTTTTCCCATAACTCTTCCAACTCCGAAGATTTATGGCAGGAAAAGACGTTTCTGTTTTTCATCGGAAGCCATAATTTTAATTTATTTGGGGAAGATTCTAAGTGTTTGACGTATTCTCTAGCTGTCTTTTCTAAATATAACTTGTCATTTGATTTGGGGTTAGTAATGTACCATTCAATAAAGTCGTCAGGATTAATATCTTCATAAACCACGTTGGTTTGTAGTTCTTTATTGATCGATACTTGTTCAGTAACGTTAACAAAAAGGTCTTTTGTGAAAGGTTTTTCTTTTAGATATGTATGATATAGCTGCCCGGCAACAAAAAATAATTTGTATGAATTTATTTTGGTTATCTGTAAATCTTTTGTTTTTAACAGTGTTCTATATGTTGTCTCAAAAACGCTTGGTTCTGTAATACTCCATAATTTATTTAAACTAATTTTTTTATCAATAGCATAATCTGAAATTTCGTCAATACACTTAACTATTTCTTCGGGTGAATTTTTGAGTGAAGTGGATTTAGATAACCATTCAATAAAGTCGTTTCTAACCGCCCCTAAGGAATCCGAATCAATTATTAATTCTTCATGATCTAGAAGATCTGGGGTTATTTTGTTAATACCTAGAAATTTAAGATATAGTTGCCCTGCGACAAAAAACATTTTATATGTGAATATTTTAGTAATCTGTAGATGTTTAGTTTTTAAAATCTTATTATATACAGTTTCGAACACTGAAGGATCTGTGATGCTCCATAAATCTACGCTGATTTTGTTTTGGAGAGCGTATTTTGAAATTCTGTCCATGCAGTCGACAATTTCTTTTGGTGTATACGTAATGGAATTGTCTTCAGACAACCACCCTAAGAATGTATTTCTTGTTGGTACTGTAAGCACACTTTTATGTATTTCTTCAGTTTTGTCGTAAGAGTTGTAGAACAACTGGTCTGCTAACACATCCCGTAACTTCAATTTAAACGAGGGTTGCTCTATGGGAGGGGTGTCGTCGTTAAAAGTTTCTGAATTGTAAATCTCACACGTTATATCTTTTTGCTTATCTATTCCCATTTCAAAACCCCTTGTTAAATCTCTTTTGACCGTTTTTTCTTCTCTACAGTAGTTAACATGTTCTTGGTTTTTTCGGTCCAGGAAAGCTTTTAAATGACGTAATGCGGAGAGATACCCATTTGCTCGTTCGAGGGCGCTTGCAGGCTTATTCCTTTTCAATAACAAGGTTTCTATCTTATCACGAACAGCTAGCATCGAATCTTCGCTGACAAAACTTCCCCAAAAATCATCCACAACGTGGTTATTTAAAGCAAAGAATGCATCGCACTTAACGGTATTAACAGTAACACTAGACCAGTGAGGATGGCTATTCCTCAAATAGGTTTCGAACTCATTACGAAGGTCTTTGAGTTGTTTTGGCGAAACATCAGAGTTCATATATCAAATGCCTCCCGGATTATCTAAAAACAGTTAATCTTTCGTTTTAAACTATTTATAATTCGCGGTGCATATGAATTTTCAAATCCGTTGCTTTTTCAAGAAATATTTTTTGTAACTTATGTTTATTTTATTGCGAAAGCGTATATCGATAAGTGTAAATAGTCACCGGGTTCTTATTTCCATGAACTATTGTATCTTATTATCGCAGTAATGGTTAACTATCTTTCCGGATAAATCAATCGTTTGTCGTCTTAATATGACTCGGACCCTCTCCTGAAGCCTATTCAGGCGGGATCTGCCTTTTTCTTGCAATTCAGACTTCTTCTTTCAAAAAGCCCCGAAAAAACTTCTTTTATAAATTCTTACCTGCCGTTTGTTATTTCGGACCCTCGTGCGCACTATTAATAGTATCAGGCACGAAAGGAGGAAACCTAATGGCAAGTATCAATCCTGTTTCAACGTCGATCCGCATGACCCTTGATTTGGGTGTGGTTGACGGCAAAGCGGTCGAGAAGAGCGTCAGCATCAGCAATCTGGACAATGAAGTTACAGCAGAGAAGGTCGCCGCTGTTGTAACCGCGCTGGAATCACTTCTCGAGTATCCCGTAACAGAAACAAAGCAGTATGAGACCGGCCTTCTCGTAGAGTAAGGCTGAAAGGATGAAATGATCATAGGAAGGAGGGTGGAATTTTGAAGACTATCAAACTTAAGTTCCTTACGGATGCAGGGAAGGCTTTCAGCGTCAGTATGAATTACGCAGACCCCGCGCTTCTCGAGGAGGGCGGAGCTGCTCTGGTGCAGTCCGCAATGGACGCGCTTATTGTTCAGCAGCCTTTTGGAGTTACTTTGGCAGCAAGCGATGGCGCAGAGGTGATCGATCGTACAGTCGTAGACGTTATATAAGCAGCAGGGGGGCGCGCTGAAATGCGCGCCTTTTTCTGAACTAATTGGGAATATTCCCAATAAATTTACTATATAGACTATTTACAAATAACATAAAAAGGAGGGAAAACGAAAAAAATGGAAGAGCTAATGGCAAGTATTCTGCAAAATGGTTTTTCGGTCGCAGTGGCTTCTTATCTGCTGATACGAATGGATCGCAGGCTGGAGGAGCTGACGCGGGCTGTTATCCAGCTCGGAACGGTTATTGAACGAAAGGAGGTGTAGAAACGATGAATAGGTCGCTTTTGTTTAAAATAAGGAGTATCCTAGTTTTTGTTCTGATGCATTTAAGGTTATTTGAACAGGAAGAGCATGAAAAATGAGGTTGAATGATTTTCAGCTCACGGAGAACTTCAACCTGAAAGAGTTCGAGTGTCCCTGCTGTCACACTGTCCTGCTGCACCCGCTGCTTGTTTTGAAGCTGCAGAAATTAAGGGATGAATGGGGGCTGCCGTTGATCATAAACAGCGGTTACAGATGTGAAGTCCACAACAGGGATGTGGGGGGTGTTGTACGGAGCCTGCATAAAGTCGGGCAGGCGGCGGACGTGAGAGTTCCGAATTCGGAACATGAGAAATTTCGGGCTTTGGCTTTGGAGTCTGGGTTTACCAAAGCGCTATGTTACGGCTCGAAAAATTTTGTCCACATACAGATAGGAGACTAAATGAAGAATTCACCAGATGCAACATTCACGAACGAAGAGCTTATCGTAAAGTACGAACCTTTGGTCAAGGCAACTGCCAGGCGTTACGCGGGCAGAGGCGCGGAATATGAAGATCTGGTCCAGGAAGGCTACCTCGCTCTGTTGATCCTCAATGAAAAATGCACAGACAAAGATTGGCTCACAGCCTTTATAGCAAGACGACTTCCCGGATATGTGAGGACAGCCGCCCAGAGACTCAGGGGACTGAGAAGAAAGACAAATTTCGCAGATTTTGATACCGCAGCCGATTGTGTTATAGATCCTTCAGAAATAGAGAGAAGGCTGCTTTTTGAAATTTTAGAGATACTTAGAAGGAAACTTAGACCCGGTGAATTCATTATGGCGCGCGATGCTATGGACGGCTGGACACAGAGCGATCTTGCAGGAAAGCACAATATTACCCAGCAGGCTGTGTGTGCGAGGTTAAAAAAGATCCGAGCCAAGCTGGAACCGGTTTTTTTAGATAGAAGTTAGAAATATGCCGGAGATACTTCCGGCGGCAAGCAGTTGGTAAGGGCGGCCGGGAAGAGCATCGGCGGCAAGCGATAGGCAAGCAATAGGCAAAACCTGGACAATGATCAAAACCTTTTAGAAAAACTCCTTCCTCTTATTCCTTCTTATTTAATGCGGTCAAACGATGATCTAACAATCCGCAAACGGTAGTTTCCAAATGCGGCTGAGCTATGGCTGAGCGTTGCTGAGCAATGGCTGAGCAGTTGTGAAAGGCGGGCGGAGACCGCACCCGCCGGGGAATCTGCTGCTTTTCAAGCCGCGGAGAATTTGCATCGCTTCGCATCGCGGTGAATTGAGTCTTAAATCATTAATTATCCTCCGTGGTATCTCGGCAAGCCTTTCCCCGTCATTCCCATTGTGCACCTGATCAGGAAGGAGCTGTTCCTCTAATGAGGGACATTTCAAACCACCATAGCAACTGAACTATTTGGAGTGTGTTTCGAGATCGGTAATCCAGGTCTGGCCTTGCTTTACACTCCTATCCGTCTTCCCCGAGTGCTTCCATCGGGGATCCAGCGTCTTGTTTTTAAGGCCTTGTCAATGCAGTAATAGTATAGAGCCAAAGCCGCTGGGCCCCCGATACAGGCATTCGGGGGAGACGATCAAAGGCGCGCGGCATCTTCATGCCGCACTTCGCCATGCCCAACATCGCAATTGGGGCAGATCGTGAGTGATAACGACGCGGTTTTTTTAGGTTTTAACGATAGTACCCATATCGCAATTGGGGCAGAGCGGAGATGATAGCGACGCAACTTGCGATGCTTCGAACCGAGGCGTATATCAATACGTTGAGGTGAAGGAGCATCGCATGTTGCTAAGCTAGGGCTCCGCTATGCCCGAAGTGCCGCAATTGGGATTTAGACCCAAACTTTTCCAAAAATAGGTACTAGAGCAGTAGATTCAATATATCCTTATTGAAGGATCCTGTGAGAAGCTGACTTAATTTCATGTCAGCTATTGCAGGATCCCATTTTTTATATTATAATTATAGTACCTTGTATGGACTATAGAGGAGGGCTACGCATGGCACTGCCAGATTGGGTACAAGCGTTTAAAGGACCTGGAAAGGAAATTAAGGAGAACAACGGGAAATATTATTTGTATGAGAGAAAAACCGTATACGATAAGGAAAAGAAACAGGCAAAGAAGATCACCGGTGCCTATTTGGGACGCATCACTCAGGACGGATTTATCTCAAAGAAGAGTGCCATCGTTCCCGTTACTCCCATCCCTGACCTTGAGTACGGAGCGTCAAAATGTCTTCATGACCTCTCCTCAGACATAAGAGAGAGGCTTGAACTTCTGTTTCCGGCTGACTGGAGGGAGATTTATCTTCTTGCTGTTTTAAGAACGATAGAGATGAGTCCTTTTAAGCGTGCTCAGGAGAGATATTTGCGTTCTTATCTCTCAATTCTTTATCCCGGTCTTGATTTTTCCGGGAAATCCCTAAGCCTGTTTTTAAAGAGGCTTGGAGACAGAAGGCCTGCGATGGTCGAATTTATGAAGGCTTTTGTCTCAGGTACGGAGCATATTATTTTTGACGGCACGCGCATAACTACCTGTTCCGAAAATATGTATAACAGCAAGATGGGATACAACAACAACGGCAGCTATGATCCTCAGATAAATCTAATGTACGCTTTTTCAAGCAAGCCTGAGACCTCCCCTGTTTATTACAGGACGTTTTCGGGAAATATCTGCGATGTGAAGTCTTTCAGGGATGCAGTAAGGGAGTCCGGAATAGAAGACATGGTCGTTATCGCGGACAAGGGGTTTGGTTCCGAGGCCAACTTCGGGTTTCTTGAGGAGCAGGGATTACGTTATCTGGTGCCTTTAAGAAGAAACAGCAGATATTTTGACAGGGAGAGTATAGTTTGCAAAAAGTATACGAATACATTCCTCTTTAATGAACGCCCTATATGGTATTTCGAAAGAGGTACGGAAAAAGAGGGCATTAAAGTTATAACGTATCTGGACAAAGATCTTGAACTTCGGGAACAGCGGGACTATATGAAGAGGATCGAATGTGATATTGAGGGATATACGGAAGCGGGACTGTTTGAACGTGCAGAGAAGATGGGGATCCTGCTTATTCGCACAAATATGGATCTGGATGGTAAGGAAGCGTATGAACTGTATAAGAAGCGGGCCCTTATAGAGGATTCATTCGATCTCCTTAAGAATACACTGGAAGCGGATCGCAGTTATATGCAGAAAGATGTCTCTTTTGAGGGTTGGGCTTTTTTGAACCATCTTTCGCTGATGATGACATATAGGCTTTACGTTAGGATGAAGGAAGCGGATATGCTCAGTGGATATTCTGTAAAGGATTGTCTTTTCTTCTTGTCCGGGATACGAAAGCAGCAACAGGGGAAAAACTGGGAAACTACTTTGAAAACCAAGAAAACTGAGAAGATACTGAGCCTGCTCAGATGTGATATATAAACAGGCTCAGATATATAGTACCTATTTATGGAAAAGTTTGGGTTTAGAGCGAGTGATAACGACGGGTCGCGAACATTGCTAAGTCAGCGCCGCTCTTTTAAGGTTTTAACGATAGTACCCATATCGCAATTGGGGCAGAGCGGAGATGATAGCGACGCAACTTGCGATGCTTCGAACCGAGGCGTATATGAATACGTTGAGGTGAAGGAGCATCGCATGTTGCTAAGCTAGGGCTCCGCTATGCCCCAATTGCCCCTATTGAAGAGATCGTCTCCATATCCTTATCCCCCCGCCCCGAAAGGTTGACGAGGACTTTCTTATCTTTTTCCATTTCGGCTGCGACCTTTATCGCTCCGGCAAGTGCGTGGGAGCTTTCAAGCGCGGGTATGATCCCTTCTGTCCTGCAAAGAAGCCTGAATGCATGAAGAGCTTCTTTGTCGCTTGCGCATATGTACTCTGCGCGCCCGCTCTCCTTGAGGGCGGCGTGCGCCGGTCCGACTGAGGGGTAATCAAGTCCGGCTGCTATTGAATAGACCTCGGCGGCCTCGCCTTTATCATCGGTAAGAACGTAGCTTTTGAATCCATGAAGGACTCCGGGGGAACCCTTTGTGAGACTGGCGGCGTGATCTCCGTATGTCAGTCCTCTTCCTGATGGTTCGACACCGATAAGTCGGACATCCTTGTCTTCGATGAAGGCTGTGAAGGCTCCTATCGCGTTGCTTCCGCCGCCTACACATGCGATGACGGCGTCCGGCAGGGAGCCGGTCCGTTCAAGCATCTGGGCTCTTGCTTCCTCGCCTATTATTTTCTGGAAATTCTGCACCATAGTCGGATATGGGTGCGGCCCGACAGCGGATCCTATAAGGTAAAAGATGGAGGTGTCATTGCAGAATGCCGCAAGTGCCGCATCTACAGCTTCCTTGAGCGTTCCCTGTCCGTCAGAGACAGGTACGACTTTAGCGCCAAGCGCTTTCATCCTGAGCACGTTCGGAGCCTGGCGCTGTATATCGACTTCTCCCATGTAGACATCGCATTCCATGCCCATCAGGGCTGCTACCGTCGCACTGGCAACGCCGTGCATGCCTGCCCCGGTCTCAGCAATGATCTTTTTCTTGCCCATCCTTTTGGCAAGAAGTGCCTGTCCGATGCAGTTATTTATTTTGTGGGCCCCTGTGTGGTTGAGGTCTTCCCTCTTGAGGAAGATCCTGGCTCCCCCTACTGTCCCGGTGAGGTTTTTACACTCGGTGAGTGCAGAGGGACGTCCCACGTAGTCCTTTAGAAGGGAGAGGTATTCTTCCCTGAATGATTCGTCTGCCGCGCATTTCTCATACTCTTCCGCGATCTCCGTAAGGATCGGCTCAAGTGCTTTTGGAACGTATGTGCCTCCGAATCCGCCGTATATGCCTTTAACCGGAAAACCTGCCTGATTTTGTGATCTCTCTGTCATGATGATATCCTCCTCTTGGCTCTTGTAAACTCTCTGGTCTGTTCTCATCTTTTCTGCGCATGCTGCTGTGGTGCATTTATAAAAAAAGAGGGACTGAAAGAATTTTTCCCTTTCAGTCCCCCTGTATCGGCACAACAAGATACGGGCGGGACGCTAGACGCACCACCAGCTGTTGAAATTCTTATTCGTGAGGTCGGTAAATGATCTCATGCAGCTTCCCCCGAACTTCCGATATATTGCGCGAAATAGTACCACTCTGATCAATAAATTGCAACCCCATTGAAAGATCATGTTTAAAAATACCCAAACACAAGTGGCAGACATGTTTCCTGGATGCTCCGTCGCAGGATAATTATTTTTGACATGCAGAAATTTTTAATAAGGGCTTTTTTGATATAAAATACTACAGCAGTGTCTGAAAATCGCCGCAAAATCTTATTTTTACCGAGGGGTCGCTTTTTTTGAGTTCTGTAAAAATTTTGTTTTTTATCCTTACTCTGGGGTATATCCTGGGAAGCATAAAATTCTTCAACATTAAGCTGGGCACGTCGGGAGTTCTCCTTGTTGCCCTGATCTTCGGGCATTTTGGACAGGAAATATCCGGCGCTGTCCGCGACATCGGCCTGGTATGTTTTGTCGCGTCTGTGGGATTGATAGCAGGTCCCGTATTTTTCTGCAATTTCAAAAGCAGGGCCGTTGCCTACATGGTAATAGGATTCGTGACGATCCTTTCGGGGGCAGCTTTGTGCGTGGCTTCAATAAAGATATTGGGGATCCCGGTCCCTCTCGCTGTAGGAATAATGAACGGCGCACTGACAAGCACCCCGGGACTGGCTGCCGCGATCGAAGCGACAGGTGATCCGAGCGCCTCCATAGGATATGGCATTGCTTATCCTTTTGGTGTCCTCGGTGTGGTCCTCTTTGTACAGATAGTGCCAAAGATGCTCAAAATTGATTTCAGCACTAACAAGCCTGTGCTTGACTGCGGACAGGAGCTGCAGCCCGAGTGTCCGGCATATAAAGGCACATTCAGGATCGACCCTTTCGGGTTTTTCCCTCTTGTACTGACAATAGCGACAGGACTTATCGCCGCAAAGATAGTGATACCGCTTCCGGGAGGAGCCAGGTTCAGCCTGGGTGCCTCCGGCGGACCGCTCCTTACGGGACTTCTGATAGGATATTTCGGTCACATAGGCCCGATATCGCTTGAGGTAAGGAAATCTACCCTTGAGACGATGAGAGAGTTCGGGCTTGCGCTCTTCCTTGCAGGAGCAGGGGCTGCAGCCGGAAAGGGCTTTGTGGCGACCCTCACGGAACATGGTCCGGTGCTCTTCTTCGCGGGGGTCGGAATGACCCTTCTGCCTATGATGGCGGGGTATTTTATCGCAGTGAAGATGTTCAGCCTTGACATATTCAACACGCTCGGGTCGATATGCGGAGGAATGACGAGCACCCCGGCGCTTGGAGTGCTTATTTCAGAGACGCGTACCGACTATGTCTCCCTGCCCTACGCCGCCACATATCCCGTAGCGCTCATACTAGTAGTTCTGGCCTCCCAGTTCATCGCCATTCTCTGCTGAGGGTCAGCGCAGAGTATAAGAGAATGAAGACTATCTTACAGACAAAAGAGATCTTCCTGCAATATCCGAAAGATCTCTTTTGTATTATGTTATTTCAGGATCTAGCTGCTCAGCTTGTACCATGCCCATGCTGATCCGCTAAGGTCCGGCGTATTGCTCCACCATTCTCCTTTGGTTACCTCATAATACCCTGTGTATCCCTCGACCCTGCAGACATAGTAATCGCCGTTATAGTAGAGGATGTCACCCCTGTAGAATCTATACCCGGTCTCGACCTCGTCCCAGCTTTTTGATACTCCAGTGAACTGAACAAGGCCGCCAGCAGATTGTGTCGTCCACCATTTGTCTGGGCTCATTTCCGGACTGCTGTCATCGCTGTAGTAAATATTTGACAGTGTTGTTGTTGCCACATAATAGTTGCCTTCGGATAAAAATTTCTGGCCTTCATTGAAAGATAAATTATGGTTATCAACAATGGCTTCTTCCCAGTCGTCTATTGCCTGGTATCCGTCACCGCCGAAAGTATCTGTTCCGGGGATGATGTTTCCTGGCGGGTCTGGTTCGTCCCCGCCGCCGGGATCATCTCCTCCGCCTGTTCCCCCGCCGCCGTGAACGGAACATACAACTGCCTCCCTGCCGTTCAATGTTCCTGCGGAGTAGATGCCGTCTGATGGGCACTTTACTTCCTTGTTGCTTATGTTGTCCTTGTAATTATCGTCTATGAAGTTTTGAAGGGTGTAACTCTCCTTGCTGACGCCGTTTGAAAATCTGTATGCGTCAAGTGCCAGCATGATAGTGGCCCTGTTCCCGCTGCATGCCTTTTCTTTGACCATATCGTCAGAGGGGCCGACAACCAGATATAAAATTCCAGCCAGGATCCCTATTATTATGACTACGATCAGCAACTCGACCAGTGAAAATCCTTTGTCTGTTTTTCTCATGCTGTTCCCCCTGCCGAATATGATCACTCTATTATAGTATCTCTTCAGCATAATGTGCGGCAATAAAGTGCCGGGTCTTTAAGTTCTGGGTCATAAGGCCATTTCGATCTTGACTTCGCTGAAAGCGTCTATTGCCGCGTCAAGGTCCTCTTTCGTATGCCTTGCCGAGACCTGGGTCCTGATGCGGGCCTTGCCCTTCGGCACCACTGGGAAGGAGAAGCCGGTGACGTAGACTCCCTTGTCGAGCAGCCTTGCTGAAAACTCGGTGGCTGTCCTTGCGTCGTAGAGCATTATGGGTACTATGGGGTGTGTCCCGGGCAGGAGATCAAAGCCGAGGGACTCCATCTTCTCCCTGAAATAGGATGTGTTCTGGTGGAGCCTCTCCCTGTGTTCTGAGGACTCCCCAAGCATTTTGATGACCTCAAGGGAAGCTCCCGCTATTGCCGGAGCCACCGTGTTTGAGAAAAGATAGGGTCTGCTGCGCTGCCTCAGTAGTTCGACGATCTCCTTCTTTGCGCTGACGTAGCCTCCGGACGCACCGCCGAGAGCTTTTCCAAGGGTGCCTGTCAGAATGTCCACCCTGCCCATTACCCCGCAGTATTCGTGGGTACCGCGCCCGGTCTTTCCCATGAACCCTACCGCATGGCTGTCATCGACCATTACGAGGGCGTCGAACTCGTCCGCGAGATCGCAGATGGCCTTGAGGTTCGCGATGTATCCGTCCATTGAAAAGACTCCGTCCGTTACTATCATCTTAATGCGGGAGTCCTTTGCCGCTTCAAGCTGTGTCCTCAGGTCTTCCATATTGTTGTTTTTATATCTGAATTTTGATGCCTTGCAGAGACGGATCCCGTCGATGATGCTTGCGTGGTTCAGTTCATCGCTTATGACGGCGTCGCCTTCGCCCAGTATGGGTTCAAATACACCTCCGTTGGCGTCGTAGCATGACGAATAGAGGATAGTATCCTCCATCTCCAGAAAGTCGCTTATAGCTGCTTCGAGATCCTTGTGTATCTGCTGTGTGCCGCAGATGAAGCGTACCGAGGCGAGTCCGTAACCCCATCTGTCGTAAGCCTCTTTTGCCGCCCTGATGACCCTGGGGGAGTCTGCAAGGCCGAGATAGTTGTTTGCGCACATGTTTATGACACCGAAGTTTGTTGTTGTATCTATGATGTCCCTTTGAGGAGTTGTGATCACCCGCTCTGATTTGTAGAGTCCCTGCTCTTTTATCTCTTCTATCGTTTTGGTTATGATCCCTATGGCGCTTTTCATTTATCTCATCCCCCGGTCATTGTATTTAGATAAACAAACGTTTACCTGTCGGCACAGGATAACGGCAGATCAAAGGTTTTGCCAGTCCAGGACCACCTTGCCCGATTCGCCGCTGTTCATTGCCCTGAAACCCTCTTCGAAATCCATGACATCGAACCTGTGGGTTATGACACGGCTTATGTCCAGCCCGCTCTGAAGCATCGTAGTCATCTTGTACCACGTCTCATACATCTGCCGGCCGTATATCCCCTTGAGGGTAAGTCCGTGGAATATTACCTTGTCCCAGTCTATTACAGTTCCGGGTTCAAGTAGCCCTAGAAGCGCAATCCTGCCTCCGTTGAACATGTGGTCGACCATGTCTGAGAATGCCTTCGGGCTTCCTGACATCTCAAGTCCTACGTCAAAGCCCTCCCTCATTCCAAGCTTATCGAATATGTCCCTTAACTTTTCTCTTTTTACGTTGACCGTTCTTGTAGCTCCCATCTCTTTTGCAAGCGCGAGCCTATAATCGTTGAGGTCTGTCACCACTACGTTCCTTGCTCCGACATGCCTGCATATTGCAGCTGCCATCATGCCTATCGGGCCTGCTCCTGTAATCAGCACATCCTCGCCGATGAGGTCGAACTGAAGAGCTGTGTGGGTGGCGTTTCCAAGCGGGTCGAAACAGGATACTATGTCGTCGGGTATCTCGGGAGCGCATCTCCAGACATTTGTCTTGGGTATCGAAAGGTATTGCGCGAAGGCTCCGTCCCTGTTGACTCCGACGCCGATGGTGTTTGGACAGTTGTGCCGTCTTCCGGCCAGGCAGTTCCTGCATGTGCCGCAGACGATGTGTCCCTCTCCGGAGACCCTCTCGCCTGTCTCCCAGCCCCGGACATGGCTGCCAGTCTGTACTATCTCACCGACGAACTCATGACCTATGGTCATTGGGGTCTTTATGGTCTTTTGTGACCATTCGTTCCAGTTGTATATGTGGAGATCAGTGCCGCAGATGGAAGTCTTTTTGATCTTGATAAGAACGTCATCGGGTCCTGCTTCGGGCATATCTACCTCGCGCATCCACAGTCCCGGTTCCGGCCTTTCCTTTACCAGAGCAATCATCTTTTTTGTCATGACCTCACACTCCCGGAGAGATTATTTTGATGACTTACGTCAAAAGGACATATCTGTTCTTTCAAAGTAAATAAATAATTAAGGGTCAGGTACTATTTTACCTCTTTCATTGGTTTACGGCTCGTTTATCTGTATGAGTCACGGATTCATTATGAACTGTGTTTTGTAATAAGGGCCTCCAGATAGCGTGACTTCAGCTGTGCCTGGGCTAAGCTCCTCTTCAGTCCCGGCATTTTGAGTATTGTTCCGAGTACGCCTGCAAGGAGCCTGTGGCTGAACAGGACTTTGTTGTCAAAGATGAGTTCCTGCAGCAGCCCTCTCTCTGTGGCCATCACGACCACCCTGTGGGTAGTGTCCAGGGGCGTGATCAGCCTGTTCGGGCGTGGTTCGAAGATCAGGGCTCCTGCCGGGCAGTGTTTCAGGCATACTCCGCAGCCGATGCATTTTTTTTCATCAACGATGGCCTTCCTTTCCTGGCCTTCTCCTGTCATCTCGATCGCGTCAACGGGGCATACCTTTGCACATTTTCCGCAGCCTGTGCAGCTCTCTTTGTCTGCTTTTGTAATGAAGTTTGAGCAGATGGTCTGCGCCACCCCGAAGCGCTTTATCGCAAGAAGGGCTTCACAGCAGCATGAGCAGCAATTGCAGATAAAATTGACCCTTTGGCGGACGTTCTCGCCAAATTGGACCAGGTCATGATCGTATGCCTGCTGCAGGAGATCCTTGCATTCGGCTGCATCGACCTGCCTTGCATGGCCGTGTTTGATGAGTGTTGCCGCGGAGGTGTTGAAGGTCATGCATATATCCATCGGGGCGTCGCACGCCGTGCCGTTATGGAGGGCCTTGTGGCGGCAGTAGCACATGCTGATTCCGATGTGCGAAGCCGTTTCTATAACGTTTGTCGCCCTTTCGTAGTCCAGTACATGGAGTGCGTATTCATCCGGTATCTGAGGTTCCTGAGGGAAGATCCTCCCCATCTGGGTCTCGCCGCGGCAGACAAGCTCCTTCATAAAATCTTCCTCGACGGATATGTATTGCCGGAAGAGTTCGCTGAGCGTTTTCTGATCGATGTCTTCCCGCACCCTCATAAGGGAGAACTCAAAAAAACCGGCCATGGGGGGCGG
This sequence comes from Synergistaceae bacterium UBA6101, assembly GCA_002428495.1. Classification (GTDB taxonomy): domain Bacteria; phylum Synergistota; class Synergistia; order Synergistales; family Synergistaceae; genus Caenicola. Next base: position 177,935 of record DIWR01000024.1, read on the forward strand.
GACTGCGTATATCTGTTCCCCGTTCTGCTCGATGTCGACCAGTATCGCCCTGCCGGCAAGCTCATCAAGAACCTTTTGCGCCTCGTTTTCGGGCATATTCCATGTATCTGCTGCCTGTTTAGCCCTGAACGGCTTTATCGGGAGCTGAGCCATCAGTCCTGCCTCTTTTTCGGTCATCAGTATCTTAAGAATGTCAAAAAGAAGTTTTGAGGCAGGCGCTCCCTGAGGGAATCTGTTCAGCCTCTCCGTAAGCCTTGAGTAAGGTGATCCGTGGGTGTGGTTGTGTGCCATTTTCAATACCCCCGTGCTGTCTTTGTCATGTATCCTTTGTATTTGGGATGTTTTTACTTATAAACTCATGCGGCTCTCTCCAAAACTATAGGTCAAGCTTCATGTCTCCCTGCTTTATAAGTCCGACCTTCCTCATTATCTCTGCTATAGCAAGGGTCGTCACTGCGGGCAGCAGGAAATGCATCAGCCCTATCTGCATCAGTACATCGGGGCTGCTTCCCATCGCGTCTATCGCCCCGAACTGTCCTACAAAACCGCTCGTTCCCATTCCTGCGCCGGAAGGGATGTTCTCCATTTTAAAAAGAAGTGTCGATATCGGCCCCAGGATGATGCTTGCAAGCGTGGGCGGGACCCAGATCAACGGATGCCTCACAATATTGGGCATCTGGAGCATGGAGGTCCCGAGTCCCTGCGAGAGCAGCCCGGAAAGGCCGTTCTCCCTGAAGCTCATCACCGCGAAACCTATCATCTGTGTCGAGCACCCTACTGTTGCGGCCCCGGCGGCAAGTCCTGAAAGGTTCAGCGCGACTGCGATCGCCGCGCTTGATATTGGGAGAGTGAGTATCATCCCCATTATGGCGGAGACGATGGCTCCCATCGGGCCCGGCTGAAGTTCAGTGGCGTTCATTATTATTATCCCGATCCCGGTCATCATCGCGCTTATTGTGGGACCGGCCAGCTTTGCCACAGTCATGCCCGCGATTATGGTCCCTGAAGGCGTCGCTATGATGTCTATCTTTGTCTCTTTCGATATGATCTTACCGACTTCAGATGCCACGACAGCACCGATAAAAGCCCCGACGGGACCTCCCCATGTATTGCCGGCAAAACCTACGGCCACGCAGGAGAAGACCACCATCGCAGGGGCTTTGAGAGCCTGTGCTATGGCCACTGCTATTGCAGCTCCCGTCATGGAGCTTGCCAGTCCGCCGAATTCCACCAGTATGGGTATCCCGGCCTTTGTGCCTATGGTCTTGAGGATCAGCCCGGTTATCAATGATGAGAACAGCCCTACTCCCATTGCTCCGAGCGCGTCTACGAAGTAGCGTTTGAAGGAAAACTCAACTCCCTTGCGTTCGAGAAATGCAGAGATTTTGTTATTGCTTTTTCCCAAAAGACAGGACCTCTTTTCAGGTTGTTTTGTGAATGGCTTTGTTGGCAAGCATTGTAGTGAACTTCTGAATAATTAACAACCCCGATCTTTAAAATTAATGACAGCGGAGACTGGATGTGATATTTTTACAGATGTCAGGAAACAAAAAGAGACATCCACAGGGAGGCAATATAAGATGACAACAGCAAGCATTCTGAACAACGTCATTGGTCCGGTCATGCCCGGAAGCTCAAGTTCGCACACAGCAGGCCCTTACCACATAGCAAAGATGTGCCGCAGCATGATAGGCGAGCTGCCCTGCGAGATATCATTCACGTTTGAACCGGCATCTTCAATAGCGGAGGTCTATCACGAACAGGGAAGCGATCTGGCCATGATAATGGGAACGCTTGATTTGCCGCTCACCGACCCCCGTTTCAAAAGGGCCTTTGACCTTTTTCCATCATATGGGGTGGATATTAAGTTTATTGTAAAAAGCTTTCCTGAGTCATGCCATCCAAACAGTATAAAGATCGAGGCGAAGCTGAAGGACGGATCGACCTTTTCTGCAGTTGCCGATTCCACCGGCGGCGGGGCCCTTCTCTTCCGCTGGCTCAACGGATGGGAAGCCGAAATGACCGGCGACGCTTACTGGCTCTCTGTTGAAGTTCCCGCGGAAAGATCCGCGCATGTCGGAGAGATACTTGAAAAGTCCGGCAAGGTATCTATAAGCGAAAAAAACGGCAGGGCGATGCTTCTTCTGTCAACGGCCGCTCCCGTTGATTCACTGATCATTGAAAAACTAAAGTCCGAAAAGATGCTTTTCGGCTGTTTCTGCGCGATACCTGTCTTTTTCCCTATAAGAGGAGAAAGGATCTTCACCTCCGGCGAGGAGATGGTGAAATATGCCGAAGAGAAGGGGCTTTCTCTCGGCGAAGCAGCGCTTGAGTTCGAGTCAGCCCTTCTCTGCATGCCCAAAGAGACACTTGATGCTGAAATGGACAGGCGGCTTCAGGTGATGATTGATTCAGTCACTCTGGGTCTTTCAGAGAACAGTCCGCAGATGTTCCTCCTGGATCCCGCTGCAAAGAAGATAATGGATGCAGAAAAGGAAGGACGCCTTGCACTTGGCGGCATACATACCAGGGCGGCGGCGCGAGCGATGGCCGCGATGCAGGTCAACAGCGGACAGGGAATAGTATGTGCTGCTCCGACAGGCGGCTCTGCAGGGGTCATTCCAGGGGTAGTGGTGACGATGCTGGAAGACATGAAAAAAACACGTGAGGAAGTTGTCCGTTCCATGTGGGCTGCGGGTGCCATAGGCTGGGTACTTGCTACGAGAGGCACATTTGCCGCTGAAGTATGCGGATGCCAGGTCGAGATAGGCGCGGCCGGCGCCATGGGCGCGGGGGCTGTGGTCGAAGCCGCCGGAGGTTCGGCGCGTCAGGCTGCCGACGCCGGAGCCATCATGTTCCAGAACGCGATGGGACTGGTCTGCGATCTTGTGCAGGCGATAGTTGAGATACCATGCCATACGAGGAACGGCTCATTTGCATCCCAGTCATTTATCTGCGCGGATATGATCCTCGGAGGATATTACAACGCAGTCCATATCGATGACACTGTGGATGCGGTCTATTCATCAGGAAGGATGCTTCCCATCGAGCTTCGCTGTACATCACTGGGTGGGATGGCAGTAACCCCAAGCGCCCTTTCCATGCCGAGAAAGAGATAAGCGGATAAAAAAACGGGGCTGCGTGAGATTCGACACAGCCCCTAATATTTTTACATTCTGTTTCTCCATCGATGGTTCCTGAAGTGATCTTTCGCGAAATCTTTTGTGTCCTGCGGGATCAGCGGTGGTTTTCCCTCGTCTATCCTGTAGTTCCTGTAATAGATCATAAGGTCGCAGCTTACAAGAAGGGCGTTAAAGGTATAGGGCAAGATAAGGAAGCTCCCGTCGGCCCTGAGCAGTACCCTGGTGATCCCTGCGGCATATCCGGCGAGTACTACAGCGAGAAAGAAAAGACTTTTGCCTTTTCTTGTTTTGCTCATCCATGATTTATGGATAGAGGCGGGCCATGCTGCCGCGAAGCATATCAGCATTATCGATTCAAGCGCACTGTCCCAGAACATAAATTAAAAGTCCCCTCCGGCCTAAATGATCGTTCTCTGAGCGGGGTGCGCAATTTCAGGAAGCAGTTCCCAGATAAGTTCCCTCTTCTCTGTTACATTTTCAAGCGCTTCCATTGAAACGGTCCATATCTCACAGGGATTCGCGTTCTCAACGAGTTTTTCTCCGAATTTTCCGAGCTCTTCTGCCATAGCTGCAGCCTCATCTTCCCTCTCTGTTGTGAAGATGAGCCAGCTGACGCTGTCCTGCTCCTGGGTATCCCTGTCCACGTAGCCCGGGATCATCATCCGTCTCAGTGTGTTGAGCCATAAATGGAATTTTGCGACAGCCGCAAGATTTTTTTCTGTCTCGTGTTCAGGGAATATGAATAGAAACCTGTCCGTGTTGATAACTTTCATCCTGTCATTGGGATGGCCCCCGAAATCCCTGTACTGCATGAAATCGTAGTGGCAGAGGTAGAGCAGGTCGATATTCAGTCTGCCGGGCTCCATTGAGTTTACTTCACACCACGAGCTCAGCCTTTCCGGGGTCACGAGGTCTGTTCTTCTTCCCTCTATAAGGGCAGGCTTGAACTCCTCATTGATCTTCCTGTAGAGAGGGGAGTCTGTGTAGCTCCATTCCGGCGTCCCGTTTTTGAAGGAAATGAGTTCCTCTCCCTTGAGGTCCGGATAAAAATCCAGGTCCTGCCCCGCATGATAGGTTTTGATCCCCCACCTCTGAAGGTGCGCGTTGTCCAGAAGCAGGCGGAGCTTTGTCCTCTTCACGCTTCTTAAGGGATCAGAGGGTTTGCCCCCGGGCATGCCTTCCAGAAAAAGTTCGTCCCTTGCTCTTTCAAACTCAGCCTTTCCTCTCTCCGTCAGGCTGTATATCCCGTCGGAAAGTTCGAGTGAACCTGATCTGACAAGCTCGTCAAGCCACGAGGCATCCTCTCCGGCAAGTTTGAGAAGTTCGGCTGTCCAGCATGGATCCTGTTCGTCAAACATCGTTAATACTATTTCTGACACGATCGTCTCCCCCTAAATGTTGATGTGCGGCATAAAGCCTTTTATTACGGCTGTAAGAGAGAGGATGGAAAGGTCCCTCTCTACGCCGAAGACCCTGCCAAGAGCCATTCCAATTATAAGGGTCAGTGATATGGATATCATAGTCACCCAGACAGAAGTAAGGCCCACCCTTATGACTGCGTCCAGGTTCATCCCGAATCCCAGAAGTATCACTGTTGCCTGGAGAAGTTTTTTAGACACCTTTCCGGTGCCTTCGGCGGCAGGGTTTCCTGCCAAAAGGGCTGCGACTGCGCCAAGGAGCAAGCCCCATGCCGGGTTCGGCGTAAGGATCGAGAGCAACGCTGCCGCTGCCAGCCATATTTTAAGATCTGATGTGATGTTTTTTAAGCGATTTTCCAAAACAGGGCCTCCAAAAATAAATGGTCGTTCAATAATAAAGGTAAATTATAATTCCACAAGTGGCATATTTGGCCTATTTTCTTCCTTCCGGATCTAGTGCTGATATATTATTAGTGTGAAAAACCCCCATCACTTTATCCCATTTAATGTTGACCATCCCGGAAAAATGGAATAGAATATCCGGTATTCCGTTATTGCGAGGAGGAGAATGAACTGAATCCCATCGTCAGCTTGCCGGATCCCCTGATCCTGGGCCTGCATGCTCTTGGAGAGCTTGCCACTAACCCGGACAGATGTCTTTCCACACAACAGATAGCAGCATCGATAGGCTCCACGGAGCCGCATCTTTCAAAAGTCCTCCAGCGCCTTAACAAGGGAGGGATGGTCAAGTCTGTGCGCGGTCCCGGCGGCGGTTACAAGTTGAATTGTGTGCCGGATGAAACTCCCCTACGCAACATCTTTGAGCTTCTTGGCGGCCCCTTCGACTCGAAGGGATGCGGCCTTGACGGGTGCAGAAATAAGACCTGTTTTATCGGCGAGATGATGGACGAGCTAACAAGGGCTTTCCTGAGATATCTTGAGTCACGCACATTGACGGACTTTACAAGGTATTATGGCAACTCTATTCCCGTGGAAATTGAAATATCTGTTATAACTCCGAGCCTTGGGCAGAAACATCCTAATTTCAGCACATAAGATCCAAATAATACAGATCAAACACAAACATTTAATTGAGGAAGGATTGAATATTTTTGAAAAAGTTAAGGGTTTTATCTTGTCTGATTATGTTTGCTCTGATCTTGGTGCCCAACGCAGCATTCGCCGATGGATTTGCTATCTATGAATGGTCTGCGGGAGGAGTTGCAATGGGAGAAGCCTATATGTTCGCCGAAAACGATCCCTCCCTTCTCGCATACAACCCTGCAGGCATCACAAGGCTTCAGGGAAGCTGGTTCAGCGGAGGCCTTTCTTACATCAACCCGAGAAGCAGAGTTGATTTCCACGGCGGCAGCGGAGACGGACAGACATGGAGCAATGATGAGGCCCCCGGATATGTTCCCAGCCTTTTTTATGTCAGACAGCAGAATGACAAGCTCTGGTGGGGAATAGGAGTATTCTCCAGATTTGGGAACGCGACGCAATACGATCCTGAATGGCCCGGACGCTTCAACAGCTATCTGGCTAAGATCACAGGTCTGACAGTCCAGCCTGCAGTGGCGTACAAGGTCACAGACAAACTTTCTATAGCGGCAGGGCTTGATATAAACTACATCAGGCTGGAAATGAGAAAGGGCATCCCCGGAGTCATAGCTTACAAGTACGGACTTTCTCCGGGCACAGATGTCGATTTTCAGCTTGACGGAGAAAATATAGCCCTTGGATGGAACCTGGGCTTCAACTACGATTTTACAGAGAACACATCATTTGCCGCAGTTTACCGCTCCTAGATCAAGCAGGATATGGATGCAGATGTGGACCTGAAAAATGGAGGGACCAGATCCACGAAGGCACATGGCGCAGTGACGCTCCCCGACAGCCTGACGTTCGGTTTCGGCCACAGGTTCAATGAAAATACCAGGGCGGAGATCGGTGCCACGTACACAAAGTGGAGCACTTATGACAAGTTGGAAATGACCTACGATGATTACCTGCCGACATCCTCCGATCCCAAAAACTGGGAAGACGTCTGGCGTTATCAGGTCGGTATAGAACACAAGATCAACGACACATGGAGCATAATGGGCGGTTACGCTTACGACAACAGCCCGATACCCGATGAATACATGGATTTTGCAGTCCCGACAGGGGACAGGCAGACTCTGAGCATAGGCTTCAAGAGGCGCAGCGGGAACTCCGAACTTGCCTTCGCGTGGGGATACATGTGGGTAAAAGACAGGGTCATTAAAGCAAAGGCATCGGACATTTACGGAGGGACTTTCACGACAGCAGATACGCACGACAGCACCTCCCACATCCTGTCCTTGAGTTATATAGTCCATCTTAAATAACTGCAATATTTTAATAAATGAGAAAACGGTTTCGCCTTAAAGGTGGGGCCGTTTTTTTATATTTCAGTAAATTGTATAATTTGCACCATCACTCTTGCCAATTTTTTTTATTGTTGTAAGCTATATGGAGGGCGGTAAAGACGCCGCAGTTGTTTTTTGTGCAAAAATATTATTTATTTCCCGGGGAGGAAATTTTCAATGGCTACACAGGGGCATTTCGTGGATCTCGAGAGCTTTAAAAAACTCAACGCCATTCCTATAAGGACCACTATCGAGACAGCTTTCTACGGAAACAATGTGGTCAGGATCAAAGATCTCTGCCAGGCTTATGAACTTGCAAAGAGCAGCCCGGGAACTATCGAGCTTACAGGTATGCCTGTCCTTCGTCCCACAGAGCTGGGACTTCCGGAAGGCGCCAACGTTATGCTTTTCAACGACGGTGCCGTCTTCGGCAGATGCGCAGCGGCAAGAAGGATCGTCGGCTATCCCAATGTTTCGGTCCCGGAGTATGCGACTCTTCTCAGAGAGGCAATTTACAATTCAAGATTCAGGAAGTTCTATTCAGCGGAAGCCGTTATTGGCCTTGAAGAGGACTTCATGGTCAAGGCAAACGTTATGGTCCCTGAGAAGTTTGAGAATTCCATTTACAACTGGATGCTGAATTTCCAATACATGAACGATGAATACAGGGAACGCTATGCAAATTCCAGACCTCTCCCCAAGGACGGAGACCTTTTTGTATTTATCGATCCGGAATGGACACATCCAGATTATCCCCTCGGTCTTGCTTTCTTCTCCCCGGAACAAAACTGTGCTGCGATCCTCGGAATGAGGTATTTCGGAGAGTTCAAGAAGGGTACCCTGACACTTGCATGGGGAGTGGGCGCCAGAAACGGCTACGCTGCATGCCACGGAGGGGTCAAAAGATACAAACTGAAGGACGGAAGCGATAAAAAATTCGTCATGGCGGTCTTCGGTCTTTCCGGTTCAGGAAAATCCACACTGACACATGCAAAACATAAGGACAAGTACGATGTCACAGTGCTTCATGATGACGCAGTCGTGATCAATGTAAAGGAAAAATATGCAATAGCCCTTGAACCTGCTTATTTTGACAAGATGCAGGACTATCCAATGGGCTGTGAGGACAATAAATTCCTCCTGACTCTTCAGAACTGCGGTGTTGCCATAGACGAGAACGGCAAGCTTTTCGTTGTCAGCGAAGACATAAGGAATGGCAACGGACGTGCAGTGAAATCAAGGTTCTGGTCACCGAACAGGATAGACCGGATCGATGAGCCGCTCAATGCCATCTTCTGGCTTATGAAAGACCCCACGATCCCGCCAGTGCTTAAGATAACCGGAAACTCGCTCGCATCGGTAATGGGAGCGACCCTTGCCACAAGAAGGACTTCTGCTGAGAGGCTCGCTCCCGGAGTAGACCCGGATGCTCTTGTAATAGAGAGCTACGCCAACCCGTTCAGGACGTATCCCCTTGCGATGGATTACATAAGATTCAGATCTCTTTTTGAGGACGGAGTCGATTGCTACATACTCAACACCGGTTCTTTCCTTGATAAGAAGGTAGAAAAAAATACAACTCTTAAGATACTGGAAGATATCGTCGAAGGCAAGGCAAAATTCGTGCCGTTTGGCGGGATACCGGGAATGGAAGTGCTGAACGTGCCCGGATTTGATATCGATTTCAAGAACTGGACCTTCAAACAGCAGTTCATAAACAGGATGAACGACAGGATGCAATTTGTAAAATCAAGACAGACAGATCTGGGCGGGATGGACGCACTTCCGCCGGATGCGCTGAACGCGATCCAGTCAGTCATAGACTACCTGAAAAAATAGCTAAAGGCGGGCTGAAACTGCGTCCGCCGGGAGTCAATTGGCAAGCGATAGGCAAGCAATTGGCAAGCAATTGTAAAAGCAGGCGGTAACCTAGTCAGCCGGGGAATTTGCAGCCTCTGGCTGCGGTGAATTCGCGACAGTTGTCGCTGGTGAATTTGCATCGCTTCGCATCGCGGAGAATTTGCAGCTTTGCAAGCTGCGGTGAATTGGGTCTTGAATCGGGGATCTAAAATCCCCGTCTTTCCGGCCTTTGTCTTTTTATCGTCTCCCTCGAGTGCTCCTATCGGGGGTCCAGTGTCTCTGGTTTTAGTTTCTTACTGTCTTTACAAGGCCTTAAACAGAAGACGCTCCCCGATCTCAAAGCGCATTCGAAATGGTTCGAGCACTAAGGTTAATTTAATAAGTTTTCCTGACGGAAAATAGTGCTCTCCCGATTTATGCATTCGGGGACGACGGGGTTTTTAAAGGTTCCACGACTGCTCAGCTATTGCTTAGCCACGCTTAGCTATTGCTAAGCCGTATTTAGAGGGGGGATCGGCGTGGAGATCAAAGCTTTTGAAGTTGAAGAGTGGATGAATAAATACGAGGATGATGCCAGATACAACATCGCGGAGACTTGTGTTGAATCCCTGAAAGTCGGAGAGTTGCTGGATATAGCATCTATCGAAAGGGACGAGTTCTTTGGAAGGCTTGCGGAGACGAAACTTACCTACGGAGCGATTCCGGGAAGCGTTGACCTGAGGGAAGAAATAACCAAGCTCTACCATAAAAAGAAAACGATCGATAACGTTATTGTTACAAACGGCGGGATAGGAGCGAATTTCCTTGCCCTCTTCACACTGGTCAGGCCGGGAGATGAGGTGGTTGCAGTATATCCCACATATCAGCAGCTATATTCCCTTCCTGAATCTCTCGGGGCTAAGGTCAGGCGTCTTCGGACAGAACCGGAGGACGGATTCATCCCGGATATGAACAAACTGAGGTCCCTTGTCAAATCAAACACAAGGGCAATAGTCATCAACACGCCGAACAACCCGACCGGCGCGTGTTTCGGTGAAAAGGTGATGAAAGAGATCGCTGGAATAGCCGACAAAGTAGGAGCATGGGTGGTTTGCGATGAAGTTTACCGTGGACTTGAGCACGAAGGAAGCTACTCTGTTCCCTCTATTGCGGACATATATGAAAAAGGCGTCAGCACCTCCAGCATGTCGAAGGTCTATTCGCTTGCAGGCCTGAGGCTTGGATGGGTGACCGCGGATAAGGAATTTATAAAAGAGTGCTTCAAACACCGTGACTACAACATAATCAGCTGTGGAATGATCGACGATGCGCTTGCTTTGATAGCCCTTAAAAATAAAAACAAGATACTTGAACGCAATATGAAGATCCTTCTGGAGAACAAAAAAGTACTCACAGACTGGGTCGATAGAACTGATGGCGTCAGCTTCATAGTCCCGAACTCGGGGACGACAGCACTGATCAAGTACGACCACGAGATGGAGTCAGAGGAATTCTGCAGGCGGATGTTCGAATACAACGGCGCCTTCGTAGTCCCCGGAAGCTGTTTCGAGTTCGAAAACCACTTCCGTATTGGATATGCTCCAAAAAAGGAAGTGTTGATAGAAGGGCTTGAGGCGGTTGATTCCTTCTTGCGCACCCTATAAGTGCAATTGGGGCATCTCGCGGCGCTGACTTAGCAAGGCTTGCGGAGCCTCACTTCGACGTATTCATATACGCCTTCGTAAGACTCCGCTACGCATTGCGTCGTCATCACTCGCTCTAAATCCCAATTGCAACAGGGTGGGCTGTCACTAAAACCAAAAACCTGCGTCGTCATCATCTCCGATCTGCCCCAATTGCAGCAATTGGGGCAGATCGCGGCGCTGACTTAGCAACACTTGCGGAGCCTCACTTCAACGTATTGGCATACGCCTTCATGAGACTCCGCTGCGCATTGCGTCATCATCATCCACGATCTGCCCCAATTGCGATATTGGATGGACTATCGTAAAACCTGATCCCTTCCCGTCGTCCCCGAGTGCTTCCATCGGGGATCCAGCGACTTCTGTTTAAGGTCTTATAAACGCAGTAATAGCCTAAAACTAAAGCCACAGGGCCCCCAATCTTAAAGCGCATTCGAAATGGTTCAGTCGTTATGGTGGTTTTTGAAATGTCCCTCATTAGAGGAACAGCTCCTTCCTGATCAACGGCATACAGGAATGACGGAGTTAGCCCCTTATGATCATTTGACCCGCCCTTACAACTGCTTCCCAACCGCTTCGCGGCGATGGGATCGCCACTTCGCGCGGCATTTGCACGCCGCACTTCCCGATCGCAGTTAAGACCCAATTCACCGCAGCTTGAAAAGCTGCAAATTCTCCCGCGGATGTTTCTTCGCCCGTCCCTAAGGCATATCCTCCTGAGATGCGGACCCGGAAAGTGCGGGTACCGAGAAAGTTCCCTTTTTAGCAAATAGAGTGAAAGCAGTAAGGGATACCGCAACTCCCGGCAGGATGGGGTGTATCGCTCCTATGATACCGGGGGCAGAGATCCCGCTTATGCCCATTGATGTAGGTTTATATGCCAGCAGATACCATGCAATGGTTCCTGCCAGACCGAAAAATGAAGAAGAAAAGGCGGCCCTTGATCCTGCTTTTGGCCCCTGTATCAGGAGTGCAAGATATGGTACCAGGATCGAACACGCCAGTATTGTCCAGCTTGTTGCGCATATAAGTGCAATTATCGAGGAGCTTTTCAGTGCGAAGATGCCGCTGCAGAGAGTGCAGAAAATTACTACGATCCTCCATGACCAGCCCGTCAGATGTTTTTTGAATACGTCTCGGCCGAGGCTTCCGCTTGCTATATGCAGAAGTGCGGATGCTGTGGAGAGAGATGCCGATACTATAGCGAGGGCAAAAAGCTGCTGACCGAATACAGGGAGAAGTTTATGTATCAGCGTTGGAAGCACTATATCCGGGTTAGTGATCCCGGGTCCGAGGATAAGCCTTGAAAGCGCGCTTGCAAAGTAGGCTCCGCCGACCACTACTGATAGCGCAAGCATAGCCAGCGGTGCCGCTTTTCTTGTCTCCTGAATGCTCTTTAGCGCGAAGTGTCTCTGTATCATCTGAGGCTGGGCCCAGATGCCGACTGATGTCACGATAGTCAGGAAGATAATGTTGAGCCCGGCCGGACCGTTGCTCAACGCCAGAAAACCGTTATTTGCAGCCTCTGTAGGGGAGAGCGCCGCCAGTGCCTGAAGACCTGTTATGGGACCTCCCACCTCACGAAGCAGAGAGAACAGAAGGGCACCGACTCCGACTATCATTACAAGCCCCTGGAAGGCTTCAGTGTAAAGAACTCCTCTCAGTCCTCCCCAGACGACGCTCATGCCTACAACGGCTACCAGAAGGGCAAGCGCGGTGTTTGTGGAGACAGGCAGTACTCCGGAGACCATGACTGCGGCGCCTTTGAATACTGCTGAACCGTAAATTATAAGCAGTACTGTCGATATAAGGCCGAGGAAAACCTGCAGCTTCGGGGTCTCAAATGCCTTCGAGAGAAATTCAGCCGGTGTTTTTGAATTAAGTTTCCTCTGCCACAGCCTTGTCGGCCATGCTAGGTAACGGTAGACGAACCACGTTCCAAGCCAGACATTGCCAGCCGCGATAAGGAGCATCTGCATCCCGAAAATATAACAGAGGCCGCCGAACCCAACCAGCGCCACCGCTGAAATATATGTGGCGACATATGCAAGGGCCTGAACAGCTACGCCAACTTTTCCGGGGAGCAGTGCGTCCCTGCTTCTGGAGTATTTGGCGATCAGGACCAGGAGTACAGCGTATCCGATCCATAGGGGGGCAAAGGTGAACATCTTATTTCACCGACCTGATGATCATTATTATCGACCAGGCCGCACTCCACAAAAGCGAAGCCCCTGAAACTATTACCCACATGTCAGTATTTAACATTTATAATTCCTCCGATCATTTTTTTACATTTGGCTTAAAATGCAGACCCGCGTGATAAACAAAAAAAGACCGCCGGCCCTCGGGTCGGCGGTCTTTGAAGTGTCATCCAGCAGAAATATCCCTATGCTGACTCAGACTTCGCAGAAAACACCAGTAGCCCCGGGGCGTGATCGCAGCGAGGATAAGAATATGCGTAATAATAGGAAACGTTTCTGAACATATCAGCCGGCATTTTCGCGAGCCTCCTTTTTGTCTTTAAAGTGGCATATCAAGTAATTGGAGGAGATGATACTGCTACTTCCTCCCGCTGTCAATAGCACGCATTGCGACATATGGCGGCGCTGGCTTAGCAACACTTGCTGCAATTGGGATTTATAGCGGCGCTGACTTAGCAACACTTGCGGAGCCTTCCTTCGACGTATTGACATACGCCTTCGAAAGGCTCCACTGCGCATTGCGTCATCATCACTCGCTCTAAATCCCAATTGCGATATGGGTAACTATCGTGATGATGAGGCTTTTCAAGCCACGGAGAATTTGCGAGGGAAACGCTCGCGGTGAATTTGCAGCAAGAATCTTGCTGCGGAGAATTTGGCGGGTGATTCACCCGCCAAGGAATAAAAGCCTTATGAACCTTCGTCCCCGAGTGCTTGTATCGGGGATCCAGTGTCTTTGAATTAAGTCTATCACTGAATTTATGGAGCAAACCATAAGCCGCTGGTTCCCCGTTAAAAAGCGTCCGGGGATGACGGAGAGGGGCCAAGGTCATCAATGAATTATGGTCCAATTCACCGTCGCGCAGGCGCTGCAAATTCACCAGCGACAACTGTCGCGAATTCACCGCAGCCCAGAGGCTGCAAATTCCCCCGCGGGTGTTTCTCGTTCCCGTCCCTCCAATTGATTCCCAACTGATTCCCCACCGACTACCGACCGACTCCCGCAGGGTGTTTCATCCTGCGATTCATGGTAAAATATGTAGTTGGTTTTTAAAAAATATGCCCGTTTTGGGAGGAAAGATATCATGCGCTATGTTGGAGCAGCTTCCAGAGGTATCCGTCTGCCGGTAATAACCAAAGGTGCAGATCTGATAAATATAATTTCCGATACGATCATTGCAGCATCAGATAACGAAAGGGATCCTTTTGTAATAAGGGACAGGGATATTGTCGGTGTCACTGAGTCACTTGTTGCAAGGTCGCAGGGAAATTATGTGACCATTTCTGATATATCTGAGGATGTAAAAAGAAGGGTCCCGGAAGGCGATGTCTCCATCATTTTCCCCATATTGAGCAGAAATAGGTTTTACCAGCTGCTCAGGGGGATAGTGAACGGTGTAAGGGGAAAGGTTTGTGTATTTCTCTCCTATCCCGCGGATGAAGTTGGCAATCAGGTCATCGATCCGATGGATTTTTACCTCAAGAGCGACAGGCTCTCCTCCGACAGCTTTGATGAAAAAGAGTATTACGAGGTCTTCGGCGAATGCAGGCATCCCTTTACCGGTGTCGATTACGTGCAGCTCTACAAATCTATCGATCCTGAAAAGGTCTCAATACATTTCGCCAACAATCCCCTTGATGCGCTCAGCTTCTCAAATACAGTGATAGCGGCAAGCATACATACCAGGAAGCTCCACAGGGATATCCTTGAAAAAGCGGGGGCAAATGTGATCTCGCTTGATGAGATATGCAGCTCACCCGTAAGGGACGGGGCAGGTTTCAATGAAGAGTATGGCCTGCTTGGATCCAACTATACAAATGACGACTCTGTGAAACTTTTCCCCAGAGATTGCGATGAATTTGTCAGAGAGCTTCAGGAAAGACTTTTCGACCGTACCGGCAAAAAGCTCGAAGTGCTGGTATATGGAGACGGAGCTTTCAAAGATCCTGTCTGCGGTATATGGGAGCTGGCGGATCCTGTGGTCTCGCCCGGTTACACAGACGGACTGAACGGGATGCCGAAAGAGATAAAGTTAAAGTATGTTGCAGACAACGCAGGGGACAAGGACCCGTCTGACGCGATACGTGAGGCCATTGAGTCAAAGGGCGAAATGGACAAGTTCGGACACTACGCCTTCGGGACCACACCAAGGCGTATGACGGACCTTATAGGATCGCTCTGCGACCTTACATCCGGCTCGGGAGACAAGGGCACGCCTGTAGTATATATTCAGGGATATTTCGACTGTTACCTGGATGACTGAGATCGAGAACCAGATCCCTTTCAGCGGGATCGACCCCAAAGGAAGGCTGAAGTTTGGAGTTCTCCTGGAGATGTTTCAGGAGATAGCTGACATCGATGCCTCAAAATACAACCTCTCTGTCAGGCAGACACTTGAGCACAATGTGACATGGGTCCTCAGAAAATATCGCATCGATCTTCAGAAATATCCCGTCAAAGAGGATGGGACGATAAGGATAAAGACCTACGCGGAACCTTACCGCAACCTTTACTCCCTCCGCTCTTATAAGCTCTGGAACGGCGCGGGCGACTTGCTCGGCTCTGCCTGTACATGGTGGGTCCTTCTGGATCTTAAGAGAGGGAGACCGATCCGCATTGACAAGAGCGAGCTGATGACGGGTTTTATGGAGAGGGTCTCGAAAGTGCTTCCCGAGGACGTGAAGGTCCCGGAGCTGACAGATCCGCAGTTAGAGGAGATGTGGAAGGTGCGCTGGCAGGATCTTGATGTTAATGACCACACGAACCATGCGGCATTTTTCAGCTGGGCGCTGGACACGGTGCCGGACAAAGTCAGCGAAGTGCTTTCGCCGGTCCTTGTGGAGTCAGAGTTCACACACCCCATACCACGTACCAGGGTGCGCTGTCTGACTCAGGAAATGCCCTGCAGTGAGGGCAGGTATTTCCTGCACTCACTGCGTCATATAGAAGATGATACAGAATATGCCAGGCTGAGCTCACTCTGGAAATAGAGCGAGCATTTTCTTTTAATCGATAAAACGAACTATCTCGTCAAGCTCTTTCCTGTTTTTATCCCTTACCTTATCGTCCGACGGATAACCGAGGGCAATTACCGCGCGTACTGTGTCGCCCTTGGGGATATCGAGCAGTTCCTTCACATCACTGTCCTCAAAGGTTCCCATTATGCACGTTGCAAGCCCTGATTCTGCAGCTTTGAGCGTGAAGTGGGCTATTGCTATTCCGATGTCGCAGTGGGCAAAATGTTTGCAGCTCCATCTCTGCAGGACCCCGGGCATAAGTTTCGGGCACTCATCTTCGCTGACTGCTATAAGCACCGGAGCTGTGTCTGCGAATTTGTTCCCTCCCACGATCTGCAGAAGGCCTGCGAGCTTCGCTTTCGTTTCCGGTTCAGTGACAACTGTAAATTTCCATGGCTGGCTGTTGCATGCCGACGGGGCGAGTCTGGCGGCCTCAAGACACTTGATTATCTCTTCCTTTGCCACAGGCTTTGTCTCGTAGCTGCGGCAGCTTTGCCTTTTCAAAATGATTTCATCCAATTTCTGCATACGATCATCTCCTTATGATAGTTTTAGTTTTCTCCATCTTCCGCTTCTCAGATATATTATACCTATGGTTATCGAGAGCAGTGATGACATGGGGGTCGCGAAGCCTATGCTGAAGAGATCGGCTCCGGGAATTTTGCTTAAAAGCCAGGTTGCAGGAACTCTTATCAAAAACGCGGCCATCAGGTTATTGACCATGCTGAACCTTGTGTGTCCGCATCCGTTGAAAAATCCGTTGAGGCAGAAGAGGAAACATACAAGGATGCAGTCGATGCTGAACGACTTCAGGTAGAGGGAAGTTGCTCTTATCAGCTCTGTGTCAGGAGTGAATATTTTTATTACAGCGGGAGAAAAGAACTGCAGCAGGGCAAACGATATCACTCCGAATACCAACGTGACCGAGATCCCGACGTAGAGGCATTTGATTGCCCTTTTGGGCCGGTTGGCCCCCATATTTTGAGAGACCATCGCAGAGATAGCACCTGAAAAGGCTATGGGCGGGAGCATTACAAACCCGTTTATCTTTGAGGTGATTCCGATTGCAGCCGATGCCACAACTCCTCCCATTACGCTTACAGTAGCCATTATGAACATAAACGAAACTGTTGTCATTGACATCTGGACACACATAGGCAGGCCGATGTGGAGCAGGTTTTTGAGTTTATCGCTCTTGATCCGGAAACTATCGAGCTTGAAGTCGAAATGGAAACTTTGTTTTTTCAGATATATAACAGCCAGGACCGCGCTCAGTCCTTGGGAGAGTATTGTAGCCAGTGCAGCGCCGGGAGCGCCCATTTTTAAGACAGCGACCAGTATCAGATCGCCTATGACGTTGCAGACTGATGCGATGGCAACGAAGACGAGCGGACTTTTGGAATCCCCGAAACCCCTCAGCATGGCGCTGAGCGCGTTGTATGCAAACATAAAAGAAATGCCTGCGGAGCTTATGAAAATATATCCCTCTGTCTGGGAGACTGCCTCAGGTGGAGTCTGTATAAGGCTTACCAGGGGCTTTACAGCAGCAAACATTATCAGGGTCAGAGCAATGCTTACAATAGCAAAGAGAGTAAACATGGTTCCTATAGTCTCTTTGATGTCGGTATATGATCTTGCGCCGAAGTATCTGGCGATCAGGATCGTTCCTGCCATTGATAGACCGATTATGACGCCGTTGATAAGGAACATGAACTGGCTTCCTATCGCGGCGGCCGAAAGTCCCGCCGCGTTTGTGAAGTGCCCGACTATCACTGTGTCGACCGCTCCATAAAGTGCCTGGAGCAGGTTCGCAGACATGTAAGGGATCGCGAATTTTATAAGCTGCGGGGTTATATTTCCTTCAGTCAGAGATCGTTCCTTAAAACGCAGCACGCCTTCAGCCATCAGGAAATTTTTTCTTTCTCAAGTTTATTCAGCTTTTTCATGAAAAAGTATAAAAAGGGTATGCATGTGAGGAAGCTCAGTATGTCTGATAGGGGCTGCGTCATCTGGATCCCTGTTATGCCGAAGATGGAGGGGAGGATCAGGATAAGGGGGAGAAAATATACTCCCTGTCTGTTGCAGGCAAGAAATGTCGCTCTTGCTGCGTGTCCTGTTGACTGAAAAAGCATGTTTGTCGATACGAAAAGCGGCTGCAGGATCAGGGCGGAAAATTGGAGCCGCATGGCCAGAGTTCCTATTGCGACGACCTCTGCGTCCTCTCTTCTGAATACCGATACTATTTCAGGTGCCATCACAAAGCCTGTTACTGCGGTCACTGCCATTATCAACAAGCCGGTCTTTACTGTGAACCAGAACGCCTCTTTCACACGGGCGTAATTCTTTGCGCCGTAGTTATATCCGGACACAGGCATGAAACCTTGCCCAAGGCCTATCATCATGGATAAGACGAGCAAAAAGGTGCGTCCGACTATCGACATGGCAGCTACCGCTGCGTCCCCGTACCCGGAAGCGGCAACGTTCAGTGCTACTGTTGCTATGCTTGCAAGTCCCTGCCTGCAGAGTGAGGGTGTTCCAAGGGTCAGAATGTCGAAGTATTCTTTTGATTTCCTTGAAATGTTTCCGATGCTGATCCTAATGCTGCTCCTGCGTAATACAAAAACAGACAGAAGTATTGAAAAACTTATGCACTGGGATATCAGTGTTGCGATCGCAGCCCCCGAGATCCCAAGGCCGAAGGTGAAGATGAATATCGGGTCCAGCACAATATTGAGCAGGGCTCCGGTCACAAGGCCGACCATCGCGAAAGCCGCCTTGCCCTCAGCCCTCAGAACATTGTTCATGACAAAAGAGGTGCACATTATCGGTGCACCAAGCAAGATGTACATCGCGTAGCTTTTTGCATAGGGAAGGATGGTCTCCGTCGAACCAAGTCGGATCATAAAATCATCAATACTGAAGAGTCCGTAAACGGTAAAGATCAGACCCGATACAAAGGCGAGAAAAAAAGAGGTCGAGGCATACCTGCTCGCAGCTTTGGTCTCCTGTGCGCCGAGTTTCCTCGATATCATACTGGCAGCGCCTGCCCCGAAAGTAAAACCTATGGCCTGAAAGATCGCCATTATCGAAAAGACGATCCCGACCGCTCCGCTTGCGCTCGTTCCAAGCCTTGAAACGAAGAAAGTGTCTGCTGTATTGTATAAAGCCGTGACGAGCATGCTTATGACAGTCGGGACGGCAAGCCTTATCACCAGGCTCGGTATCGGCATTGTCGTCATATTAAGATGTTGTATCTCGGATGTCTCCTGAACGCACTCTCTCATAAGTTGCCCCGTTTCGCATTTTTCAGTTTCCGTTCAAATACAATAGTGAGGTTAGCATCTTATCTTTGTTACCGCAATCGAGCGTATTGCTCATTTATTCATGTTGACAAAATAGTAAAATATTGTAAAATCCATATACAGATAATACTAAGTAGGATTACATGGAGTTGTTAGTATGGTGGCCTTTAAAACCAAAAATTATAAGGAGATGTCACTTCTTTTCTGCAGGTTTGTACTTCCTGCCCTCGCATCCCAGCTTTTGAGCGGTGTATATACGATAGTTGACGGTTTTTTTGTGGGGATGGGAGCAGGAGACGCAGGCCTGGCGGCGATAGGTATTGCCTATCCCTTCACTCTGTTTGCCACAGCCGTGGGAGCAGGGATAGGGATCGGAGGAGGAGCTCTTCTTTCCATAAGCAGGGGAAGAGGGCGAGAGAGGCTTGCAGAGAGGATACTTACTTCAATGGTGATGCTCATGGTGCTTGCCTCCCTTTTGGTATCCTTATCATTCGGCATCTCACTGCCGAAGCTCATAGGAACCTTTAATATCTCAGAAGAGCTTTCACGCCTCTCTTTAGTCTATGGTCTGATACTGCTTCTATTCTCTTTCACGCAGATATTCACGATGGGCCTGCTCGGAGCGGTCAGAAACGACGGTTATCCGCGCAAAGCCATGTACATAATGGTCTCCGGTTTTGTGCTGAATATCATCCTTGACTGGCTCTGGGTCCTTGTATTTCCCTTCGGGGTTGCGGGAGCAGCCGGGGCAACAGTTCTTTCACAGCTGTTGACTGCTGTACTTTTCTTTTATCACTTTATCGGAGGCCGATCCAATGTCAGGCTGAGATTTAAAAATGTATGGAGATCTCTGGCCTTTTCGGGAAGGATCATAACCATGGGGATATCTCCATTTGGTGTACAGATGGCTGCAGCTCTTACTATGATCATGCATAACTGGCAGTCTCTTGTTTACGGAGGAGAACAGGGTATAGCGGCATACTCAGTGATAAGCTATGTGATACCTGTCGGAATAATGCTGCAGGAAGGTGTGGCAGAAGGCACACAGCCCCTAATAAGTTATTATCACGGCGCATCCCTGCCGGCACGAAGGAAATTAACTGTAAGGATGGGTTTTTCGTCTGCCTTCGGGATAGGACTTTTTTGTTCGGCTGCGTTGCTGGTCTCTGCAGGATATATACCGGGTTTTTTCTCAATGAGCGGGACTACCGCAGCTATAGCGACAAGAGGGTTGATACTTGCTTCGCCTATGTTCCCCTTCGTGGGGATCGCGAAGGTCGGCGCATCGTATTATCAGTCCATCGGACGTTCCGGGAATTCATCGTTTCTGACATACGTTGATCCCTTGGTAATACTGCCCTTCTTCCTGTGGCTGCTTCCATTATTCTGGAAGCTTGACGGTGTCTGGCTGTCTATGACCTTTGCAAATATCGTCCTCTCTGCTATCTTAATTACTATCTGGTTCGTTGAATCAAGGGGTGTCCCAGTGGATGCCCTTGCTCATAAAAATATATAGGGGGCGATACAGGCGTATGAAAAAGACGGATAATAAAGAAACTAATTCTCTGCTTGAACTTTCCGACCTATGGCGCCGCTATGACAGGGTATACACATCCTGGGCACAGAAGCATGGCATCTCCAACAGTGCGATGACCTTGATCGAGGAGCTCTATATGAGGCCTGAAGGAGTCGAGCCTGCAGAGGTCGCCGACTACCTGGGGATACCGCGGCAAACTATGACAGCGACCCTTGACGCGCTGGAAAGAAAGTCTGTCATCGGGCGATCCCCCCATGAAAAAGACAGGCGTCGCAAGGTGATAAGGTTTACCCCGGAAGGGAGAGCTCTTGCGGAAAGGCTGGTAAAAGACCTTCACGAATGGGAGATCAAGGCCCTTTCTTCGCTAAGCAAAACAGAGCTGGCAAGGGCTTACAAAACAGTAAAACTTTTCTGCACGGAACTTGAGAAAGGTCTTAAGGAATAACGATACATCACTACCATAAAAAGGGTGACCCTAATGAAAGCAAGATTTGCACATTTTAATTTTAATGTACTTGATCTGAAAAAAAGCATGGAATTCTACGAAGAGGCCCTGGGCCTGAAAGAAGCAAGGCGGGTCGAGAAACCTGATTTCACATTGGTCTATCTCGGCGACGGAGAGACAGATTTTCAGCTTGAATTAACTTACCTGCACGACAGGACAGAAAAATATGACCTTGGAGAAGCTGAATTTCATCTTGCGTTCACAGTAAAGGATATAGAGGCTGCCCATGCACATCATGAGAAAATGGGCTGTATATGTTATGAGAACAAGGATATGGGGATCTATTTTATAGAAGATCCTGATGGGTATTGGCTGGAACTAATCCCCCTCCGCGGATAGCAATTGGAATTTAGAGCGGCGCTGACTTAGCAACATTTGC
>DIWR01000003.1 GCA_002428495.1 Synergistaceae bacterium UBA6101
GTGACATTTTCCCTGATCATTGACATACCTTTAATAGGGCTTGTTACTGCGTATCTTCAGATTTTACCTCTGTTTTTACGTCGGCCGATGCCGGAGCAGGGAAGATTTCGGGATCAAGGATCTTTATCTTTGCCCTGGAAAGAAGCTCCTCATAAAACTCCTGTTGTTTCCCCTGAACTTTCTGGTTTTTTATCATCGCAACTACATCTGCACTTACTTCATTGTAGCTCAGCTGTTTTTCCGCCTCTTTGCTCCGTTTTACCGCAACATAAGAATCACTGCTGGTAACAGGCATAACAGGCGAGACTTTGTTGAGCGGGAGATCTTTCAGAGCAGCAAGTGAATCGGCCATCATCTGTTCTGTTATAAGCACAGGTTTATCGTAAGGCGTCGATGACATTATGTCAGCTTTGTGCTGATCCATGACCTTATCCCAGCCTTCTCCGCCTTCGATCGACTTCTGAGCAAGCCTGGCGGCTTCGTTGCTCTTGAAAGTAGCTATATTTACCTTAAATCCTGCAGGCTGTTTATAGAGGAAGGTCTTGGTTGAGTCATAGAACTTGCGCGCTTCATCATCAGGCACATTTATCTCAGCAGCAAGCGCATCCATAATTTTTTTCTGTGATATCTGCTTTTTGATATCTGACTTTACCTGAGCTTCTGTTATTTCTGAGCGCTCCATGAACGCTTTGAACTCTTCCCTTGTGGGATAGCTGTCCATTATGTTTGTATAAGCCTCATCTATCTCAACCTCAGTCACTTTGATATTGCGGCTTTTGATCTCTTTTTCGAGTTCAGCCTCTATCGCTGTGCTGTCCAGAATGGCTTTTCTCATAAAAGGAATATCCGCAGAAGTGACCTCCCTTTCTGAACCAAGCTGTTCAGCAAGCTGCATCGTTCCTTTTTCTATGTCAGAACGCATAACATCTTTCCCGTTTACCTCAGCAACAGCATAATCCCTCTGACTGTCCCCTCTCTTTCCGGAGCGGGCATAGAGCCCATAACCGGCAAAGATGGAAATCACAAACAAAACTATTACAGCTATCATTATTGCCTTAACGCGTGATCTTAGATACCTCAACAAGGAAAATCGTCCTCCTTCAATTAAAAAGCCTGAGTGCGGCAGAAAACGTGCCGCGGGATTCTATTGGTAATCTATTGGCAATCGGTTGCAAATCAGTTGTTAGGAGCTGCGGCAATGGCTGTGCCGCGAGATTCTATTGGTAATCAATTGCGCTATTGACTCCCGCGGCAGCAATTTAGGACACGGTGACAATAATACGTCAGCTACGCCCTCATGTCAAAGAATAAGCTTCGCAAACCTATCAAGCTGCGCTGCTGAGCTTTTCATATAATCGGCTGCTTTGGCTTTGGCGTGCCTTATGTCTTTTTTAAGCTGCTGTACAAGGGAATCAGCACCGGCAAATTTCATCTCTTCCCTGTTTCTGGAAACGATGTGCAGCGTTATTGTCTTTTCGTAAAGATCTCCGTCAAAACCAACGACATGAGCTTCACAGTGCAGTCCTCTCGACCCTTCAAAAGTAGGGTTATATCCAATATTAATGGCAACGGGATGCCATTTCCCATTTATGTGGGAAATCCCTGCATAGCTTCCCCTGGCCGGATAGATCTTATTGGGCCTCACAGAGAGGTTTGCTGTCGGGAATCCAAGCACTTTGCCCCTTCCGTCGCCTTTAATGACTTTACTTTGTATCATAAAGGGATAACCGAGCATCTCACAGGCAGACTCGACCTGGCCTCTCAGGACAGCCTCTCTGACAGAGGTGCTGCTTACTATGCCGCCGTTAAGCCTGTATGAACCAATAACATCAAAAGACCAGCCGCGTTCTTCGCAAAGTTCTGCGAGGAGTTCCGGAGTTCCTATCCTGGCTCTTCCAAAGCGGAAATTCTCTCCTATCACAAGCCCGTCTATCGATACCCTCTTGGCAATATGGTCCAAAAAATCAGCCGGAAGCATGTCCGCAAGGGTGATGTTGAAAGGAACTTTGTCCGCAACAGGTATGCCGAGGTATTTTATCAGCATGTCTCTCTCTTCCGGAGTGAACAGGAGTTTGAATGTGTCTTTATTGAAGACCATCTGGGGATGTCCCTCAAAAGTAATGACTCCCCATCCTGTACCCGTTTTTGCGGCACGTTCTTTAGCCGTCTCAAGCAGACGCTGATGACCAAGATGAAAACCGTCAAAGGCTCCTAGTGCAAAAATCATTTCAATTGCTCCTGTCGTTGATTATATTGACTGCAGGCAAAAGATCGTATGATTTGCCATGATCTTTGAATTTACAGATGGAAAATATCTTTTCAGATCTTACTATCATGTTCCCGGAAGTGCTTGAGTATCTTGCAAAGTTCTCTCTTTTCAGCCTATGCAGAGAGATGTGCTGACCGCTTATAAGTCTCTCCGCCTCTTCTTCCCCGCAAAGGTAAGATGCCGCGGCAGGACAAACGCTTTCAAGGGGAATTACTTTTTTTGCCAGATCCTCTTTGCTGATCTCTTCCAATAACGCTGCATCCAAAGCGTTATCCAGTTCAAAGGGCCCGCAGCTTAACCTTTTAAGCTCGCTCACGTGTGCTCCACAGCCAAGGATCTGTCCCATATCCCTTACAAAGCTTCTTATATAGGTGCCTTTCCTGCAGTTTATCCGGAAAGAAACTTTGCAGTCATCCGATATTTCGCTTGTTCTTGAAGAAAAAGCAAAAAAAACTGGCTTCTTTTCGATATGGACATCATGTCCCTCTCTTGCAAGTTCGTGTGCTCTCCGTCCGTCAACGTGGACGGCAGATATATCCGGCGGGGCCTGCATCCTCCAGCCCAAAAAAGAAGGAAGAGCCAGATCAATATCTTTTTCTTTGATATTTTTACAGCCATTCCTGCGGATGATCTCGCCCGATGCATCGTCGGTAGATGTTTCAACACCCAGGCATGCAACAGTCTCATAAGACTTCGGCATATCCATGACAAAATTACTGAGCCTGGTCGCAGCGCCTATAAGGATAATAAGAAGACCGGAGGCTGTGGAATCAAGTGTGCCTCCGTGTCCGACTTTAGTTTTTCTGCCAAGTTTATTGCGCACCAGCTCTACACATTTTGTGCTGCGCATCTCTGTCGGCTTATTTAAGAGCAGAAGCCCTGTCATCGATATATTTCTCCGCTTCTGCCTTTACTGCAGCGACAACATCCTGAAAATTACCCTCGATCTTTGCTCCGGCAGCCTGAAGATGGCCGCCGCCGCCGAATACAGACGCTATATCTCTGGCTGAGTATGGAGTTTTAGTCCTTATGCTGACCTTATTTTCACCATTTGCTTCGGTCATGAACAGTGCAACCCTTACGCCTGTGATCTTAAGCAGTTTATTAACAAGACCATCGACTGCGCTTGAATCAGCTCCTGCCTCTTCGAAATCTTCCTTCTTCAGCCAGAAGAGGGCTCCTCTGCCGTTAGAAAACATCTCTGTTCTCATTAAGGCCTGCCCCCAGAGTTTAAGTATCGAGGGCTTCATGTCTTCATTTACATATTCATCTATCACAGCAGGCTTTACTCCTGCTTCAAGAAGCCTCGCAGCACATAGATGGCTCCTTGCTGTGGTAGTTCCGAACCTGAAATTTCCGTTGTCGGTCGATAGCCCTGTATAGAGGCAGATCGCCTCCTCCTCTTCAATGCCCCATCCGCCTTCAATAAGCAGCTCAGTGATCAACTCTGCAGATGCGGAGACATCAGGATCCACCAGATTAAGCTTACAGTAAAGATGGTTGTCGCCATGATGATCGATGTTTACGCTGTCCGCAACGGAAAGCACTTCTTTAAGGCCCGGCATGCTCCTTGCCGCTGTGCTGGTGTCAACGCAGATCATAAGGGCATTTTTGATGTCCTCTTCAACGATCACTTTGCAGCACTCGAAGTCGTGGTAATAGGGAAGGAACCTGTATCTTTCAGGAATAGGATCCCTTCCCATCACCCTGACTTTTTTCCCCAGCCTCTTTCCGAGTGAATAGAGGGCAAGACCGCATCCCATTGTGTCCCCGTCAGGATTTTCATGACATAAGATCACCCATTTGTCACTTGAACTAAATTTTTTTATGACCTCTCTCATGACTGCCATATCCATCATCAGTTTTCTCCTGAAGACTTTTTTTCTGCATCCATGGCGGCTACTTTGTCAAGCAGTTCCTCCATCGCTCTGGCTTTGGCTTCCGAGTCATCGTAGACAAAGTGGAGTTCAGGTATGGTACGCAGATGCATATCTTTTCCAAGCATAGACCTTATCTGTCCTGCCGTGGAGTCAAGCGCCTTCTGTATCTCATCCTTGCGGTCCATGTCTATAAGGGTATAAAAGACCTTGGCGAAGCTCAGGTCTTTCGATGTGCTTACCTTTGTCAGGATCGCATCCTTTACGTTATCTTTCTTTATCCGGATCTGAAGTATCTCAGAAATTGCCCTTAAAAATTCTTTGTTTATACGGGCGATCCTATAAGTCACCATAGGCAAAAACCTCCCAAGTGAAACGTACTATCTCAAACTCACCTTCCGCTTCCCTTCTTGCCAGGAAACTCTCCAGGTTCCTGAGTCTTTCTTCAAGCTCAGATGGAGAGGAACCTGCCGCAACAAAACCCAGCTCTGCGTCCTGCCATTTGTCTGCAGGCCCCAGGTCTGAGGAAGAGAGGCTGAAACGGTTTCGCACTCCGTCCAGTACAGACCGGACGACTTGCCTTCGTTCCTTAAGGCTTCCCGCGCAAGGCAGCCTCAAAGAACACTCGGCGACTCCTATCCAGAAAGGCATTTTCTGCTCCTTAATCCAGAGTCTTCTTTTCCTTTACTATTTCGTAAGCCTCGATCACGTCTCCAACACGGAAATCCTGGAACTTTTCAAAGCTGAGACCGCATTCGTTGCCTGAGCGGATCTCCCTTACGTCATCCTTGAAATGCTTGAGGCTTGAAAGCTCTCCGTTCCAGAAGACCACTCCGTCACGGATAAGGCGCACCTTGGCGTTTCTCCGCAAAAGACCTTCCATGACCCGGCAACCGGCAATGTTTCCGATCTTGGGAACCTTGAACATCTCCCTTATCTCTGCCGTTCCGAGTGTGTTTTCACGAAGTTCGGGGGCAAGCATACCCTCCATGGCTGCATGGACATCGTCCAGCATGTCATAAATGACCTGATAGAGTCTTATCTGCACCCCTTCTGCTTCGGAGATCTTCTTTGCATTGCTGTCAGGCCTGACGTTGAATCCAACGATGATGGCGTTGGAAGCCGATGCAAGCATGACATCGGATTCAGATATCCTTCCGACTCCTTCGTGTACTATGTTTACAGTTACAGCATCAGTGTTCATCTTCATAAGTGAGGAGTGGAAGGCCTCAAGTGAACCCTGGACGTCCGTCTTGAGGACTATGCGGAGCTGCGGGACTTCTTCCGTCTGCATCTTCTCATAAAGTTCTTCAAGGGTAAGCCTCTTTGACTTGCTCTGATCCATCTCCCTGCGCTCAAACTCGTAGTGCGACATTATATCGCGTGCTTCACGTTCTGAGCCGATGACCGAGAACTTTTCGCCGGGCTGAGGCACGTTTTCCAGCCCAAGGATCTCAACAGGCATGCTGGGACCGGCGCTGTCAACATTCCGGCCGGAATCATCTATCATTGCCCTTATTTTTCCCCAGGCAGTTTCTGTGTGGATAATGTTTCCGCGGCGAAGCGTCCCGTTCTGCACGATGACAGTAGCGACGGGGCCCTTGCCCTTGTCGAGGTTCGCCTCTATGACAGTGCCTTCCGGCGCGGCGTTTGGGTCTGCCTTAAGTTCCTGCATCTCCGCGACCAGAATGACCATCTCGAGCAGCTGATCAACATTTATGCCGGTCTTGGCACCGACGTCGACCATGATCGTGTCACCGCCCCACTCCTCAGGAGCAAGTCCGTAATCGGAGAGCTGCTGGCGGACTCTTTCAGGCTTGGCTGCAGGTTTGTCTATCTTGTTGACTGCAACGACTATAGGAACTCCGGCAGCCTTGGCATGGTTCATTGCCTCAATGGTCTGGGGCATTATGCCGTCATCTGCCGCAACTACCAGGATCGCTATGTCAGTCACCTGAGCGCCCCTTGCGCGCATGGAGGTAAACGCCTCGTGTCCCGGGGTGTCGAGAAATACCAGCGTATTGCCTTGGTAATTGACCCTTGAGGCACCTATATGCTGTGTGATGCCTCCGGCTTCCTTTTCAGTCACTCTTGTCTTCCTTATGTAGTCAAGAAGCGTCGTCTTGCCATGGTCAACGTGCCCCATGACAGTAATGATAGGAGGCCTGAAAGGCAGATCCGAGGAGTCCTTCACTGCAGGATCCTTCCCCTTCTTTGACACTTTTTTGGGGGAAGGCTTCTTTTCTTCTTTTTTGGCGGCTTTTGTCTCAGATTTATCCTCAGCAGCCTTTATCTCTTCCTGTGTTCCGAAGACAAAGTGTTTCTCGAAGCCTTTTCCGAGGATCTCAAGTATCTTCTCGTCAGCAGCCACTGTTGCCGGGACCATAAGCCCCTCTGACATGAGGATCTTGACTGCGCTGCCCGGTTTTTCTCCAATGCTGGCGGCCACATCCGAAACTGAGGAGCCTTCGCTGACAGTTACGATCGGATATGTCGTTATGGCTTCGACAGCCTTTTTCTCTTCCGCATCTTTTCTTTTCTTAAGTTCTTCTTCGACAAGCAGGTAAACTTCTTCGTTGATAGAACTCATATGCGATTTGATATTGACCCCTATTTCAGTCAATAATTCCACCATCTCCGTATTGCTCATCTCAAACATTTTCGCGAGATTATAAACTCTGATTTTGCTCATTGGCATCACTCCTGTCATATATTGCCAAAACCTTTTTAGCCAGTCCGCCATGCGGAAGGGCGGCGATCTGTGCTGATCCAACTCCAAGATGTGATCCCAGAGTGGTCCTGTCCGTATTTTCCAATTTCAGCAGGAAGACTTCTCCACGTTCGACCCTTGGCTTCAGGGAACGGAGGACGCTGGCGGAACAATCCGAAGTTACAACAACTACCAGCTTTTCATTGTGTTTACCGCCGGCAAGCACCTGATCCTGTCCGATAAGAAGTATTCCTGCTCTTCTTGAAAGGCCAAGGATATTCATCAGTTCCTCGTTTTTTGACTGATCCATCTCAAGCCTCCCTCTTTTCATCTGTGCAAAGCGTCAGCAGATTTTCGTATACATCCTCGCTGACATCTGTCTTAAGGGCCCTGGATAGGGCCTTTCTCTTTTTTGCAAGCGCCAAGCACTCCCGGCATCTGCATATATACGCTCCGCGGCCGTTAGCTCTCCCTGTAGGATCATATCTGACCTCGCCTTCAGGAGTCCTGATGACTCTCAGAAGTTCGCGTTTGGGAGATTCTTCGCCGCATCCGACACATGTGCGGGGACGTTTTCTTTTTTCTGCCTTACGTTCCTCGCCCATCATGCCATTCTATCCTTCGTCGTCTTCGTCTTCGATAACGCTGCTCAGGTCTTCGAAAAGATCCTTCATCGTAGGCAGCTTTTCGTCCTCTTTGACCTTAATGTCGATCTTCCAGCCTGTCAGACGCGCGGCAAGCCGTACGTTCTGTCCGGCCTTCCCTATCGCAAGTGAGAGCTGGTCCGAGCGGACATAAACAATAACAGAGCGGTCCTGGTCAAGCAGAGGCTCTATCTTCAGCACTTTCGCAGGAGAGAGGGAATTCCTTATATAAGCAAGGATATCCTGGCTCCACACGATAATATCTATCCTCTCGCCGTGCAGCTCGTTGCTTATAGACTTGATGCGCGCCCCCTGCTTTCCCACGCAGGCACCAAGCGGCTCAACGTTCGCATCCAGGCTAGCAACAGCGATCTTGGCACGTGTGCCTGCCTCTCTGACGATATTGCGGATCTCGACTACCCCGTCCTGGATCTCCGGCACCTCAAGCTCAAGAAGCTTGTGAAGAAGTTTCGGATGGGTCCTTGATACTATTATGCGGGGACCTCTCGTTGTCTGCCTGACATCAAGCAGATAAAACTTCATCCTTGAACCCGGAAGATATTTTTCTCCGATTATACGCTCTTCCTTAGGCATTATAGCCTCTGTCTTTTCGTTAAGGCGGACAAGTATCTGGTCACCTTCAGACTTGAATATAGTTCCCGTGATGATATTGCCTATCTTGTCCGAGAACTGCTCGTAGATCACCTGGCGCTCAGCATCCTTCAGCCTCTGGATGATGACCTGGCGCGCTGTCTGTGCGGCTATCCTGCCGAAGTCTTCAGGAAAAACTTCTTTCCTTATGATATCTCCGGGCTCAACATCATCATTTCCCCTGCGTTTTGCTTCAGCAACAGAGATCTCCGATTCATCGGAAGTCTCGTCAGGAACGACAAGCCTGGCCTCATAGAGGGTGAAATCACCGGAATCGATATCTATATGGACCTCTGCCGTCTGATTTCCGCCCTTGTACTTCTTATAGGCAGATATCATAGCGGCTTCCAGACTCGCAACGATGATCTCCTCCGAAAGTCCCTTTTCTTCCTCTATCTGCTTAAGTACTTTCTTGAAATCTTTTCCAAGCTGCATCTATTAAACTCCTCTCATGAAATTATTCATAACCATTGTTTGACCGTATACAGACTGGACAATAAAAACGTTTTTCATAACTTACTTCTTCTTGATCTTCTTAAACGTCTTCTTCTGGCCCTTTTCCTCTTTATATACGAGCTTGCCTTTTTTTATGTCTGCGAACGGGACCGAACTCTCACCGTCAGCAAAAAGAAAATGTACGCTGCCGTCGTCATCCACTCCGTTGATGATACCGGCGATCTTTTTGCCGCTTTTCAGCGATACCTGCGCTTCCCTGCCGGAAAATGCCTTATAATCTTCCGGAGTGAAGAGAGGGCGTTCCAGACCGGGTGAACTGACCTCCAGATAGTATCTTTCGGGAAGAGAGGTTTCCATCTCGTCAAGATAGACGTTTACTTCCCTTGCCACTGCTTCACAGTCGGAGAGGTTTACTCCCCCGGGAAGATCTACATAGACACGGAGTATCTTCATCTCATCCTCGGTGACGTTTTCAAAACCGACACAGTCGTAGCCGAGCGATTCTATCCGCTCCCTGAGTCCGCAGTATATGTCGCTCAGCCTGATCTTATCCACCGTATACCCCCCTGTAAAGCAAGAAGAGTGGGCACGACCCACTCTTCCAGTTCTTGCCCCTGAATTAGTTATCAAATTGTAGCATTATTCTCAGAAAAAGCAAGCAATTGTGATTTATAGTGTTGTTGATCAGCGATATTGTCA
>DIWR01000011.1 GCA_002428495.1 Synergistaceae bacterium UBA6101
GACAATATCGCTGATCAACAACAAACTGTCTGCGCGACACTTGAAATATTGGCACTAAGCAAGTATAATTCCATCCGATGCACAAAGCGGGCGATTAACTCAGCGGTAGAGTGTCACCTTCACACGGTGGAAGTCGTTGGTTCGAACCCAATATCGCCCACCAAGATATTCCAGGGGTTTCCGGTATTTATCGGGATCCCTTTTTTTATTTTATCAATGCATTGTATGTTGATATTGATTGTTCAACAATTTAGCTCTTTTTTAATTTTTGTGTGATAAAATCGAGCAAAAGTGACAGCATTTTAACACATATTGCCGGATTAAAAACAAGAAAACTGGTGAAGAAATGGAATATGACAGAAAAAAAGTAATTGTATCATCCGCGGCAGTCACAGTATTGCTGGCAATAATACTCTTTTCAGTCGCTTCGATCCTGATCGGTAATATTAAAGACATAGTGATAAAGGAAGCCAGTGAGGAAGCAAAAGGAATCGCTGCCACTGTTGCAAGGTTCATTGAAGACAACGTTTCCGACTACAGAAAATTATCAATGGTAACTGATTATTCAAAGGGCAGCTTCGATAAAAATTACTACCAGAGAATGAATAAACTTTTCAGGCTTATAAAAAAAGACACCGGTGCTGATTTCATATTTACAGAAAAAAAGATCTCGGATACTGAGATCGAGTATATCCTTGACGGTGAAGACCCGAACTCGGATCTTTTTTCTCCGATCGGATCAAAGGATGGGATGTCGAAAGAAGAACTCAGGGCATTTAATGAAGGCATTATCACTGCGACTGGCATGATAAAAGACGGGGCTTGGGGCGATTATCTTACTGCTTTTGCACCGATAAAAGATTCCGGCGAACTTATCGGTCTTGTAGGAGTTGACTTTTCTTCTGACTACATCAGAAAGATCGTAAACAATGTATCATATGTGACATACCTGATCCTTTTCCTCCTGATCGCCCTCTCTTACATCGCGATCCTCAATCTTTTCAAAATGTACTATTCGTCTTTGAACACTGATTTTATTACAGGCCTGATCAACAGACGAGGCTTTAAAGAATCTATGGATAATGCAATAAGTGATGCGAAAAGATACGGCATTACATTCACCCTCATAATTCTTGATATAGATAATTTCAAGGAGATAAATGACAGATTCGGGCATCCCTATGGAGATGAGATCCTCAAAAATGTCGCCCATATAATTAAGCAGAACACAAGACATTCAGATCTTTCTTTCAGATACGGCGGAGACGAATTTGCAATGATATTGCCGGGGACAGGCAAAGAAGAGGCCCTTCTGGTCTGCAGAAATATCCAACACAGCATTGCTGAGGACAGGAACTTCAGTGAAGACAGGATCTTCCCGACCATGAGCATTGGGATATGCGAGTGGTCTGAAGAGATAACAGCGGATGAAATGATCAAAGCTGCCGATGATGCAATGTATCTTTCGAAGGTTGAAGGTAAAGATCGGATAAAGATGTGTTGACGCTGAACATTTTCAGCAGCAGAAAGAATATTTAACGCTCCGGAGCAAGAGCATCCCTGTATTTGAAAATAGTTTCCGGCGAGGCTTCGTCGTGTTCCCCGCAAATGAGCAGAGCCGGAACAGTGATCTAGTGAAGGCGAGAAAACAGGTCTGTCCCCAATTATTTCAAAATAAGCTCAAATAGGGGATCAGTTTGACCCTCCGGAATATATACAAAGCTTGGATACTTATGAGATAATTTAATCAGTCAAAACATCTCACGAAGGAGGATAGGATATGAAAAGAAAATATGTCATTTTTATGATCTTGTTGATTTTTATTCAGTTTTTGTGTGCACCTGCCATGGCCGCAGGCGCCAAGTTCGTCAGGGCATACAGGGACAGCAATTATGACATGTATGTGAACAGGGTCAATATTATTCAGAACCAGGGAGTTGTCTCTTTCTGGGTCAAGAGTGTCTATTCAGATCAGGGAAAGGCTTTGGTCAGAAAAGAGCTCCCCAAGAAACACCAGAAGGCGCCTATACAGTATGGGCTGGATTACTTTGTCTTCGACACAAAAAAGGGCAAGTACAACGTAAAACTTGCCTCTGTATATGCGAACGAAAAGGAGATCTACCGGGAAGGCAGTAAAAAATGGCTGCCGGTCAAAGGTGGAACGGTCGCTGCGGTTTTGATAAACGAAGTAAATAAATTCCTCGCCGAAAAGAATAATTAGAAAAGGAGAGGTGGAAATTATATGAGGATCAAACACAAACACATTTTATTTTTGTCTATTATTTCTATTGTATTGATTTCATTATCACTGTCCGCAGAGGCCGCTCTTACCTCCAAATACGAATCTCAGGCAACAGCAGCGGAAGGGTCCGCGGCAGAAAAACCTGTTGCGCCCGTAACTTCAAAAGCAGTTGCCCCTGCTCCCGCAAAGCCAACTGCAGCAGCTAAAGCAGCTCCTGCCGCCGCTGTGAAAACAGAACCGGTGGATCTGCCTCAAAATGTCAATGCCTCACCTTCAGGCCAGGCGACCGTCATCGAAAGAAACGACCTGAAAGCAAAGCAGCTGGAACTTATCAAAAAAGAACATCTTGTTTATCGCAAAGCATTTATGGACGCCGAAATGGGCCTGCGTTATTTCTACAAAACACAGTATGACGCGAAGTACAGAGGCGCAAAGGCACCGACCCAGGATGAACTGAAAGCGATGCGTTTTGAACTGAGCCTGCTGATGAAAGACCTTGGCTCAAGCGCAAAAAGATATTCCAGCAACATAAGAATGGCAAAGATGGCAATGCTCGATATGGATGAGGAAGAAAGATCCGTCTTTGCAATAATGCTCGGCCAGATAATAGGCACTCCTGCATATGCCTTGGACGCAGGATCCCTTAGCGGTGTCGAAGCCGGTCTGAACAGTGTTGCCAACGCTACTGCGAATGTCGGCCTTTCAACCGAAGCGGACTATGCGACAGCTGAAGCCAATGCGGCTCAAGCCGGCGAAATAGCTGCCTCCGCCGTGTCTTTGGCGACAACGGTCGTGCTTTCAGGCGCAGCGATCGTCGGAGGAGCGGCATTGACGATGGGCGCAGTAACGACAGGTGCTGCTGTCGTTGGCGGTGCAGTCATGGTAGGGGGCATCGTCGGAGGAGGACTTGATACTGTCGATGGCGTTATAGGCTTCATTGACGCACTTACATCACAAACGCACGACACTAAGACCCTCAAAAAAATAAAAACCACAGTGAATATTATTAACGTAACATCAGGAGCTCAAAAAGGTGAAATGCTGAAAGTTGTAATTGACGGTATTGACGGGACTAAAGATATTTGGATCCCAAAAATATTTGAGGAAACAGAGAATAAAGACTGCCCCGGCAAAGATGGCGTCAACAAAGTCAAAAATGCAAAAAAGAATGCCACGTCAGACGGAAACGGCGGCGGCGGTGGCGGCGGCTGATAGGATCAAAACTTAGGCTCGGTGAGCCTTCTTAAAACAAAAGAATGGGGCGGTCCTAAAAGGGGCCGCCCTTTTTGCTGTCTGTTCCTGACCTATTTTTATTTTGTTTTTTTACAGTAAGGAGTCTCCTTAAGGGGCAGGGAGGTCCTGAATATCCCATCTCTGTTGTAGTATGCGAGCTGGATGGCGGGGGCTCCCGGTATCGCCGCTATCTCCCCTATGCCCTTTGCTCCGCCTGCAAAGCCATCTTTTGCTTTTCCTATAACTATGCTGACTATCTCAGGCACCATATCCGATCTGAAAAGCCCAAGTGTACCGAATTTAGCCTGGGGAATGCAGTCCTTGAGCGGATAATCCTCTGTAAGGGCATATCCCATGCTCATGACGGCCCCGCCTTCTATCTGCCCCTCAACGCTTTTGGGGTTAATGGCTTTCCCTACATCGTGGGCCGCTACTATCTTTTTTATCTTTCCGTCTTCATCCAGAATGACCATATGGGTCGCGTATCCGTATGATATGTGGCTTACGGGATGGGGCTTTTCTGATCCCATTTTGTCAGTTACGCTCTCAAACTCTCCATAGTACTCGCAGCCTTCCAGTTCAGAAAACGGGCTTTTTCCCAGATCTTTTTTAAGTTCTTCGGCGGCTTTTCTCGTTGCCTCTCCGGTAATGACTGTCTGCCTTGATGCCGTGGTATTTCCTGAGTCAGGGGTAAAGAAGGTGTCTGCGGGGTCGTGGACTACAAGTTCGGGAAGCAATCCGGTAACGTCACAAACCATCTGGGTGACGACCGTGCCCAGCCCCTGCCCGATGCATGAGGCGCTGGTGGCTATATGGACCTTGCCCTCCCTGATCCTGAGCCTGCATCTTCCAAAATCCGGAACACCCATTCCAAGTCCTGCGTTTTTCATCGCACATGATATCCCTGCACCGGGATTTTTGTCATATTCATATTTCACAGCAAGCAAAGTCTCTTCAAGCGCTGTCGTTTCATCTGCGATCTGTCCGTTCGGAAGTTCATCTCCAGGCCTTATCGCATTCTTGAAACGGAACTCCCAGGGAGAGAGTCCGACTTTTTCAGCAAGAAGGTTTATGTTGCACTCAGCAGCAAAACAGCTCTGAGTGACGCCGAATCCCCTGAATGCTCCGGCAGGCGGGTTGTTCGTATATACGGCCGTTCCTGTTATATCGATGTTCTGATAGTTGTATGGCCCTGCCGCATGGACACAGGCCCTCTGAAGGACCGGCCCCCCAAGTGATGCGTATGCCCCCGTGTCTGAGACTATACCGGCTTTCATGGCAGTGAGCCTTCCATCCTCATCGCAGGCTGTCGTCATTTCAATCTCCATTGCATGTCTTTTGGGATGTACCTTGATACTCTCAGCCCTTGTAAGGGAAACTTTTACCGGACGTTTGGTGAGATACGCCAACAGCGCCGCGTGATGCTGGACACTCATGTCCTCCTTGCCGCCAAAACCACCGCCTATCATCGCCGCAGTCACTCTAACCTTTTTATGCGGCAGTCCCAAGGCTTCAGCGCACTCCCTCATGGTCTGGTAGACTCCCTGGTCAGCGGAATATATCCTCACTACCCCGTTATCCTCCATCAATGCCACGGCAGTCTCAGGTTCAAGGAAGGCATGTTCTGTAAAGGGCAGTGAGTAATGGTTTGTAACGACGTGCTTTGAATCTTTGATGACCTCGTCCGCATTGCCCCTCTTAAGGTCAACACGCGACATGATGTTTCCGTTTTCGTGTATGAGGGGAGCCCCGTCAGCAAGCGCTTCTTCGGGAGATGTTATTGGTTTAAGCACCTCATATTCGACCCTTATCAGTTTTTTTGCTTCCTCCGTTATCTCCGGGGTCTCGGCCGCAACAAGCGCAAGTGCATCGCCAACATATCTGGTGCAGCCTCCTGCAGGGATCATCACATCCCAGTCCTTTACAAGATGCCCTATCTTTTTATTGCCCGGAACGTCCTCTGCTGTGAATATCCCTACGACCCCATAAAGTTTTCGGGCTTCAGAGATATCTATCGATCTGATGACCGCTCTCGGATATTCTGTTCTGACGGCTGAACCGTATATCATTCCGTCAATTTTGATATCAGCAGCATATTGGGCAGTTCCTAATACTTTTGATACTGCATCTGTGCGTGGAGTGTTCTCACCAACTGCCCCCGTGTAGTGTTCTCCGGGCACCGGGATATTCTCCCTGAACATTTTGGCGGCCAGCAGGATCGCCTCTTCGATCTTCTTGTAGCCGGTGCAGCGGCATATATTATTTTTTATAGCCTCTTTTACCTCTTTGATAGTCGGGTCAGGGACTTTGTCGATAAGGGCCTTGGCGCTTATCACCATTCCAGGGATGCAGAATCCGCACTGCACCGCTCCGGAGACCGAGAATGAATATGAGTAGACATCTTTTTCCTTTTGGCTAAGCCCTTCAACCGTCAGAATATTTTTTTCGCTGAGATTTTTCAGCTCCTGCACACAGGCTTTGCATGCCCTTCCGTCGATCAGGACCATGCATGTTCCGCAGGCTCCCTCTTTGCACCCGTTCTTCACAGAGGTCAGATCAAGGTCTTCCCTCAGAAAATCAATAAGCTTTTTGTTTGTTTCAGATAGTTGGATATTTCCGTTAACATTCAGCTGATACATCGGCAAGCCCCCTCAGATCGGAATGCTCTTCCGAGCCGCTTTGATCATCTCTGCTATTTCTTTTGGCAGCTTTTTATCTGCATGATCAAGAGAAGATGTAAAAACTTTCCCTTCCAGCCTGACCTTGAATCTGCCTTTTCCCATGTCAAAAAAACCGCTGTTTTTGCTTTCGTTCAGGTCCTTTTCCTTTGAGAAGTATGTAAACTTGTCTTTATATGGCGACCCCGTCCACGGGCAGAACGTGGAACAGTTGCCGCACTCGTTGCAAAGGTCATCTATGTGGATCATCTGAGGTGATGATGATCCCTCTGCATGAACAGAGATGTTCGCTCTGTTCGGACAGACGTCTACACAGTTCTCACAGAGGGCTCCGCATTCAAGGCAGCGCTCAGATTCTTTTTCAGGCGACTCACAAAAGATAAGTCTGCCCTTTTTTAAGCGAAGACCATCAGTGTCGCGCTTATTCTTTTTGGCATCATTCCTTTTGCACAGCTCTTCCTTAAATGCGATATCATCGGCTACACGCCTTGCATCGGCTATGGCTTCGACAACTGTTTTGGGGCCGCATCTTGCGTCACCCGCAACGTAAACGCCATTGATGTTGGTCTCGTAACTTTTTCTGTCTGTTACTGCCCGGCCCTTGTGATCCACAAATATATTATTGTCAGTGAAGAGATCCGAATCGACGTTTTCTCCCACGGCCTCTATGAGAGTATCCGCCGGGATCATAACTGTCTCCTTGGTAGGCACCGGGGACCTGCGCCCTGAGGCATCGCGCTCACCCAGAGTCATCACTGAACAAAGGAGTTTTCCTTCCCTGTGCGATATCGGCTGAAGCAGTTCCCTGAAGATCACTCCGTCTTCCGTTGCCAGTTTCAGTTCCTCTTCTTCCGCTGGCATGAACATCGCTGTCCTGCGATATACGATGCTTACAGTTTTGACTCCCTTGAGCCTTTTAGCTGCGCGGGCAGCGTCGATGGCAGTGTTGCCGCCGCCTATAACGGCCACGTTCCTGCCTAAATGTATTTTTTTCTCATCTTTTTTATACGAGGCAAGGAAATCGAGTGCGTTTACCTTTTTCTCACTTTTTATCCCAAGCTCCCCATGCTTCCATGCTCCCGCAGCTATTACAATATATTTGTAGCCCTTTTCCCTGAGTTCATTTACAGAAGAGACCTTTGTCCCCAGGATGAATTCAGCACCGGTTTTCTTTACGATCTCAATGTCCCGTTCGATGGCACTGCTCCCTATCCTGAAGTCGGGGATCACATGCCGTACTGCTCCTCCCGGCTCTTTTTCCCGTTCAAATACCGTGGTGCCGATACCGT
Organism: Synergistaceae bacterium UBA6101; assembly: GCA_002428495.1. Classification (GTDB taxonomy): domain Bacteria; phylum Synergistota; class Synergistia; order Synergistales; family Synergistaceae; genus Caenicola. The sequence continues at coordinate 7,443 of DIWR01000011.1, forward strand.
ATCTTTGCAGGAAATAAGCAGCGGCAAGGCCGGCAGGTCCTCCGCCTACCACTGCGGCCTTTGCTCCCGCCATATGCTCAGCCGGCCCTATCTTGTCAATAACGGCTTTGAAACCCTCTTCGGCTGCCTTTAGCTTCACATCCCTGATCGCTACTGTCTCTTCATAGTGGTTCCTTGTGCAGGAAGTCATGCACCTGTGAGTGCAGATCGTTCCTGTTATGAAGGGGAGCGGATTTTTGTCAAGTATCAGTTCCAGAGCTTCGCCGTACTTTTTCTCCCCGACAAGGGAGATGTATTCCGGCACATCCTGGCGGATAGGACATCCTTCGCTGCATGGCGCCACAAAGCAGTCAGTCAGGGGCAATTTATCTTCTTTGGCAAAAATGGCCCGGTGTTTGATCGGCTTCCTGTACCATTCGTCCGCTTCAGACTTTTGGATAAGACTGTCAAGCAGATCCGGATCAATGCCTTTGTCTCCCTTCTTTTCCATTCCGGCAAAGGTTTCGGCTATCTGCCTGAACCTGTTGTAGCCACCGGGCTTCAAAAGGGTCGTTGCCATTGTTATGGGCCAGATGCCGGCGTTGAAAAGATCCGATATATTTGTATAATCTGCCCCTCCGGACCAGGAGATACGCAGTTTGCCGTCAAATTCCTCTGTCAAAAGACGGGCAGTCCTGGCTGTAAGCGGGAAAAGGGACCTGCCGGACATGTACATCTCTTCACCGGACATGATGTCTCCGGGGTTATCTACCGGAAGGGTGTTTGTCAGCTTTACTCCGAATGAAAGCCCGGCACTTTCTGCCGCAGCCTGAAGGCGTCGTATCATCGGGACTGCGTCTTTGAGCTGAAGGTCTTCTTTGAAATGGCGGTCGCCGAAGGAAACGTATCCGAACCCTGTTGAGTCCATCGTCTCCCTGGCAAGCTTGTACCCAAGGATGGTCGGATTGATCTTGACATAGGTATTCAGATGTTTTTCTTTTATCAGGTATGACGCTATCCGTTCTATCTCTTCGGGCGGGCAGCCATGGAGTGTCGATAATGTTATAGACCTGCAGATATTTGGAGATATCCTGTCTGTATATCCCTCATCGATATTAGAGAAATTTGTGATATTTGCAAGAGTCCATTTCCTGCATTCATCCCATATTGGGGATCCTGAGGCATCCTTCAGTCCCTCTATGAACCTGTCTATCTTTTCAGATTTTATTCCCTGAAGGTCATAGCCTACGCTCATGTTGAAGACAAAGCCATCAGGAGCCCCCAGTTGAAACTCCTCAGAGATCAGCTTGAGGGCGAACCAGGCCTTGACGTACTCGTCAAATGCTTGGGGGACAGTCAGTTCTGTAGACCATTCAACGTTATAGCATTCGTCCCTTGCATCTATGCACGGTTTTGATACTGGAAGATCCTCGCCGTCCAGAGTCTGGACAGTCTTCAGTTCAAAGAAACGTGCCCCCGCGGCGTAGGCGGAAATGAGATTCTGAGCCAGCTGAGTATGCGGCCCGGCGGCAGGCCCGAAGGGAGTTTCAAGTTTTTCTCCAAGAAAGGAAAAAGTTCCGCTTTTATGCCTGTAGATGGAACTGACACCGAAGATGCTCCCGGTGCGTTCTTTTTCAGAGAGTATCCACTCCATCAGTTTTCCAAAGGAAATAGGTCTCATTCGATCGCTCATTTCATGACCCCCCCTCGACTTTCTGTACAACAGCACTGTTCTGATATTATATATGGTTAAGATGCGATAACAATGGTGAAACTGTCGGAAAGACAGGCAAGCAGTTGGCAAGCATGGGCAAGCTATTGGCTAGCAGTTGTTAGAAGCCAGGGGCAGGGTCGGGGGAATTGCGGCGTGGTTCATGCCGCGGAGAATTCGCGACATTTGTCGCTGGGGAATTTGCTCGCTTCGCATCGCGGAGAATTTGCGGACAAAGGCCGCAGAGACTCAAAATCACCGTCGTTTCCGAATGATTGAGATCGGGAGAGCACTGTTTTCCGTCAGGAAAATTATTAAATAATCCATAGTGCTCGAACCATTTCGAATGCGCTTTGAGATCGGGAGAGGCTTGGAAGTTAGGTCTTGAAAATTCTGTTATAGCCTAAAACTAAAGACGCTGGACCCCCGATGGAAGCACTCGGGGGCGACGATAAAGGGCTAAGGTTTCAGGTTCTGACAACTGCCAACTGCTTGCCCACGCTTGCCAACTGCTAGCCGGCCTTTACGATAGTTTCGCTATCGTAAAGGCAGTTGACTAAGTTTTCCCCTGTGTTATATTGAATCGGTGATAATAGGGTGTTTCTCACCCTTCAGCAGCTTATACGACCACATCGGAGGGATACATCCATGGATTTTGATGCCGTTAAAAAAACAGCAGAGGGCTATGAAAAAAGTATGATAAAGTTTCTTCGCGACCTTATTGCCATTCCCGGTGAAAGCTGCGGGGAAGAGTGTGTGATAAGACGGATCGAAAAAGAGATGAATGATCTGGGGTTTGATGAGGTAACTATCGACGGGATGGGAAACATTCTCGGATACATGGGCTCGGGAAAGACCCTGATCGCATACGACGCACACATTGACACAGTCGGGCTCGGAGAACTCTCTAACTGGAAATTCGATCCTTACAAGGGATATGAAAACGAGACCGAGATAGGAGGCAGGGGCGCTTCGGACCAGCTTGGAGGCATAGTCTCTTCTGTCTACGGAGCTAGGATCATGAAGGACCTTGGGCTGCTGTCGGATAAATACAGGGTCCTCGTCACGGGCACTGTTCAGGAAGAGGACTGCGACGGTCTCTGCTGGCAGTATATAGTCAACGTGGACGGTATAAGGCCTGAATTCGTTGTGATAACAGAACCCACCGACGGAAACATCTACCGAGGACAGCGCGGACGAATGGAGATAAGGGTCGAGGTCAAGGGAGTATCCTGTCACGGCTCGGCACCGGAGAGAGGCGACAACGCCATTTACAAGATGGCTGACATAATAAAGGAAGTGCAGGCACTGAACGATATGCTGCACTTCGATCCATTCCTTGGCAAGGGAACTCTTGCAGTCTCAGAGATATTCTACAACTCCCCCTCACGCTGCGCTGTTGCAGACATGGCCGCGATATCTATCGACCGCAGGCTGACTAACGGAGAAACGTGGGAGATGGCACTTGAAGAGATACGTACTTTACCCTCTGTCAAAAAATATAACGCGGAAGTATCGATGTACAAATACGACAGACCGAGCTGGACAGGGCTTACATATCCCACGGAGTGCTACTTCCCGACATGGGTGATCCCGGAAGACCACCCTGCGACGAAGGCAATGGTCGGGTCATTCATGGGGATGTACGGCGAGCCTTTTGTAGACAAGTGGACTTTTTCGACTAACGGAGTATCTGTCATGGGCCGGTTCGGGATACCCTGCATAGGATTCGGTCCGGGCAAAGAAGCACAGGCCCATGCACCCAACGAGATCACATGGAAGGCCGACCTGGTAAAGTGCGCCGCCGTATATGCCGCACTGCCGACACTCTACTGCGACAATAATAAATGACCGACAGTGATCAAAAGATGACAATGGAGGAATCGACAATATGAGAATGGATCCCTTTGTTAAAAAACTGAACGAACTGAATTTTTCAGATATGTACGAAAATGATTTCTTCCTCACCTGGGAGAAGAGCAGAGATGAACTTGATGCCGTCTTTACCGTTGCAGACGCTCTCAGATGCCTCAGAGAAAACAACATCTCCCCTAAAATTTTTGACAGCGGGCTTGGGATATCGCTTTTTCGCGACAACTCGACAAGGACCCGCTTCAGCTTTGCCTCGGCATGCAACATGCTTGGACTGGAGGTCCAGGACCTTGATGAGGGCAAGTCACAGATAGCACACGGCGAGACGATACGGGAGACTTCCAGCATGATCTCATTCATGGCCGATGTGATCGGGATAAGGGACGATATGTACATAGGGAAAGGCAATGCCTATATGCACCAGGTCGTCGATGCTGTCAAAGAGGGATACAGGGACGGCATTCTCGAACAGAGGCCGACTCTTGTCAACCTGCAGTGCGACATAGACCATCCCACGCAGGCAATGGCAGACCTGCTCCATATGATCCATGAGTCAGGGGGCATTGAAAAGCTTAAAGGCAAAAAGATCGCTATGACATGGGCATACTCTCCCTCCTACGGCAAACCTTTATCAGTCCCGCAGGGCGTGGTGGGACTGATGACAAGGATGGGCATGGAAGTTGCACTTGCCCACCCCGAAGGCTATGAGATCATGTCTGAAGTCGAGGATATCGCAAAGGAAAACGCAAGGGTATCAGGCGGCAAGTTCACAAAGACCAACAGCATGAAAGAGGCTTTTGAGGGAGCCGATTTTGTCTATCCCAAGAGCTGGGCTCCGTTCAAGGCAATGCAGAAGAGGACAGCTCTTTACGGAGCTGGCGACCATGACGGGATCAGGGCTCTTGAAAAGGAACTCCTGGCTCACAACGCTCTCCACAAAGACTGGGAATGCACCGAAGATATGATGAAAATGACAAAGGACGGAAAAGCCCTTTATCTGCACTGCCTCCCTGCAGACATCTCGGGTGTCAGCTGCGAGGCCGGAGAAGTGGCCGCTTCAGTGTTTGACAGATACCGCGTGCCCCTGTTCAAACAGGCAAGCTTCAAGCCATACATAATCGCTTCAATGATATTTTTGAGCAAGGTAAGTGACCCTCAGAAAGTTCTGTCAGCCCTCGAAGAGAGATCATCACCCAGAAAGGCTCTCTGATTTTGGATCTCAGCATGTTCTAAGGGGATGAGGAAGCCAAGGGAGAAATATCCCCTGAGACGAGAAAGAAAGCTCCGGCAAAAACAGGGACTCCTCCGCTGGTCCTATGACTGGCGGGACAAATTCAACGAATGCCGGGATAAAAACCTTGCTCACATCATAAGTTCAGCACAATAAAAAGACGGCCGAAAAAAGCGGCCGTCTTTTTATTGTGCTGATGCAAACAAGCCTGACAGGTCCTGTTTGTGCCTTTTCAAACTAGAATGTCGAGTAATCAGAATCCTTTGGGTCTGCAATGAACATGTGTCCCGGAGCATGTGTTATCGCAAAAGGCGGTTTGCTGTTCATTACCACAGCCTGGGGAGTTACTCCGCATGCCCAGAAGACAGGGACTTCACCTTCTCTTATTTCCACAGGGTCTCCGAACTCAGGTCTGTTGATATCCTTTATTCCTATAGCTGCAGGGTCTCCGATATGTACGGGAGCTCCGTGTACTGCAGGGAAACGCCCCGTGCAGAGTGCGGCCCTGACGACCTGTGAATGTTTGACCGGCCTCATGCTTACGACCGTTGGTCCGCTTAAGCGCCCGGCCGGATGACACTGCATGTTCGTTATATACATCGGGACGTTGCATCCCTGATCCATGTGCCTGATCGGGATCCCTGCCTCAAGAAGGGCTCCCTCGAACGAAAAGGAACATCCCAGGAGGAATGCTACAAGATCATCCCTCCAGTACTTCAGCACATCGGTAGGTTCGTCTTTGAGTACGCCATCTTCCCATACGCGGTATCCGGGAATGTCTGTCCTGACATCTGATCCCGGCGCTATCAGCTTTGCTTCGCCATCTCCGGGCTCTGTCACGTCAAGTATGGGGCATGGCTTGGGGTTTCGCTGCGCAAAAACAAGAAAATCGTATGCCCAGTCCTTGGGAAGGACTATCATGTTGGCCTGTACATGAGAAAGACACAGACCCGAGGTCGGGTGTGTCCACTCTCCCTTTCTGATCAGGTCCCTCATTTCTTTCGGTGATGCGTGACGATATGGGGCTATATCAAACGGAAGTGTCATCCCAGAACGACCTCCTTCAAATTTGTAACTTTTACGCCGGCAGTCTGAAGCGCTGTTCTGACAGCCTTTGCCATCTCAACTGCCTCCGGCGTATCTCCGTGCATGCATATCGAATGCGGTCGGAAGTTTATTACAGTTCCGTCAACAGCCTCAACTGTCCCTTCCGTAACCATTCTAACGACCCGTTTTGCAGCGGCATCAACATCATGTATGATCGCTCCGGGCTGCGAACGCGGCACCAGGGAGCCATCGGGCATGTAACCTCTGTCTGCAAATGCCTCCGCGGCAAACGGGACACCCATTTCTTTAGCTGCTTTTTCAAATTCGGAGTTAGCCAGCCCCATGAGTATCACGTCTTTCCCGGAATCCTTTACTGCCTGAGCTATCGCCCTTGCAAGCTCAGGATCTTTTGCCGCCTGATTGTACATTGCTCCGTGCGGTTTGACGTGCTGCAGACATAAGCCGTTTGCACAGCAGAAAGCGCTGAGGGCTCCTATCTGGTAAAGGCAGTCCGCATATTCCTCTTCGGGAGTACACTTCATGTTCCTGCGCCCAAAGCCTACCAGGTCGGGATATCCTGGATGCGCACCTACTGCAACTCCCTTTTCAGCACAATTTTTAATGGTTTTTTTCATGACCAGCGGATCGCCCGCATGGAATGCGCACGCAACATTGGCCGATGTTACTGCATCCATAACAGCTGCGTCGTCACCCATCTTATATGCGCCAAAGCTCTCTCCTATGTCACTGTTCAGGTCTACTTTATACATATCCTGTCACTCCTTGTCTCTAAATCTCTTCACAGGTTATTTCGTATCTCTTTCCTTCCACAGTAAGGATAAAGTGTCCGAAAAGAGGTTTTGGAGCTTCACTGTGTGTACGGGAAACATGTGAAAGACGAAGCTCTTTTGCCCTTCTCACTGCTTCCTTTATCCTCATCTGTTCTGCAACACCCTCAGAGACATCGGCCCTGCGAAAACGCACCTTAGACCCCGGCATCTTCTGAACAAGCGCCTCCATCGAAAGGGGCGTAAGTACTCCGATCTTTGTGTAGCCGCCTGTAGTCTGACGGTCTGCAAGCATTATTATCGGCATTCCGTGACCGGGGATCTGCACAGCTCCCAGCGGTATTGCATCGGATACGATGTCCGCTCCCTTTTCGGTGTGTTCGATCTTTGCACCTTCCAGACGGCAGCCCATCCTGTCTGATTCAGCTGTGATCGTGTACTCTGACTCAAACAGGAGTTTTTTGCCCTCTTCGGTAAAGGCATCTTCCTGGAGTCCTGTTATTATTGCAAGCGGAGCATTTGCATCCTGTGCCGGGTCCAGATCTTCAGGCAGACAAAATCCTTCAAGTTTCTTCCATAGTGCCGCCGGTTCCCCGATCTTAATAACGTCTCCGATTTTAAGAGCGCGTCCCTCAACTCCGCCGATCTTTGCGCGTATATACGTTGAACAGCTGTTCATGACGGGCGGGATATAAACACCGCCGGCAAAACAGAGGTTTCCTCTGCAGCCCTTCCCTCTCGGTCCCTTAAAAGTTATCACATCTCCATCTTTCAGTACAACAGACCGCCATGAGCCGACTGCCTTGCCGTTTACGCTGAACCCGAGGTCGGCTCCGGCAAAGACCGCTGCACCGGTTCCCTTTACCTCAATTTCAGGTCCAAGGAGAGTCACTTCAAGGGCAGCCGCGCCCTCCGGATTCCCAAGCATTACATTTCCGATCCTTAGGGCAGGAAGGTCCATCGCCCCTGCCACAGGAACACCGCTTGACTGGTATCCCCATCGTCCCAGGTCCTGCACAGATGTGAGCATTCCCGCTTTTCTGATTATCAGTTCCATAGTTATTTCGCCTCCGTTATGAGGGGCTTGTAGGTCCCCGCAGCCACTTCGGCCTCTATTTTTTTATATTCTTCCTCAGCAACAGGAACAAAGCGTACTTCATAACCTGCCTCTATCAGGGTGGGTCGCGATGCTTCAGGCGTGAAGAGACGGAGCGGAGTCCGTCCGATAAGCTGCCATCCTCCCGGGCTGTCTATCGGGTATATCCCTGTCTGTTTTCCTGCTATCCCAACACTTCCGCCATTTATCACTGTACGCGGGTTTGTCAGCCTGGGTGTCGCTATGCTCTCGTCCATGCCGCCAAGATAGGCAAATCCGGGCATAAAGCCTATCATGTAGCAGTGGCATGACTTGGAGCTGTGTCTCTTTATTACATCTTCTTCCGATATCCCCGCGTGTTCTGCAACGTTGGCTATGTCAGGCCCGTACTCTCCGCCGTAGCAGACCGGGATAGAGATTTCCGTAAAAGAAGACGCACACTCTTCACCATCTAATTCCGGAGCTGATTTAGCCGCATTGATGACCTCGTCTGCGCTGACGACTGTCGGATCAAAATAGACAGCCAGTGACCGGTATGTCGGCAGGCACTCAACTATGGAGATATCCTTCTGTGTAAGAAGATACTTTTTAAGGTTCATCACAGCGTCATTGGCGCCGCGGTCGATCTCATCCGCAAATTCAACTACGACGCAGGACTCCCCTGCGGTGAGATACTTTGGATACTTGATGTACAACGACATTGATATCACTCCTTGCTGACAATTACATGGGAGAATCAATTCCCCCATGTAATTGTACATCCCTATGAGAAAAGTTTGGCTATTCCGGTCAATGATTTAAAGCCCATCCATGCCGTAAATACGACCATGATCCATCCCAATACCGCAAGGACTTTAGGATGATGATAATCAGCTCCGACTATCTTCTTATTGAAGGCCGCAAGCAGCATGACTCCAAGGGAGACAGGGAGGATCAGCCCGTTCAATGAGCCTGCTACTATAAGAAGGGCTACCGGGTTTCCCATCGTTGAGAAAATACCCGTTGATACGCAGATAAATCCGATTATCCAGTAGCGCGAATACTGCTCGATCTTTCCAAAAAGCGTTCTGAGGAAGGATATCGACGTATAGGACGCACCCACAACAGAAGTGATACCTGCACTCCATAGTATCACGCCGAATATGCGGTAACCGATCTGTCCTGCACCGATGAGGAAGGCAGATGCGGGAGGATTTTTAGGGTCAAGCACCGCTCCCGTAGCTACTACGCCCAGTATAGCCAGGAAGAGCAGGTATCTCATTATGCCTGTTATTGAGATAGCCTTGACTGAACCTGACGATATCTTTGGAAGGTTTTCCATTCCCGTTATCCCCGCATCGATTATGCGGTGGGCGCCCGCAAAGGTAATGTATCCGCCGACAGTCCCGCCAACCAGGGTAAGGATGGTCATCCAGTCTATAGTTGAAGGAAGCACCGTCTCCTTAAGAGCCAATGCCACCGGGGGCTGAGTCTTGAAAACCATGAAAAGGACCATTGCTATCATTATCACTCCAAGTATTTTTGTAAAATTGTCCATTGCCTTGCCCATCTCCTTATTCAGGAAAAGAGCTATGGCTATTCCTGCACTTACTATCGCTCCCGGTACTAATGGCACTCCGAGCATGACGTTAAGTCCCATGGCGGCGCCTCCGACATTGCCTATGTTAAAGACAAGCCCGCCCAACGCAACAAGAAAAGCAAGGAAATAGCCCAGTCCGGGAAAAACCTCGTTGGCTACGTCCTGCGCTCGCTTGCCTGAAACGCCGAGAATGCGCCAGATATTCATCTGGACTACGATATCGATAAGGATAGAAACTAAAATTGCAAAAGCAAAGGCCGCTTTCAGCTTATCTGTAAAGACAGCTGTCTGTGTCAGGAACCCCGGTCCGATCGCCGAAGTTGCCATCAAAAATGCTGCACCGATAAGAACGCTTGCTGCTGATCCCGATTCTTTTTTCTTTTCTGCCATAATTCAGCACCTCCAAAATTAATTAAGCTATAATGCCTATCTAATTACATGCAAAAAAGTTGCTAAAATGGCAAAAAACTGGACCTGGAGATCAGAAAAATAAGATAAGCACAATAATCATTGGATCAAATCATTTTTTTAAGTAAGTAGTCTCTTTTTACTTTGAAAGGAAGGTCATCATTTGTGGGAAGATCTTATATGCGTTGCACAAAACTTAAATGTGTGTGCGTTTTCCGCACACAGGTAAAGAATGCACACATTTCATAATATTGTGTATCTTCAACTATTTGCCGCCCGGGGCAAACCTAATTTTTTTCTGTGCCAGGCAACTGTTCTGGTCGGCAGTGAAATAATTTCACCTATCATACGGTCGTTTTTCCCCTTTTTGTTAAGGTCAATTATAATTGACCTGAGCTCCTTCACGCTGACGTCCGGTCTTGATAAGAGTCCCCTGGAAAAAAAAGTGCTCATCCTGATGGTCCTGCCAAAAGCGCGGCACCAGGTACTGTCGATCGAACGGCAGACAGTTGAAGCACTGAGTCCCAGATGTCTTGCAGCATATACGTACGTCAGGGGAGAGATGGTGTCTTTTTCGCCTTTCAGGAAATCTGACTGGATCTCAGATATCAGAATGGATATTCTGAGCAGGGTCCTGTATCTCATTCCCAGCCTTATAAGCGCGAATTTCGTTTTGGACCATAAGGGAGATATCCATTTTTCTTCAAGAAGCTCATTGATAGCAAGAGGCATCTCGCCCATACTGCTCTTTATTGACGGCAGGTTCTCCCGCAGCAATTTTGGAACCGGGGTCCCATTTCTGATCACAAATTCTATTTCGGGATAGGCAGCAGAGGCAGTTAAGAAATTTGATCCCGGAGAGGGGTCAAGCTTTCGAAGCATATCCAATGCTTTTTCTATGGCTTTTTTGTCACAGCACATTTTTCTTGAAAGGTCAGATAGCCGCCCCTCCGTCAGATGTTCATAGCCGTCTGTCAGTATTGACCATGAAAGGCTGTCTTTAAGCCCCCCCCTTTCAAGCTGTATGAGCAGGCATTCCCTAAGGTCCGAAGCAAAAAGACCCGGCGGATCGACGTATCCCTGCAGGCTTTTTATGTATTCAAGCGCTTTTTCTGAGCACACTCCTATCCTTCGGGCTATGCTATCTACAGAAGCATTCAAATATCCTTTTTCGTTCAGGAGAGAGCACCAGAATTCGGCTGATGAATAGGGCGGGGGAAGATCATCAACGTTCGGACAGGTCGCTATCTGCAGTGACAGATGCTCCTCAATGTTTTTTGGCGCAGGTATTAAATCAGGATCCAGATCATCTATGTCAACTGCGCTGTTCTGCCAACCGGGCGGTACAAAATAAAAAAAAGGATTGTCTCCGAGGATCTTACAGCACTCTTGCGTCAGTTCTTCCAACGGCACAAAAAGCAGGTTTGACCCCAGCAGAACTTTTGGATCAATCCTGCTTTTAATTTTAAGTTTTTGTCGCTGGATCAGCTGATGATCAGTCAAGTCCGTGTCTCTGCATCCTTCTCAGAAGTGAAAATCTTGAAATACCAAGTTCCGCAGCAGTCTGAGTACGGCTTCCCATACATTTTGCGAGTGCGGATACTATCATTTCCCGTTCGATCCTGTCCATCATGTGCGGAAGTGATTCACCGCTCAAGTGGCCGGCAGAAACTCCGATCGTGCTTTGCTGCTGTATTTCAAGCATTTCTGCAGGGAGATCTGCAAGCCGAACGATGTTGTCCGAGTTATCCTTCAGGATCAGTATCCTTTCGATCAAATTACGCAGTTCCCGTACGTTGCCGGGCCACCAATATGTCAGGAATACATCCTTTACATCATCAGTAAAAACGTTTGCGCCCTTCCCCAGCCTTTTAGAAAAATCTGCAAGATAAAAAGCGGCAAGTTCAAGCACATCCTTATCTCTCTCCCTAAGCGGCGGTATCGTTATCGGTATGACTGATATCCTGAAGAAAAGGTCTTTTCTGAACTTCTCTTCCCTGACATGCTTCTCAATGTCTATACAGGTAGCGCAAATAAGATTAAGGCTGACGTTTTTTTCTTTGGTGCTCCCCAGCGGCCGGAAGGATCTCTGGTCAAGGAACCTGAAAAGCTTGCTCTGGAGACTGAGAGGCATGTCTCCGATCTCGTCAAGAAAAAGTGTCCCCTTGTCGGCAATTTCTATCAAGCCCTGCTTATCCGTGTCAGCGCCTGTGTATGCACCTTTATGACAGCCAAACAGCTCCGATTCAAGCAGCGATTCAGGGATAGCAGCGCAGTTCAGTGCAACGAAATCACCCTTGCAGTTCGATGCATGATGGATCATTCTTGCCGCTACCTCTTTGCCAGTTCCGCTTTCACCCTGCAGGAGAACTGTAATATTCTGATGCTGGGCGATCTTCATGATGGTATCTCTGACCTTATGCATTTCATTTGAAGTTCCAAGCAGCTGGTTGGGGCCTTCAGAAAGGAGGAATTCTGCCTGATTTCTGAATCTTATCGATTCAATAGCCTTTTCTATCATATTTTTCGCCGCGTCAAGAGGGAAAGGCTTGTCCAGGTAGTTGTATGCCCCCTCCTGTATGGCCCTCACGACCAGCCTGGAGTCTCCGAAGGCCGTCATCAGGATGACCTTGCATCTGGGATACTGTTTAAGAATTGCCGGCAGGACATCTATTCCGTTCCCATCAGGCAAACGCTGGTCCAGAAATATGAGGGCAGGTATTTCCGCGCCAAGAAGCTGATGGAGTTCTGATATAGTTTTTACAGTTTTTGCGCTGTATCCGCTCTTTTCAAAAGCCCTTTTCAGTCCGTTTGCAAGGTTGACCTCATCGTCAACTATCCATATATTCATTTGCCGAAACCTCCATTTGGTTAAGATCAACATCGTACCGGCCGTCCTCTGCAAGAGGCATGAATATGTTAAAATTCGTGCCCCGCGAAGAAGTATCCATTGAGAGAGTGCCTCCCAGACCGTCTACTATCCTTTGAACTATACTTAGCCCCAGCCCGGTCCCATCCTGCCTGGTAGTAAAGAACGGATCGAAGATCCTGTGCTGTATCTCGGCAGGTATCCCCGGCCCTGTGTCACTTACCCTGATAAACCCCATTGTTTTTATCCCACGGTCAGTTTCTGAGTAACCGGTCGCTATCGAAAGCTTCTTCTCTCTGCCCGACCCTGATGCGGGCATAGACTGGATAGCGTTGAGCGAAAGATTCATGATAATATGCTGGAGCATCTCGTTATCAGCCATCACATTCACATCGCTGTCCAGTTTTTGAGTGACAAGCTCTATGCCCTGCTTTTCTGCCTGAGGTTTTAACATCGACATGCACCACGGAAGGATATCATCCAGCCGCACCTTTGCCATTATAGGCTGTTTGGGCCTAACAAAGGAGAGAAGCTGGGTCACGATCCTGTTAAGCCTGTCTATCTCATGATCAAGTATCGTAATATATTCTTTAGCGTCTGAAAGGCCGATGCCGGCTGAAGATCCAGGATCATCAGGGATCGATTCTACTTCCATCCTCAAAAGGTCCAGCTGGATCCTGATGCTTGCAAGGGGATTCCTTATCTCGTGAGATAATCCGGAGAGCATCTCTCCCAGAGCCGCCAGCCTGTCCATCCTGCTTACCTGTCTCTGTACCTCTTTCCATCTTTCCAGCTGTTTGGCCATATCATTAAAGCTGTCTGTCAGCTCGTGGAACTCGTAAGGACTTAGGGCGTTATGTCTTATGGTCACAGGGCTTCCCTGCGCGATCTGTCTGCATCCCCAGGCAAGACGCCTTAAAGGCCTTGTCAGCACATAAGATATCAGAACAGCAAGTTCCACAGCGGCGACCAGACCGAGCAGTCCGACAAGGATGAGGAAACGCTCATCTTCTACGAGAGAAATAATTATGTTTTTGGCGTCAAGGATAAAACCTAAGGACTGATCTCCGTTTTTGATAACGAGCTCCGGCTTTTCACCCGGCAAAGGCTCCCTCCAGAAAGGTCCGAGCTGTCCCATCACTATCTCTTTCTGAAGAGAGAACTCTCTTTCCTCCGATATGACCATTAATTCCCTGCCGAATTCTTCTGCCGAGTTTTTTTTGGCAACATAACTCTGGTGAAGTCTCGCGCCCAATGTCAAAGCGACCATCGAGACTGCAAGAGACATGAATATCCATTTCATAAGGGTTTCAAGGCTGTATTTGCTATACATCTTTTTCCTCTCCCGCAGGATCATCCTGTGTTTTTCTGCTATTGTCCAAAATTGAATATTTGAACATTTTAAAAAGGAGCGCCTCAAGCATCAGAACAGCAAGCATTGCATTTTCCGGGCTGATCTCTGCCGCGAAAACCAAAAAACATTGAACTGAAAGCGCAGTACTCAAAACAAAGAATAATTTATCATTGATTATCCAGGAGGGAAGGAAAAGCGGAAAGAAAAAGCAGATAGCTACGAGAGTCCAGCTTATGCGTCCAAGCATCAGGTAGCCCGGCAGCCCTGCGTGGGACAAAAGGAGCGCAATAGAGGCTATTACAGTTATAGCTATCCTGTTTATTACAAGAAAGCGGTCTTCATAGTATATAATGCTCTCTTTTTTACTCTCTTCCATTTTGATCGGGAACAGATCATAACAAAGCGAGCACGCAGCAAGCAAAAGCTGAGAATTTGCAGTGCTTACAGCTGCAGCTATTACGCCAATAAGCAGAAATGTGCTGGCAAAGGCAGGAAGATACTGCCCTAGTCTTGCAAACGAGAGTGTCTCCTCGATGTTGACTATAGCAGGATAATAGGATCTGCAGACCAGGATAAAAAAAGTCACACAAATATAGATCCATCCTACGATAAAGGGTGAAGCGGCTATCATTTTGTATGCATCTTTTTCTGTACGGCTGGCAAGTATCCTTACAGCGTACTGAGGATTTCCGGCTACTCCCAGACCCCACGAAAGCATTATTGCAAAGGCTGAAAAGATCTCAGCGTTGCTTAGTGATTTTACTGTTTCAAGCTGGCCTTTCATCAAAAATACATCTGCTGCGGTCGTAAATGAAAAACCTGACGGAAGGGCAAAAGCTGCTGCAACTGTCACGCCAAGTACGATAAGCAGAAGGTTGAGCATATCGCTCCTGACTATGGAGATATAGCCCCCGAATGCCGTGTAGAGAACGAAGAGATATATGAGCGAGGTCGAAGCAAAACCTGATGGGATGTCAAGCATATAGGAGACTATTATCCCGAATGCCCTGAACTGTATTACAAGATAGAGTGTATAGAGGAATATCATCGTCAGTGCGACCAGTTTCCGGACCCTATTGTCGCCATAGGTTTTTTCCAGCCACTCAGGAAGGGAAAGTACCCGTTTCATGCGCAGCCTTTTAACAATAAACGGGAAAAAAAGCAGCCCCAGTATCCATCCGTTGACAGAGGCAAGAAATGCGACGTATCCGTCGCTGTACAGCCACATGCTGTATCCTACCAGAGAGAGAGGGCTCATCCATGTGGCGCAAAAAGTAGCAGTCGTCGGCAATGCGGAAAATCTTCGCCCTCCGAGATAAAAAGAAAGAGTTGTCTCTTTCCAGGCAAAAGACTGACCTGTCATTAAGATTATTGAGAAAGTGTATGCGCCGAAAGCCAGCAGATAATATATCAGGGGAGACATATGTAAAACACCCCGTTCATCCTCTGTTTTTCTTCCCCCGGGCAATGCGGAAAGCTATGATGCCGGGTAAAATAACAAGGACAGCAAAGAGAATCCAGCTGAAAACTATAAGAGTCATCTTATCCTCTCCCCAAAAAGGACTGGCAGACCAAAGGGCAGATCTGACTGGTCTGAACCGCCTTAATGTAGTAACATATACTGCGGACAAAAAAGATAATTATACGGAGGCAGCAGTAATATGGCAAAACAGCAAGCCGAAGGCGTCTATCTTTATATTGATGACAGCGGTTCACGGTTCATTGCAGTAGTTGACGCATTTGGCGTTGCAAATATGCTGCCGTGGAAACAGCCGGGAGATCTAAGCAACATACAGGAAAAGAGCTGGAATCTTCAGGGAGAGTTCATAAGGCTTAAGATCTCTGACTGATGGCCGTTGCAAGACTCTTCACCGTAATATCACCAAAAACTCTGCTGTTAAAAAAATAAAATATGCCCGGATAGGCTTTCCGGGCTTTTTTCTTGTTTCAAAGATTTAACGATGTCCGGCGTCATCCCCGCTCACTTTGTTCTAGATTTCCAGGGAGATGCCCGATATCTTTTTGAACCAGTCTTTTGCTTCTGCCGCATCCTCTTCGAACCCCTTGCGCCCCATAAAGCCGTAAGTGTATTTTTTGCCCTGTTCCACACCCGGCTGATCAAAGGGATCTATCCCCATCATCCTGCCCGTCATTGCTGTCATGTATTCGTAGTAGAATATCAGGGCACCAAGAGTGATGCAGTCGATCTTATCTGTCTCTACCCATATAAGAGGGTGTCCTGTCTTAACTATAGCAGCCGCCGTGCTCATGGCTTCAAGCCCCAGCATATTGCCGATCTCTGCACCGTCAAGGTATGAAAGAGGCTTCAGTGCTTCGCAGTCCACCGGAGGCACATTGACATTCTCACCATGTTTCTTAAAATTTATGATCGTGAAGAGCTTGTCGTCAGGTCCCTCTGTGTAGAGCTGGACCTGGGAATGCTGATCGATCGCGCCGACCGCTCTTACCGGAGTCGTGCCCAGCCCTTTTTTCCCAAGGCTTTCGCCCCAGAGCTGGGCAAACCATTCGGCAAAAAAAGCCATCCTGCTCGAATAGGGCATTATGACAGCCATCGGCCTGCCCTGTTTTTCATGGTAAAAATGCAAAGATGAAGCGAGCCAGGCGGGATTAGTCTCTATAGAGCAATTTTCAAGAAGATTTTCTTTCATCTTCCCTGCGCCCAGCAGAAGCGCATCTATATCGATGCCTACTGCAGAGGCGCTTACCAGTCCTGCAGCAGACAGAACAGAATACCTTCCGCCTACTGAGGCCGGCAGGTCTATGACCCTGCATCCTGAATTGCGGGCAAATGAGCGGAATATCCCCCTTTCAGGGTCGGTTATGACGAGTATGTCATCCTCAGCCTTGCCTCTGAGCTTTATCATTTCATTCCTGAACCAGAGGAACTGAGACATGGTCTCTGCGGTAGCCCCGGATTTGCTAACGCCTACAAGGGCGACGCTTCCCCCTTTTACCTGTTCCCAGATGGCACGCGTCTTTGTGGGGTCAGGGTTGTCTGCAAGATAAAATTTTGGGCGAACGCCACCGGAGTTACGGAATTCGCTCAGCAACGCCTGATTCAGCATCAGGCTGCCCAGCGCCGAACCTCCGATACCGACATGTATTATTGAATCATAGCCCTTCAGCCATTCAGCCGTTCTTTTTATTTCAGCTGTATCTATTTCAGGAAGATCCATCCATCCGTGGCCGTCGGTATTTGTAGGAGTCTCTCTAAGCCAGTCTGCAGCTTCGGCACATGAAACAGCGTGCTCTTTTCTGAAATCAGAGAAAGAAATATCTTCCGGGCCTAAGGCTCCCCCAAAATAAAAACAGATCGACAGGTTATCCATGAAAACACTCCCCCTGGGGTCTATTTTGAATTACTTCAGCAGACCTGCTTCTTTAAGTGTTTCATTGATCTTGGTCTGGTCGAAGCCTACTATGTATTTTTCACCGATCTGGATGACAGGGACTCCCATCTGCCTTGTTTTTTTAACAAGCTCCATTGCTGCGGCCTTGTCTCCTGTAACTGTCTTGACCTCATACTCAACATTCAGCGACGAAAGATACTCTTTCGCCTTATTGCACCACGGTCAGGTATTTGTAGAAAACACTTTTACTTCCATCACGATCACTCCTTGTTGTTGGTGTGGGCCGGGAACATCCCTCTTATTAATTATAACGCCAATTTCAGGTTTTATTTTTTGACAAATGATGTCTTATCCCCTTTTGTACAGCCTTGAACCATTGTTGTTTTTTCTCTTTTGTGTGGTTTGGTTTTGTGCCCTTTTATATGTTGCAATTATTCACAAATTGAGATATATTTAGCCACGCATGTGTAAAAATTTACAAACAAGAGTTTCATGAAGAATCTTTAGAGGAGGTACGTTATGTTCAAGATCGTTTCAAAGCAAAAGATCGCACCCAAAGAATTTGACATATGGGTCGAAGCCGAGCGCATTGCAAAGCATGCGAAGGCAGGTCAGTTTGTCGTTCTTCGCGTCGATGACAACGGAGAAAGGATACCCCTTACTATCGCAGATTATGACAAGGAAAAAGGGCTTATTCGCCTTATCTTCCAGGTAGTAGGAAAGACCACGGCTGCGATGTCGTGCCTGAATGTTGGAGACTCCATCCGGGACATCTCCGGTCCTCTCGGCACCCCGAGCGAAATTGAAAAATTCGGGACCGTCCTGATGGTCGGCGGGGGCGTCGGTATTGCCGCTCTCTATCCCATCATCAAGGAACTCAAGCTCGCAGGAAATAAGGTCATCACCATACTGGGCGGACGTACTTCCGATCTCGTCATAATGAAAGAAGAATGTGCGAAATACTCCGACGAACTCATCATTACCACTGACGACGGCTCCGAGGGTATGAAGGGCGTTGTAACAGAGGCGATGAAGATGGTCGTTGAGCGCGGCGATAAAGTCGACCGCTGCTGGTGTATAGGCCCCTCAATAATGATGAAATTCGGCACAAAGGCTGCAAAGGAACTGGGCCTTCCTATAATCGTATCGCTCAATCCGCTGATGGTCGACGGAACAGGAATGTGCGGCTGCTGCCGCGTTACGGTAGACGAGAAGATCTTCTTCGCATGTGTCGACGGACCCGAGTTTGACGGACACAAGGTAAACTGGGACGAGTTTATGAGCCGTCTTCGCCAGTACAAGGACGAAGAAAAGATCTCCATGGATAAATTTGAAGCTGAAGTAGGTGAACCGTCATGGCAGTAACATTTTCTAAATGGAAGACTCCCATCAAAGAACAGGACCCCGAGGTACGCAGAAGCAATTTCAAAGAGGTATGCCTTGGTTACTCTATCGATGAGGGAATGAAGGAGGCCGAACGCTGCCTCCAGTGCAAGACAAAACCATGTATAGCCGGATGCCCTGTTGCTATAGACATCCCAGGCTTCATCAAATGCATAAGGGATGGAGATATGGCCGGCGCTGCTGAAGTAATGTACAAGTATACCAATCTTCCGGCGGTTTGCGGACGTGTATGCCCTCAGGAAACACAGTGCGAAGAGCTCTGTACTGTAGGCAAAATGCCCGGTTTTGAGCCGGTTGCGATAGGCAAGCTTGAAAGGCTCGTTGCCGACTGGAAATATACCCAGGAAAAGGCTGATGCAGAGAAAGCACAGAGTGCTTCAAAGGGCAAAGTAGCGGTAGTCGGATCAGGACCTTCAGGCCTCACAGTTGCAGGCGACCTTGCGAAGAAAGGTTATAAAGTGACTATCTTCGAAGCCCTTCACGCTGCCGGAGGAGTGCTTATTTACGGTATTCCCGAATTCCGTCTTCCTAAGAACATCGTCAAGATGGAAATAGAGGCCATGCAGGATCTGGGAGTTAAAATCGAATGCAACGCAGTCGTAGGCAAAAATATAACAATGCAGGAAATACTCGAAGACTTTGATGCCTGTTACATAGCGGTCGGAGCCGGAGCACCACATTTCCAGGGAGTACCCGGCACTACGCTTAACGGAGTCTACTCAGCAAGCGAATACCTTACAAGGATCAACCTCATGCACGGATACGAGTTTCCTGAGTACGACACGCCAAGCAAAAAGTCAAAAAAGGTAGTGGTCATTGGCGGAGGAAACGTAGCCATGGACGCCGCCCGTTCTGCAAAGAGGCTTGGAGCCGATGAAGTTACCATTGTTTACAGGCGTTCACTGAAAGAGCTCCCGGCCCGTATCGAAGAATATCACCATGCTGTTGAGGAAGGCATTATCTTCAACTGGCTCTCTAACCCCACAGAATATGTAAACAACGGTGAAGGCCAGCTCTGCGGAGTCAAATGCATCAGGATGGAGCTTGGAGAGCCGGATGCTTCCGGACGCAGGCGTCCCGTTCCTATTGAGGGCAGCGAATTCTTCATAGAAGCTGACTGCGCGATCGAAGCCATAGGTCAGGGTTCCAACAAAGTCCTTCTCTCCACCTTCCCCGAGATGAAGCTCAACAAGTGGGGATACATCGAGGCAGACCCAAAGACAGGCGCTACATCAGTCCCCGGAGTCTACGCAGGCGGCGACATAGTAACAGGCGCGGCCACGGTCATCCTCGCGATGGGTGCCGGAAAAGACGCGGCTGAAGCGATCGACAAGTACATAACAGAGAAGAAATCAAAATAAGTAAAGTCTCAGCACCCTAAAGAAACAGGCCGGACCTCTGGGGTCCGGCCTGTTTCTTTAGGCCTCTTACTTAAGGCACTTATGAAGCGGCATCCAGCAGAAAAGCTGCACAGCTGATGCTCCTGCCAACACAAGTATTCCTATAAGACGAAACGCTCCGCTTGCTCCCAAGAGAGGCGATATGGATCCAAATATGAGGGGCGTTATGACCCATCCAAGGTCTATTGCGAGAAGAAGTGAGCCTGTCGCTTTAGGATGGTATTCAATTGAGAGCAGGTCACCGATTATTGATAGATCTGTTGGAAATCCCGCCCCTATCCCAAAACCAAAGATCATACCGAAAATGACAAAAGAGATCCAGCTGGAACTGAAAGAGATGCACAGGAGAGAAAGCCCCATGAGTCCCGCAGCAGGTGCTGCAAGGAGAATCCTGGGGATGTTGTTCATCGTCCTGAACCCGACCGTCCTGATGATCACGGCGGCAACTGCCACAGATACCATGAACCATGAGACCGGAACCCCCCTGTCCTCTGCCAGCGCCGCAGCGCAGAGTGTCGCACCATCGGCCAGGGACATGAGGAAAGCTGTAAGATAAAGAGTCTTTACCCCGGGACAACAAAGCATGTTTTTATAAGTTCCCCAGACAGGCTTTTCCTGAGCCTTTGCAGAAATGTCCCTCACTTTGAGGCTTATTACAAGGCAGATCAATGCAACAGGTACCGGCAGCCATAGATAATAACTTGAATGTCCCCTTGTCAGGAGGAATTCAGACAGGGGAACTATCGTCGCCATTGGGAGCATAGAGCCTGTCGTAAAAAGAGCAAAACCGACGCCTCTGGTCCTCGCGTCCAGTATCATCGACTGATATGCAATAGCTGCAACTATAAAAACACTTGCGCTTATTCCGGAGATGGCCCTGAAAATAAGAAGTGCCGCCGGATCTGAAAGAGACAGGGCTATCCCCGCGGCTGCAGCAGCAGAGATGATGGAACTCCCTATAAGTGCCCTTCTTATCCCAAGTTTCTCCATAGTCCAGCTGCCAAGCGGCCTGCAGACTATCATGGCCATGTAGAAGATACTGAGAAACAGCCCTACCGCCCTCGGAGATGCTCCCGATGCACTGTAAAAGGGACCGAAGACAAAATAGACGTTTGAAAGGCAGTTGATGCCGTAATAGGCAAGAAATACCAACAGGACTTGTTTTGAGACCTTCATTTATGATACATCTCCAGTTGTTCCTTAATATCTGTCTTCTATGATCCAAGCTTTCAAAAAATAATAGAAGAGAAGAATATTGCAGTCAATATAAGAAACGCGAGATCCTGAGACGCGTTTGAAACGTCATGGATCCCGCGCGAAACTTGCTTAATGAGCTTAAGCCCGACTGGCAGGCTATTCTTCCTCTTCTACGCGTTCCTTCTCTGCTGCTTCGATTATCTTCTTTGAAATATCTCCCGGGACCTCTTCATAATGTGAATATTCCATTGTGAAGGTACCTCTTCCTGATGTCATCGAACGAAGGATGATCGCGTAGCGGAACATCTCTGAAAGCGGGCACTGGGCCTTGACTACCTGAAGTTTTCCCTCGCTGTCTATACCCATAATGCGTCCGCGGCGGCTGTTGAAGTCACCCATTACGTCTCCGAGACACTCTTCAGGCACCTTGACCTCGACGTTCATGACCGGCTCCATAAGTATGGGCATCGCATCTGCCATTGCTTTCTTGAAGGCCAGCGAAGCTGCGATCTTGAATGCCATTTCAGATGAGTCGACATCGTGGTAGGATCCGTCGTATATCGCGCATGAGAAGTCTGTGGCAGGATAACCTGCAAGGTAGCCTCTCTGGGCAGCTTCCCTGAGTCCCTTTTCTGCTGCCGGGATATAGTTCTTCGGTACGACTCCGCCGACTACGCGGTCAATAAACTGGATACCTGCGTTCTTTTCGATCGGGGCAAGCTCGAACCATACATCACCGTACTGTCCGCGACCGCCGGACTGCTTCTTGTGTTTTCCCTGTGCACGGGCGGTCTTCTTTATAGTCTCCCTGTAGGGGACCTTCGGTGTGCGTGTCTCAAGGTCTACCTTATAGCGCTCCTTGATCTTTGAAAGCATGATCTCAAGGTGCATGTCGCCCATTCCCGAAAGTACCGCGTCGTTAGTCTCGGGGTTCTTTACGAAAGAAAGTGTCCTGTCCTCTTTCAGAGTCTTTGTAATAGCTGTGCCGAGCTTATCTTCGTCTGCACGGCTCTTGGGCAGCACTGCTACGCTGTAGACCGGCTGCGGGAACTGTATCGGACGGAACTTCAGGATTTCGCCTTTTGTTCCAAGGGTATCTCCCGCAGTTGTGCTTTCAAGTTTCGGGATGGCAACGATGTCTCCGAGTATGATCTCTTTTCCCTCGGTACTCTCCTTGCCTTTCATGAAACGGAATGAACTGATCCTCTCCTCTTCACCCTCTGTAACGTTGAAGACCGTCTGATCGCTCGTAAGTGTGCCGGAGAAGACCTTTACGAAGGACAGCTTTCCGACATAAGGGTCGACCATTACCTTGAATACGAACCCAAGGAAGGGGCCATTTTCGTCCGGAGCTATCTTAACAACTTCTTCTCCCTTGAGGGCGGCGCGATTAAGCATGTCCTTTGGTGACGGCATGTAGTTCACGACCATATCCATCAGCTGGTATACGCCGATGTTGCCCGTTCCCGATCCGGGGATTATAGGAAATACCGATCTTGAACAGACAGCTTTGCGAAGGACTTCCTGAAGCTCCTCAAGAGAGATCTCTTCTCCTTCAAGGTAACGCATCATAAGCTCGTCATCAGCTTCAACAGTTCTTTCCACAAGCGTCTCCCGGGCTGCCGCTACGGCATCAGCCATATCGGCGGGAGTATCTCCCTCTGTGACATCCTTGCTTCCGTCGCCTTTGTACATGTATGATTTTCCGGTCAGTACGTTTACCAGCCCTTTAAATTCCAGTTCTTTGCCTATTGGCAGGTAGAGCGGGACCGCCCTGTCCGATATGTTTTCCTGGATATCTTTGACCACTGTTTCAAAAACTGCATTTTCACGGTCAAGTTTGCTTATGAAGAAGATCGCCGGGGTCTCAAATGTCTCTGCAAAAGCCCAGACGCTCTGTGTCTGAACTTCAACGCCCGCAGTGGCGTTCACAAGGACAACAGCTCCGTCAGAGATCCTCATGGCGCAGCGCTGTTCCCCGACAAAATCTGCAAAACCCGGCGTGTCCAGCACATAGATCGTTTTATTCTTGTATGGGATGGTCGCAAGAGAAGTGCTTATTGAAATACCGCGCTTCTGTTCTTCAGAATCAAAGTCTGAAACAGTATTCTTGTCTTCGATCCTTCCCATCCTTGAAATAAGGCCTGTGTCGTAAAGCAATGCCTCGTTAAGTGATGTCTTTCCTGCTCCTCCGTGTGAAATTAGAGCAATACTGCGAATGTCCTCAGGTTTACGTGTCCCCATTTATTTCACTCCTTCTGATGAAGCTGAATATACTGTCACATGGTTAAATGGTGCTCCGATTCTTCACAACCTGTTGATAATAACCTTTGAAACACCTTTACGTCAATCTCCGTCTGTACAAAAAAGGGCGAAGAAAACTTCATCTTCACCCTATGCGGATCAATTAAGCATACAATTTACAAGCGACGCTACCTCAGCAGGGTCGGCAGATCCTCTTGTCTCCCTCATCACAAGCCCCTGGAGAAATTTTACCTTTGCGCCCTTTTTGTCGTTTCCTGATTTGATGGTCTCAACAGCTTCCTGCTCGCTCGCGAAGATCTTTCTGATGACCTCTTCAAGCGCAGGGCCTGTGATCCTGCCGTCTGAGATTCCGCAAAGTCTGACAGCCTCTTTTAGAGATACCTTTTTCTCGACCATTACAGCAAGAACGTCCTTTGCCTGGGTGTTGGAGAGTTCCCTTTTCTCCACCTTTATTATCAGTTTCCCAAGCTCCGCTGGAGGGACAGGGAAATCGTTTATGCCTATACTAAGGTCACGAAGTATCCTCTGGACCTCCATGCGCATCCAGTTGGCGCATTTTGCGGCAGGGGCCCCCTCCGACACACAGGCTTCAAAGTAGTCCGCAGTCTCCTTCTGTTCTGTGAGCTGGAGGCTCTCTTCCCGGGATATGGAATATTCCCTTGTAAACCTTTCAAGCTTTTCCCATGGCATCTCAGGAAGGCTCTCCCTTATCTTCCGGACATATTCAGGACCGGCTGATATAGGGGCAAGATCCATTTCCACATAGTATCTGTAATCCCTCTCCCCCTCTTTACTCCTCATGGATCTTGTCACACCGGCGACATCGTCCCAGAGGCGAGTCTCCTGAACAAGATGTCCTCCTTCGTCGAGAACTTTGTTCTGACGTGCGATCTCATATTCCAGTGCACGCTCGATGGACCTCAGGGAGTTTACGTTTTTGATCTCCACCCTTGTGCCAAGGCTGCCGTCCGGATTGCTGAGGGATACATTCACGTCTACCCTGAGCGAGCCGGACTCCATCTCTCCGTCTGATACTTCCAGATAACGTGCCAGCTGCCTTATCTGCGTTATGTACGCTATTGCCTCTTCTGCTGAATTCATGTCGGGTTCCGAAACGATCTCGGAAAGCGGCATTCCTCCGCGGTTATAGTCAACGAGCGAATAAGAGGCTCCTGTAAGGCGTCCGTCTGCGGTGGGATGTACCAGTTTGCCCGCATCCTCTTCCAGGTGCAGGTGGTGGATCCTTATCCTCTTCTCTTTGCCGTCTGCAAAGATATCTACATAGCCCCCCACTGCTATTGGATGTTCGTACTGTGTGATCTGGTAAGCTTTGGGCAGGTCCGCATAAAAATAATGTTTCCTGTGGAACCTGGTGTTGTCGCATATCGAGCAATGAAGTCCAAGCCCTATCTTCACGCCAAGTTCCACAGCATGATCGTTGAGTATCGGGAGTGTCCCGGGAACAGCAAGGCATACAGGACATACGTTGGTGTTTGGAGTAGCTCCGATGTAGTCGCTGGAACAGCTGCAGAAAAGTTTGGTCTTCGTCTTAAGCTGAAGGTGTATCTCAAGGCCTATAACAGATTCTCTCTTCATTCCCTGCAGCCCCCTTTCTTTTCAATATCAGCAATTGGCGGAGAACCGGCTTTGTTTTCGATCACATGCGCAAGCCCCAGCAACCCCGCGTCTCCGAATCGCGGCCCCATAAGCTGAACGTTCGTTGGAAGGCCTTCTTCTGTAAAACCGACGTTAAGGCTTATGCTGGGCAAACCTGCCAGGTTTGCTATCGAAGAAAAGGCGTCTCCCAGGTATATGCGTACTGGATCTTCCTCCACGAGTCCCTTTTTATAAGGCAGGGCAGGGGATATGGGACATATCAGCGCGTCAACGCCCTTGAAAAGTTCGGCATACTCGTCAGCAATCATCTGCCTGACTTTTGTGGCAGGAACGTAGTAATTTTCGTAGTAGCCCCTTGTAAGGATACATGTACCTATCAGTATCCTCTTGCGGACTTCTTTTCCAAAACCCTGGTTTCTGCTCCTTTTGTACATTTCAACGAGGCTTCTTCCATCTGCATGGTGCCCATAGCGCATGCCGTCGAAACAGGCCAGTTTGGAGCTGGCATCGCCAAGCGCGACCATGTAGTAGCAGGCAACAGCGTGTTTCATCGTTATCGGGAGTTCAGCCTCGACTATCTCCGCTCCTGCGGATCTGCAGTAGCCGGCAGCTTTCTCAATGGCTTCTATAAGCGGTCTGTCCATACTTTCTGCGTCGTAACCGGTCAGGACCGCAATTTTCTTTCCTTTTATCCCTTCGGCAGCCGCCTGAGAGAAAGAGGGCCTTTCGTATGCGTCGCATGTAGTATCATTTGGATCCGGACCGGCAAGAACATCCATAGCTGCAGCCATGTCGCCCGTATTTCTTGTTATTGGACCTACCTGATCCAGAGATGAAGCGTATGCTACAATGCCATATCTGCTGATCTGACCGTAAGAGGGTTTCATCCCCTGCACACCGCAGAAAGCTGAAGGCTGCCGGACCGAGCCTCCTGTGTCGCTGCCCAGTGCTATAGGACAGAATCCGGCGGCGACCGCAGCCGCGCTTCCACCCGAGCTGCCCCCCGGGACCCTGTTGAAATCCCTTGGGTTCAGTGTCGGTCCGAATATAGAGCTCTCTGTAGTGCTTCCCATGGCAAACTCGTCCATGTTGGTCTTTCCCATAAGGACAGCTCCTGCATCTTTCATCCTTTTTACAGCTGTGGCATCATAATCCGGGATCCAGTCGGAAAGCATTTTGCTGCAGCATGTGGTCCTGATGCCATCTGTGCAGAAATTGTCCTTTACCAGAAAGGGAACTCCTGCCAGCGGACCCGGATCTTTTCCTTCCGCAACCGCCTTGTCTGTCTCTTTTGCATCTCTATGAGCGCTTTCCTCTGAAAGGGTCACCACTGAGTTGATCTGTCCGTCAAAAATTTTTATGCGCTCCAGATGGGCGGATAACACCTCAGATGCTGTCCAGCTTCCTTTTTTTACGCCTTCTGCGATCTCGAGGGCGGATAGTTTATGGAATTCCATCTCTATTCCTCCCCTTCCATTTCCACATCGTCCCTTGCTATGATCCTGGGAACGTGGAAGAAGTCTCCGTCTCTGACGGGAGCCTGATCAAGGAATCGATCCCTTCCCTCCCAGACAACTGCTCTGTCCTGTCTTCTCGCAGGAGCTTTCATGACATCCCACTCGAAGGGGCTGACGTTTGAGCTGTCAAGTTCCTGCATGTCATCGCACATCCTAAGGACCGCGTTGACCCTGTCTAGGACCTCCGCGTACTCTTTCTCAGGAAGGCCTATACAGGAAAAGCCCAGGACCTCTCTCAGTCTTTCCTCATCCATTTCCATCTTCTTTATCATTCCTGATCCCTCCAAACTTCGGGGAGCACTGTACTACTGTGCTTCGCTCAGTTTTTTGATAAAATCCTCTTCTTCAAGTACCTCTATTCCCAGTGAGCGGGCCTTTAAAAGCTTGCTGCCGGGCTTCTCGCCTGTCACAACGAAATCTGTCTTTCTGCTTACGCTGTCTGATGTCTCTCCGCCAAGGGCCTTTATTTTTTCAGATGCCTCAGGTCTTGTCATCGTGGAAAGTTCCCCGGTAAGGACAAACTTGAGACCGCTCCAGGGAAGATCGTCACGGGGATTGGCAGGGCTCTCTATGACCATGTTGACCCCGGCCTCTTTGAGCCTTTTTATCACACTTGCATTATGGGGCTCCAGGAAAAAGACTCTGAGAGATTCTGCTATCACAGGCCCTATGCCTTCCATCGACTCAAGTTCATCGGTCCTGTTTACTGCAGTTTCAGACAACAGTTCAAGGGAACGGAATTTCTCTGCGAGATCGTTGGCTGTCCTCTCACCGACATTCCTTATTCCAAGAGCGTTTATAAGGGCTCCGAGTGGCCGCTTCTTTGACTTTTCTATCGCTTCTGTAATATTGCGGGCTGATTTTTCTCCCATTCTCTCAAGCGGGATGAGATCTTCTGTTTGGATAGTATACAGATCCGCAAAATCAGATACTATGCCTTTTTCAACGAGCAGGGCGACGATCTTTTCTCCGAGGCCCCGTATGTCCATTGCCGCTCTTGAGGCAAAGTGGGATATCCCCTCTTTTATCTGCGCAGGACAGGTACTGTTTAAGCATTTTATCGCCGATTCACCGCTGAGGCGAACTGCGCCGGAACCGCAGACAGGGCATATTTCAGGTATCCTGAACGGTACTGTCCCTTCAGGGCGCCTTTCTTTCTCTACCCTTATCACTTCCGGGATTATCTCGCCGGCTTTGTGCACGAGCACGTAGTCCCCGATACGGATATCCTTGCGGTCAATCTCGTCCTGATTGTGCAGTATCGCCCTTCTGACAACTGTTCCCGAGAGATGGACAGGTTCAAGCACTGCGGTCGGGGTAAGAGTGCCTGTACGCCCGACAGTGACTTCAATATCGATTATGCGGGTCACTTTTTCTTCAGGCGGGAACTTGAAGGCGATCGCCCATCTGGGAGCTTTTGAGGTGGCACCGAGCATTGCCCTCAGTGCTATGTCGTTCAGCTTTACAACTACTCCGTCAGTATCTATCGGATGTTCAAACCTTTTTTCGGTCCAAGCCTCGAGGTAGGACTCCACCTCTTCAAAACTCGAGCAGAGACGCTCTGAACCCTGTACGGGAAGTCCGAACCGGCTGATCGTCTCCAGCATCTCTTTCTGGCTATTAATGCCATGCCTCTTTGGATCAACTATCTGATACAAATATATCTTCAATTTTCGCGCTGCAGTAACCTTGGGATCCATCTGTCTTATACTGCCGGCAGCGGCGTTTCTGGGGTTTGCGAAAAGAGGTTCTCCTGCCTCTTCCCTGGCTGCGTTGAGCGCGGCAAATCCCTTTTTGTCCATGCAGATCTCGCCGCGGACTTCCAGTTTTCCGCTGACTGTTTCACGGAGTATGAGAGGAAGACTCTTTATAGTCCTCAAATTGACTGTGATATCTTCTCCCACACGGCCGTCACCACGTGTCGCACCGCTTGTGAAAACCCCATCCTCGTAAATGAGGGAGACTGCCAGTCCGTCGATCTTTGGTTCACACAGCATCTGTACACTCTCCATGCCAAGCGCCTGTGCCGTCTTCACGTAGAAATAACGCAGCTCATCTTTATCAAGCGCGTTGTCCAGGCTCATCATAGGCTCGCTGTGCTCGACTTTTACAAAGCCTTCCCTTGGGGCTCCCCCTACACGGTGTGTCGGGGAATCAGCCGTCAGGAGTTCAGGGTACTTTTCCTCTATGGCTGCAAGTTCCCTTAAAAGCTGATCATACTCGAAATCTGTTATTTCAGGTCTGTCCTGAACATAGTAAAGCTCCGCGTGGCGTTTCAGCTCCGCGCGAAGCTCAGAGACCCTCTTTTTAAGGCTTTCGGGTACTCCCATCAATGTTGATCCTTATTGGTCTTTAGGTTTCATAGTCGGGAAGATGATGACGTCCCTGATGCTCTTGGAGTTGGTCAGCAGCATCACTGTCCTGTCAATGCCGATCCCCATTCCTCCCGTAGGCGGCAGACCGTACTCAAGCGCATTGACGAAATCCTCGTCAAAAGGATGGGACTCCTCATCGCCTTCGTCTTTTTTCTTTTCCTGATCCATGAAACGCTCTCTCTGATCTATCGGGTCATTGAGTTCGCTGAAAGCGTTGGCAAACTCCCAGGCGTTTATGAAAAGTTCAAACCTGTCAGTGATATCGGGGTTTTCCCTGTTCCTCTTCGAAAGAGGTGAAATGACTGTAGGGTGTCCAAGCACGAAGGTCGGCTGGATGAGCTCCTCTTCTACATACTCCTCAAAGAATACCGGCAGTATGTCGAACCTGGTGTCTGAGGGCTTGACCTCAAGTCCGCGGATAGCTGCCTGCCTGCGGGCCTCTTCATCGGTTATCGCGCTGAAATCTATCCCTGTGTGCTCCGTCACAAGCTCTGTCATGGTCGCCCTGCGGAAGGGGGGATTCAGGTCGATCTCAGTGCCCTGGTAGTTTATGACCCGTCCTCCAAGCTCGTCTGCGCATGCTACTATTATCTCTTCAGCAAGATCCATCATGTCTTTGTAGTTGGCATAGGGCCAGTAGACCTCAAGGGAGGTAAACTCAGGGTTGTGTTTCATGTCCATGCCCTCGTTGCGGAACTGCTGTCCGATCTCGTAGACTCTTCCGAGCATCCCCACGACCAGCCTCTTGAGATAGAGTTCAGTGGCTATCCTCAGATACATGTCTATGTCCAGAGTATTGTGATGAGTTATGAAAGGCCTTGCATTGGCCCCACCGGCTATGGTCGAGAGGATAGGTGTCTGGACCTCCAGAGTTCCGTGGTCGTCAAGGACCTTGCGGAAGGTCTGCATTATCTTTGTCCTTTTGCGGAAGGTATCCCTTACCTCGGGGTTAGCGATCATATCAACATAACGCTGGCGGTAGCGGACTTCCATATCCTTGAGCCCGTGCCACTTTTCGGGCATCGGCCTGAGGGCTTTGGAGAGCAGGCAGAAACTTTTTACTGCAAGTGTAAGTTCTCCGCGCTGTGTACGGAACGGAACTCCTGTAACACCGAGGAAATCTCCTGCGTCTACCCATTTTTTGAAGAACGTGTAGTCCTTTTCACCGAGGACGTCAAACTGGAAACAGAGCTGGAGCCTTTCGTGCTCGTCTTCAAACGTGGCAAAGGCAGTCTTTCCGTGGCGTCTTACTATCATTACCCTGCCCGCAGTCTGGATCAGGTCTTCGGACCACTCTTCCTCTTTGAGGAAATCGTAATTTTCTTTTACATATGACAATGTATGCTTAACATCCCAATGGTCCTGCTGGAATGGGTCATACCCCTCTTCCTGGCGCAGTCTCATAAGCTTATCTTTGCGCTGACGAAATATCTCCTCTTCAGGCATGATATTCTTCTGCTGCTGTTCTTCTTTTCTTGTTTCGTCCGCCAATTGGATCACTTCCTCTGTTGTATTGTTTTTCCTTTATTAAATCTTTCTATGAGATTATCCGGGAGATATCACTATCCGCCAATAACTCCCCTTGGAAAATTTTCCTGTGTAAACTCAAGCTCCGGCAGATCCCTGACCTCCTGCCATCTGAGCAGGAGATCTTCCATTTCCTGCCACGTCCCGGCAAGGGCCCCCCGTCTTCTCATCTGCGCCGCTCCGGAGAAACCTTTGAAGAGGGAGGAGAGCATCCTTCTTGAGATCATCATGGCCAGGGATTGCCCCTCGGTATTATAAATGCTGCGTCCAAGTTCGAGAAGAAGCTCAGACTGGAAATCCGGAGCCGGATAACAATATTTTTCAGGAACGTCGGCTCCCAGCGCCCTCAGCGTTTTAGGGATGATAAAAACGTCTTTTAGTATACCCCTTCCGGCAAGGACGGCGGCACAGCCCCTTCTTAAATAATCCAGAAGATCTTCCGGCTCATAGCAGTCCCCGCTTCCGCCTGTCATTCCCGGAAAATGGCGCGCCACATCTTCAACAGCCTCACGCGATGCTTTGCCTTCGTATCTTTGTGAAGAAGTCCTGCCGTGAACAAAAATAAAATCCGCACCGGAATCAAAGAGCAGATCACAATACTCTGATGTCGTCATAGGGCTTCCGGGAGGCATTATCCTTATCTTTGCCCAGGTCGGGAGCCCGGTTTTTTTCATTGCTTTAATTATTTCTGCTGAGATTTCGGGATGTTCCATCAGCTTTGAACCGCTGCCCTTTTTTGTGACTTTAGGCATGGGACAGGCCATGTTTATCTGTAAAGCTTCAAATTTCCTGATATTCAAAGCAGCCTCTGCGCCTCTTGCAATATCTTCGGCGTTTGAACCGAAGATCTGCAGGACAACAGGCCGCTCCTCGTCTGAACCATAGAGCAGCTCCTTTGTCTTGCGCCCCTTATGGCAAAGTCCAAGCGCGCTGACCATTTCTGTGTGCACCAGCCCTGCACCCAGACTTCGATAGAACTTCCTGACCGAAGCAAAAGTTATGCCCGCAAGCGGTGCGAGCCAGATCGGGTTCTCTGTTTCTACTCCGCCTATCTTTAAAGGGTACCCCGGGACACGAGGTGAGAACGTCTCTTTTTTATTCAAATCTGTTTCTCTCATAAATTATCCTGAGGCCCTCTATCGTCAGCCATGGGTCGACCTCTTTTACTATATCGGAGTGCCGGGCAAGTATGGAAGCATGTCCCCCTGTAGCCACGACGCGGCAGGGACCTCCCAGCTCTTTGAAAACTCCTTTGAGCAGTGCTTCGACCAGTCCGACTGTTCCGTAAACTATCCCTGACTTTATAGCTTCTGTTGTGTCTCCTCCGATGTAATGTCCGGGTGCCTCGAGTGATATCTGAGGAAGCTTGGCTGTGCGGGAGAAAAGGGATTCCATGCCAAGCTCCATCCCAGGTGCTATGGTCCCTCCGATATATGCCCCGTCGGCCGAGATCACATCAAGCGTTATTGCTGTGCCCAGGTCTACGATAACAAGGGGGGCTCCGTACTTTTCAACACCGGCGACTGCGTTCAGAAGCCTGTCAGCTCCAAGTCCGGCAGGGTTTTTCATCCTGACTTTCACACCTGTGTCAAGGTCCTGGCTCACTTTAAGACAGGAGACCCCAACGTAATTCTTTATCCCCTTCATGAACATCTCATCAAGCGAGGGCACGACGCTTGCATATACGGAAGCACGGATCATATCTTTCGAGATCCCGGAGGCGCTGAGGAGCCCCAGGATCATGAAGCCTACCTCATCCGCCGTCTGTTTCCTTGAGGTCAGCCTCCAGTGGTCTGTCAGCTTTTTACCTTCGAATATCCCCATAACAGTATTTGTATTTCCAACATCGAGCACGAGAAGCATATATCATTCCTCCGCCAGAGAAATTGTTATTGAGCAAAGATTCCCCCTATTTTACAACAATCAGGCAAATAAGAGGACCAGAAGGGAAAACATAAGAGCTGCGCCGGGAATCCTCTTTAAAGATATCCCTGAAGCATAAGCTGCTGCTGCAAAGAAAAGGATCACAGCAAAGGCCTTAAGGGGAAAGGTTGAGACCACGTTCCATTGCATCATTTCAACAAGCTTTTCTGAGAGAATGTCCCAGCTCTCAAGCAGATACTCGCACATATCGGCTATCTCCAGGCTGAACGGCAGGCCGAAGAAGGCGGGAAGCGAACAGAATAACACTATAGGGAAAATAATTGCAAAAAGCGGTATCGCTGCAATATTTAAAACGAGCCCTGCCACAGGTACTTTTCCAAATGCCAAGGCTATCAAAGGAGCAGTGACGAACCAAACTGCTGCTGAGCCTATTAAGATCCCGGCCTTATTCTCCTTGATGATACCCGCGACAGCACAAATGGTAAGAGCGGCCAGCATCGAAAGTCTCCATCCGATATCATGGAATGCCCACGGATTCCAAAACAGCATTATTATGCCTGCCGCGCTGACACTGTTAAAAGGACTGGAAGGCTTACCAAGAAAGAGACCCAAAAGATATATCTGCAGCATTATCCCCGCTCTGACACCGCCGGCCGGAAATCCCGCCAGTGCAATATAAAACCATACAACCAACGATATGAGAACGACCTTTAGCCTTCTCCTTTTGAGGATAAGCCCTGCAAATGCAGCCAGTATGCCAACATGGAAGCCTGAAACTGCAAGAAGATGGACTGTACCTGCTTCCCTGTGCCTCTCTGCAAGTTTTTTATCCCTTATTCCAAGAGTAAGGGCAAGCATGTAGCCTGACATAAGCTCGGGGAGGTCTTCACGAATTTTTTTCTCCAGAAAATTACGCCATCGGTATATCCCGGCAGGGGGTGATGTTACTGTAAGGTCAAGAAGTATGATCTTTTTTACTGCTCCTTTTGACCTCCAGTAAAGGTATTCATCAAATCCATCTTTTTTATCCGCCCTTTTGAAATCAAAAACGGCAGCTCTCAAGCTTACTCCGGAACCCTCGGCAGGAGCAACGGAAGGGTGGGAGTAGGCAACCATCTTTCCATGATCAGTGGATATCAGAAGCGCTCTTCGACGGCCCCATTGCCTGTTTTGCAATACCCTGCCTTCAGATCGTATCGTTGAAGGGACCTGTGGATCAAAACCGACCCTGTAATTAAGCAAGAGGGATGCAGCGAATGTCAGCAGGATGACAAGTGCGAAAGATGTGTTCCACCCGCTGACAGGACAGAGAGTCCCGGTCAAAACCCATGAGGATGCTGCAAGAACTGAAATAACAGCTGATATAAGCGGGGGATATCCGATATAAGAGACATAGAGTGAAAAGCAGATACCTAGGAGGGTAACGAAGGCCGGGGCGTATGAGAGCGGGCCGTTTCTCCTATTGCTCAACTGTCACTAAATTCTTTACTGCGTCATATTTGGCGGGTCCTATGCCTTTGACTAGAAGGAGGTCTTCTGCCCTTTTGTATGCCCCGTTTTTCTCTCTGTGATCTATTATTGACCGGGCGGTTTTGGGGCCCACTCCCGGGAGTTTTTCCAAATCTTCCTGCGTTGCTGTGTTGATATTTATGAAAACTTCAGATGCCTTTGGACCTTTGCTGCCGGCGTTGGAAGTCGGCTGGACAGGTCCGGCCGGTGCCTGCTGCTGGGTCGCAGTTTCTCCCTTAGAGGGAAATTTGACATGTGCGCCGTCCTGAAGCATGGCAGCCAGATTGACGGCTTCCTGATCCGCGTCAGCAGTGAAACCGCCTGCTGCCTCGAGGGCATTGTAGATCCTGGACCCTGTCGGTATCCTGTAAACACCGGGCTTTTTGACGGAACCGGTTATGTAAACGACCCACTCCTCTTTTTCGGCCTCGGGATTAACGGGAACTACAGAAACTGCCTGAGAGGAAGATACAGCTGCCGGGGCTGACGTCGAAACATCGATCGTGTCTTCCATTACCGGCATCATATCTACTGTCTTTTTACCTGCTGTGTCCTCTCCAAAGCGGCCTTTGAAAGAATGGAGGAGTATTGCTGCAGAAACAAAGCATACCAATCCCAGGATCAACAATAAATAGTTACGTCGGTTTCCGCCCTCTCCAAACATCAGAAGACCCCTTTTCTAAATTATTTCTCCTTCAAGGGACCAATGGCTGGCCCTTATTATCTTCACATCCATATATCTGCCCATGTACTCCGGTCCGCCTTTGACAATAACTACCTTGTCAGTTTTTGTCCTTCCCTGGAGCGAACCCTCTCCCCTGGGCGCAGGTCCGTCAAAAAGTATCTCAACTTTTCTGCCGACATATTCCTCATTGAGCTCACGTGCGAGCTGTGACTGAAGTGCGTTTATCTCGTTGAGCCTGGCTGCCTTTACTTTATTGTCTATCTGCCCTTCCATAATGGCAGCCTTAGTACCCTCTCTGGGCGAGTAGGCAGCTGTGTGTATTATATCGAACCTGAGTTCTTTCAGCAGGCCATAAGAATCCCTGAAGTCCTCTTCCGCCTCCTGAGGAAATCCGACTATCAGGTCTGTGGTCAGGCTGACATCGGGAAGGACGGAGCGTATCCTTTTTACCAGTTCAATGTACTGGCTCCTTGTATAACCCCTGTTCATCTCTTTCAGTATCCTGTCGCTTCCGGACTGCACAGGAAGGTTTATCGCCCGGCATATCGACGGGGTACCGGCCATTACTTCAAGAATATCCTCATCGAAATCCTTGGGATGGGAGGTCGCAAAACGGAGGCGCCGGATTCCTTCGATCATTGAGACGTCTTTAAGAAGGGAGGCAAAACCATATTCTCCCTTTTTATCTTTACCGTATGCATCGACATTCTGTCCGAGCAGTGTTATTTCTGTGACGCCTGATGCCGCAAGCGTTTCTGCTTCTTTGATTATTTCGGTATGGCTTCTCGACTGGAGCCTTCCCCTTACGTAAGGGACTATGCAGTAAGTGCAGAATCTGTCACAGCCGTAAGTTATCGTTACATACGCCTTGAATGGATTCGTGCGTTCTGTGGGCACCACTTCAAGGTCTTCAAGGGCTCTCGGGTCATCGTCCATAAAAAATCTCTGCGCACCGTCCGAAAATGAATCCTCTATTCCCTGGGGCACCAGGCCAAGATGCCTGGGTCCGGAGACAAGCCTTACACATCTGAATTTTTTTGATATCGTCAAGCCTATCCTCTGTGCCATGCATCCTACCAAAGCCACCGCAGGCGATCCCGTCTTCCTGTATCGGAGATCATAGCGCCCTATCTCACTGGCCACCTTCTGCTCCGCCTTATCCCTTATGCTGCAGGTGACCAGGATAACTGCATCAGCGTTCTCTTCCGGGACCTCTTTCCAACCCATGTGGATCATAGATGTCCTTATCCTGTCTCCGTCGTATGAGTTCATCTGACAACCGAATACTTTTATTGCAAAGCTTTTCAAACTTTTATCCCCTTTATCCCTCTTTGTTTACCCTAGGCATTATATGCCTTGACGAAGAAACTTTCCACTTTGCGTTGTATAATATATCGGTATCGGAGGTGCGCTGATGAAAAAAACTATTATCTTCTCTCTTGCACTGCTTGTGCTTTTTTTAAATATTTCCCTCTCTTCGGCACAGATGACGGATGCCCTTCCCGAGATACCGGGATGGATCAACGGCGAGCTGAGAAAGACGGAATTTGACACTGTTTCAGGCAAAAGGGGCTTCTGGCTCGAAAGGGATTACCGGAACAACGCAGGTGTGCCTTTTCATGCGGTTTGGATGGAGGGCTCGGGAGACAAGGGTTGGGCTCCTCCGGAAAAAGAGATATCGGCCGATGACGGGCCGCTTGGTACAGGAGCTTCATACAAGACTCTTTCTGTCAAAGGAGAGAAAGCGATACTTGAACATCATCCGGTCACCGGCTACAGCCTTTCTGTAAAAGTAGGCAAAAAGGGAACTCTCACTCTGGAGTCAATAATTGCTAACGAGGAAGAAATGTCTGCAGCAGCAGAAGTCCTGGTCGGCAGGATCAAATGATATCTCACTAAAGGAGGATCCGCATGACTGAAAAAAAGATAAAGATATTAAAGAACGGACCATACCTTGTATCCGGTGACGTTGACCTCTCAGAAAAGATCATCCTGCCTGAGAATGATGATGCAAAGGATGCCAAATATGTGTGGGAGGATGGTGGCAGTATCAAACATGATAAAACCTATGCGCTCTGCCGTTGCGGGGCCTCAAAAAACCATCCCTTCTGCGACGGGAGCCACGAGGATATCAACTTTGACGGGACTGAGACTGCCTGCAGGGAACTTTACAGCGATCGCGCGGAGCACATAAAGGGCAATAATGTAGATCTGCTGGACGACGGCAGGTGTGCCGGCGCGAGATTCTGCTACAGGAAAACCGGAGATGCATGGTACCTCGCAACATGTGAGGACAACTCAGAGAAAACCATATGCGAAGCAGTCAGATCAGCTTCAGAATGCCCGGCAGGCAGGCTCACAGCAATAGCAAAAGATGGTTCCTTCATAGAACCCGAACTTGACCAGGCAATTGAAATAATTCAGGATCCGGAAAATGACGTAAGCGGCGGGATATATGTCAAAGGCGGAATCCCCATCGTATCTGCCGACGGATCTGAATATGAGACAAGAAATAGGATCGTCTTATGCCGATGCGGGAAATCAAAGAACAAACCATTTTGCGACGGGGCCCACGTAGAGGCAAATTTCAAAGACAAGGGCAGTATTGAGGGCTGAAACAACAAATAAAACACAAAAATTTGTAATTATTTAAGAGCGTACCTCTGATCGTTAATGCAACTGAACACTCAGAGGAACGCTCTTCTTTTTTGTTGCCACCGGACCGGACACTATTGATCCAACCAGTCGTTTTCCCTTTCCGTACCAATTGCGTCAAGCTCGTATGGCGTGGTCTGATAGACAAAATAGTTGAGCCAGTTCATAAAGAGCAGGTTGGCACTGCTCCTCCACGTCACTATTGGTCTGCGGCTGTCATCATTATCAGGATAGTAGTTCTTCGGGACCTCGATAGGCAGACCTGCATTCTTGTCCCTCAGATATTCTTTTTCAAGCGTTCCCGCATCATATTCTGAGTGTCCTGTTATGAATATCTGTTTACCCTGTTCTGTCTTTATAACGTATACTCCAGCTTCTTCCGAAGATGCCAGTATCTGCAGTTCAGGCACCGCTTCGATATCCTCTCTGTGAATAGTTGTGTGGCGGGAATGGGGTGCCATAAATACATCATCGAACCCCCTGAAAAGCATCGAATTCTTGTACTCCACCTCGTGAGGGAATACACCAAAAAGCTTTTCGGCCATGGGATACTTTTTTATTCCGTAATGGTAGTGGAGCGCAGCCTGAGCTCCCCAGCATATGTGGAGGGCGCTGTAGACATGCGTCTTGCTCCATTCCATTATCCTGCACAGTTCGTCCCAATATTCCACATCCTCAAATTCCATAAGTTCGACAGGCGCTCCTGTTATGATAAGTCCGTCAAACTTCCTCTCTCTTACATCTTCAAACGTTTGGTAAAAAGAGAGCAGATGTTCACGGCTTGTGTTCCTTGCTTCGTATGTTGCAGTTTGTAGAAGCGTAAGTTCGACCTGAAGAGGCGAATTGCTCAGCAGGCGCGCGAACTGAGTCTCAGTTTCGATCTTTGTCGGCATCAGGTTCAGCAGTGCGACCCGGAGCGGTCGTATATCCTGCTTTGCTGCGCGCACTTCATGCATAACGAAAATATTTTCATTCAAAAGCGTCTGTGTTGCCGGAAGGCTGTCCGGTATTTTGATAGGCATCTATATGCCCCCCTCTCTTTATTGTACTAAAAAAAAAAGCAGCCCATTTCGAAAAATGGACTGCCTTAGTAGTTTTTTTTCGGATATCGCGACGCATCAGGGCCGCGAACTGCCGTTATAAACTCCAAAGGCACTCCCGCGCATCATCATGCAGCACATTAGCATCATCGTATAACTGTTCTTTGACATAGCGCTTCCTCCTTTGGTCAGTTTCCGGAAATTTTAATGACTATTGATATAAATGTCAATAAGCCTAAGTTCTGCGTATTTTTTTATTCCTATCTGCTACTCGTAATGGAGCCACATGCTGACAATTTTTATTGTCTCTTCTTTTTCATACACCTGATATACAACTCTGTGCTGACGATTTATGCGTCTGGAATAAAATCCTTCAAGGTCCCCGCAAAGCTTTTCATAAGGCGGATATGGAGCAAAAGGATTTCCTCTTAAGACAAAGAGGATAGAAACGATTTTCTCTCTGTATCCAGCAAGATATGCTCTTTCTCTGTCTTTGACCGCCTGCCTGGTATATACTACCTTCCAATCAGTCATCGCTAAGCTCTACACATTCACCCAACGGTATTGCCCCACCCGCTAAAATCTTCTCCCTCATTCCAGGAATGGAAGATATATAGAGCGTTTCAGATATGGATCTATAATCCTCTTCAGAAAGCACAACGACATTCCCCCTCTTGGTTGTTATGTAGACTGGTTCCTGTGAAGTGAGCACCTCGTCTATCAATCCAAACAGGTTATTTCTCGCAGTAGTAGCGTTTATTATCATGTAAAACACCTCCTGACATGTACATAATATAGAACACTATAACGCACATGTCAAACTTTTGTTATTATTATTCAGCTTAAAGAAACTCACTTACATTTGCTTTACGCATAATCAAAAGTTTATTTGTCATTATAATGTTAAAAGAATACAAATGCTCGTTAAACAGGAACAGACAGACATCCCCCTCTTCGATACAACGACTCTGCTTGCGGAAGCAGCAGTGAAAGAAGCTTTTAACGGAAAATCTTAATTTTTGTTTTCGCGATTCAAAGAGTTAACAAAGCTCCCTGATCCTGCAATAGATATTTGCAGCTTCAGGGGGCATTTTATTGTCAGAAAGTGCAATAAAATTAAACAAATTGACAATATTGTGATATTATTGCTGGAGATTCAACAATGGTTAGTTAACGTCACAACAAAAACATTGCCATCAAGCTTACAATAAAGTGAGATTCTTAGCCATCTTTATCTATCTTTCCCTAAAAAAAATAGACCCTTCAAGAGGGTCTATTAAGATAGTTGGTGGA
Source organism: Synergistaceae bacterium UBA6101 (assembly GCA_002428495.1). Taxonomy (GTDB): domain Bacteria; phylum Synergistota; class Synergistia; order Synergistales; family Synergistaceae; genus Caenicola. Next base: position 47,116 of record DIWR01000011.1, read on the forward strand.
GACGCGGAGATTCTGAAGTTTTGTTTTGAGTTCAGTTATACCAATTATTTACAAAGTTTTTTTGTCCTGCTATAGTGCCATTTATAGAACACTTACCACAATTTCCAGACTATCCCGAAACCAACAGCGAGCTGAAAATCTCCTGCGCTTGTGTACGAAGGACCAGCGAAAAATCCAAACCCCGGAAGCGTAGACCTCCACAACTCCTTTTTCCATGCAGCTTCACGCGCCTCGGTACCCTTCTCAATTTGCTCTAAACGCAGCATAACCGTATCTGGATACTCAATAGACGCAGCGTTCTGCTCCCAATACATATCCCGCCAGTGATCGCGATCCAGCCGGTAGGTCCGCAGCGCCTGAAAAATCAACCGTCCGGAATATTCGTTCGTCCAATATCCATTTTCCGGCGCCATTTGCCCCTCATTAATCGGAAGAAAGACTATTTGTTCCGGATCCGGCGAGCTCTGCTGCGAAAATCCGCAGCTCGGAGACCACGCCATCAGCAATAGCGTCAGGAGCCATAACAGCGGCATCTTTTGCAGTTTGGACATAGATATTCACCGACCCCTCTTTTGCTGCCTCTCCGTGCGTCCTGACAGCAGTTTTATAATCCGACACCTCATCTTTTGCGGCATTTATTGCCACCTGTGGATCCGGCAGCGGACCCACGTCGCTATATATAAAATTCCAAACATACCAGGCACTGATCGCTATAATTACTGCAGCGATAACATATAAATATTTACTCAGATTCTTCGTCTCGCCGTTCTCCATGCCGCTCCCCCCGTCCGCTCCATTTTTTGAATGCATAGCTTGCCCAGATTCCTCCGCACACTCCGGCCAGCGCATCAAAATGCTCATACGGCAGCGCAAAAAACTGCTCCGCCACCCAGGATACAAGTACGACGATTGTAACAACGACAGCTGCGATCCGCGGCAGGCTCATCGCCTTGAATTCCAGATCGTCATAGACGACGAGAGCCAGGTCCTTAAGAGGTTTTGCCAGTATCCTTTTTAGCTTCATCAGCATTTCGCCTCTCAACCCCATATTTGCCGTAGAGGATCCTGTCGATCACACCGTCGACCCACACTCCGCCACGCCGAACCGATATCGCGACTAATGCTATCGTCCCGCATGGCCCTAGCTTCAGCTCTATTGCGACCGCCGATATAACGCCGGCCAAAAATAGATCTCCCATGACGCCTATTGCGAGCTTCTGCGCCGAAAATCTATCCTTCAAAAAATGAAACTGAAAAAAGTCCAGGAGAGAAGCGATAAGTCCGGTAAGCAGCCCGGGCAACAGGAGAAAAAATATCGCACGCATTCCAGTCCAGAAATCATTGAAATCCTGCTGGTTCATGCGCCTATCCTCTCCACCGTGCCTTATGTCCTCTTACATCAACATGCACAAAAGTGTCATATACGCCTATCCCTCCATATCTGAATACCTTGATCTGCTCTGCCGCCCTTGCCAGCTCTTTTGAAGTCAGACCGTCAACACGGATATCCGCAGCATAACCTTTTATATGGTATGAATTTCTGGTCCCGCCCACAGCGGCATTATGTTCCGGACAGCGGGTCCCGGAGTTGACGATTATAGGCATGCCCAAATAGTCTCTCAGTTCCTGAAGCCCTTTAATAAGAGCCGGAGTGATATTGAATTTCTTACATCCACACTTGCATTGAAATTCAGATCTGGAAAAATTAGCGCTGAGATCCCCCATTCATATCACTCCCGATCCTCTAAGATTTTTTTGAACTGCAGATAAAGATCCTGGGCATTTCTCCCATATGCCTCTGCCATAGGCCCTTGACCGTTATAATCCCGCGCAGCCAGCCTTATGTCCCCGTCGTGCTTTTTAAGCAGAGTCGCCAGATGCGATACCCCATAACGGATGTTCTGATCCGGACTGTAAAGCGCATCGATGACTCCTGGTCCCTTGTGCCTGGCGGACAAATAGCCCCAGGCCGTTGTCACAAGCAACTGCATAAGACCATAGCTGCTCATAACTTCAAGCGCATTGAGCCCCGTGGCTCTTACTATCATCTGTATCTTGTCAGTTCTGCCATCCCGTATTGCCCTGTTAAGGGCTTCCGGCTCCGCCCTTCTTGCAGTGGGATTCCCTGCGCTCTCCATTTGTATAATTGCCAGGATCAGCGCCACCGGCACCGGAGTGATCCCCTGGCGTGACCATTTTTCTGCCAGCTGTTGCCATTTCAAAACTTCAAGGTTCGGTTTAATCCTCGCCACCTTTACACCCCCATTAAAAAAAGAGGCCCACAAGGACCTCCTTTCTGCTCTTCTTATAGGTCAAGCTTTTTTTATTCTTCCGGCTCCGCTATGAAATAGATCCCGGAGACATATATGATCACATCGTCAACACCGACCGGCAGCGCTACATCGTTTAGAGTGTCAGGGATCTCCTTAAATGTGACCGGAGCACTTGCCATGTCAGCAGTTTTAGTCCACAGTTCTATCACAGCTCCATTGACCAGTCCGGACATAATGTTCTTGATCTTGTCCCCAGTGCCGCCCTCTTTGCCATATGCAGCAACAGGATGGATCCCCTCTGCAGCATCTGCAAGACCACTAATAGAGGCGGTCCCATCCGGCGCTGTTGTAACTTCAGTTATATGGATCGTAGCCTGGATAAACGCCAGCTTCGATCCGAACTTAATAATCTGACCGGCATTATTCTCACCGTAGACAAATTCACCGGCAGCAGTTGATCCTGCCAGCGCCGGCGTCCAGGAAGATACCGCGATCCCCTCTCCCGCTGCCGCCAGGATGGCAGCTGCCCACCCCGTAAGCCCGCCTGTCTCGTCGGCCTTGACTATTGCGCTCGCCTTGCCCGTGGCCGACGGCGTACCGATAGATCCGCCGACCTTCGCCAGATCCGCATATTTATGTATCCCGTCGCCAACAAAAAACTCACACTCACCGGCGTTGACCCTGCCGACAGTGCAGCAGAGCGCCCCTTTCGGCGGGATCTGATCATAGGTATCCCATTCCGTATGCAAATATGTCGGCACCCCAGCGATCTCATAGTGCTCAGGACGAAGTGAATGAACATTATCCGGGAACTGCATAGCATCTCCTCCTTTTGTTTTGTGTTGTTATAAAAGCAAGAAGGATATGGGGTAATCCTCATATCCTTCTTGCTTGTTATTATGCGTTTATTATGAAGTTTGTATTACTCCAAAATACTTCCAAGATCCAGGTGCGCCCGCAGTGGTACAAACCCACCCTAGATATAATGCTGATGTTGTGAAATCATTCCATACAACATCACCTCTATACCATGCGCCTGTTGTTGGAGCTGCAGAACCATATGTTTCGACAGTAGGTATTGACCCAATATTATACGTATTTTTAGGTTTAACACAGTAAGGCCCAATACCACTCATAAGTGATTTATTTACTCTGTTACCATAAATAAAAGCTCTGCTACCTGTATTGGGGATGGATATTGAATAATTGCCGCCCAAAATAGTATTATTAGAAATTTCTCCTGTAAATTCCGCCGCGCCTGAAAAATAGATGGCCACTCCAGCAGTAAATGTAGTTTTTAAAATATTATTTTTGATATATATTTCCGAAAAATTATTTAGTATTTGAAGCAAAGACCCACTACCAAATATAAGGTTATTGGCTATTAATATATTGCTGTTAGTAATATCTGTTGCCGCTATTATGTAAATAGGACTTGATGTTGTAGGTGTATAAAAACTGTTATTGCAAATTTGTGCATTTTGAAGACCATTTTGAATAAAAAGTCCAGAGCTTGATGCACCTAAATTTTTGATAGTATTACCATTAAATGTAAATTCACTTAAATAATCAGACATCAAAATACTCCCACCATCACTGTCTTGGAAAACGTTATTTGCAATCATTACATTTTGTGCAGCGGTAGCAAAAGATCCTGAATGTTCCGAAATAAAACAACAATAATTTCCTGATTTATATAAATTTTTAAATGTATTCCCAGAAATTATAATATTTTCACAAGGTGTCTCAATATAATCCAGCATAATGTGTGAAATGCCGCCATCAAAAACATTGCCAGTTACAGTTACATTTCTGTTGCCCATTATTTTAACTCGTGTTTCAAACTGAGTAGCATAAGTACCACTTTTCTGACCCATGAAAATATTGCCGACTACTACGTGATTATCGCCATGTGTGTCTGGTTCTACTGGGTTTTTCCCTATATATAAATGGTGACGATATACAGAAGCATCAAAATAGTTATTGATTGTTTTAGTGTTATAGCTGCCTTGATAGACAATACCATATCCCCCTGCACCTAAACCAGGCACAAATAACATATTATAAAAACTGCATGATTCAACGGTCATATTGTAATTGTTATGTTGATAAATAATTCCCATGTTATAACCATCAAAATAGCAGTGCTGAAATGTAATGTCATGTGATGCTGCCCCACATGATATTGCAACCCCCGCTTGACTCTCACCAACACAACTACCAAACAATCTAACACCATTGAAAATTATATTTTTACAACCTGTAGAAATTACTATGCCAGATATGTCAGGTTGTGTATCAATAATAGAACTATTTATATCTGCGGTTAAATCAATATCAGACGAATTTATTATAATTGTAGCAGTTTTGGTATAATTAGACGTTAAATGTATGCGTCCCCCATTAGCTATAAAATTTATTGCTTTTTGAAGTGCATTAGTATCATCAGTTTCCCCATTGCCAATTGCGCCAAACCACTCAGGGAATACAACAGTAGTTAAAGGAACTCCTGTTATAGTTCCTTCTCCGCTGAATATCTGCCATAGCCCTGCCTCAATACTGCCATTGATTGTGAGAGTCTTTGTGTCAGCAACTTTAAGGATCGCACCTTTGTCAAACTTCAGACAAATGTTTTCAGGGACAGTCATGTCATAGAGAACTTCATGCGTCCCCCTTGGGATGCGGATAGTTGCTTCATTGCCATTAAAGTAAGCTATCCACCATGCAAGAGAGAGTTTCTTAGTTGCATCAGACTGGTCGGGCCATACGGCCAAGGTGCTGTCCGCGTTGACCACAAATCCTCCAGCTTTGTTGCCGTCTCCCAGATAGAGCTTCTGCTCATCTGTAGTCATTATCTGTTCGCCCTGTGCTGGGGTCACTGAAAGACGAGAGGCTTCGTTGCCCCTCATAAGTTTTACTCTTTTAAGTGCAGTCATTGTTATTCCTCCTGTCTATATGATCCAATTGAAATCGTTCTCTTCGCCTGCATAAAACCTGTAGCAGAAGAAGTGTATTATTGCTATTACAGCAGCTTGCCATAGGAATGGCAGGAGTATCATTGCAATAAGTATTTCGCATTGGAATCCTGCAAGCGCTATGGTTATCTGCTGCTCCCTGTCCGCCTGTATCGGCATGTTCCAGATACCTCTTGGGATTGGGATACCAAAAAGACTACCTTTTTTAAATCTGAACTTGATGGAATAGCCATAATATTTAGCAACTATCCAGTGACCAAGTTCATGGGAGATGGCACAGATGATGACTGCAAAAATGAACCTTAATAGCAACATCAGAATGTCCCCCCGTCTCCAAAAAAATCACTGGGATTGATATCGCCGAATCCCAGACCGTCTATCCACGCATTTTCTACATCCATTGACACAAAGGTTGTTATGCAGGCCCACTGAGCTGAGCTTTCCGGGACAGGAAGTCCTGTTACACCTTCTCCAAGACAGCGATAAGTATGACCGTCCGGACGTGCGACAAGATCCGGGAAGCTGTATGTCATGCCGGAGTTCCATGCTGTTACCTGCGCCGCTGCAAGGGTAAGATCTTTGGCTTCTATGGCGTCTTCTTTAGCTGTATTTGCGGAGGAAGCTGCCGCCAGGGCAATGTCCTTATACTCATTCGTCTGGGCCCGTGCAGCGACCGTCAGGTCCCGTGCATGCAGCGTCTCGGCATGTGCGGCCAGGATCTCCGGATACCTCTTGTATGTCTCGATGACCTGTTCCGTGAGCTCGTCCGGGGAATAACTGTCGTCGATCGGCGCACATACGGCCCTGTTTGCAGTTTCGGCCAGCTGCTGGATCATCATGCACATGAGGTCAAACTCATTTTCAAGCCTCTCCGCATGAAAAGCTCCCTGATTTTCCAGGTCCAGCTGCTGCAGATAAGGTACCTTGCGCAGCAGGATTATAAATTCTCCCTCTTCCAGGACCGGCAGCTCTGCAGCCGGATTATCCTCCTCGACAGGATATGTCACAGTCCTGTTTCCGGTATCGATTAAGAATCCTGCCGTTATCTCCTCCGGGAAGCGATCCGGCCCCGACAGGAATACGTGCAGGTGTTCCGAGTCTTCCAGCTTGAACGAGTAAGGCCATATCCTGTTGACGCCGTTGCCCTGGTAAATATGTTTGTTTATTGCGCTAGAGACAGTCATGCTCTTCCTCCTTTCACGTCAAAGGGGACACCCGGATATCCGGATGCCCCCCGCTGTAATTGTTTCCGGTGCTATTTCTTTGGTCTGAATCCCCCTCCCAGGATCCGCTTAAGGGATGACATTTCTTTTTTTCTTTCCTGTTTCTCTCATTAAACCTGTCAGGTCTGAAAGTTTTCCTGTTCTTGCAAACCTTAACGTCCTCTTTACTGCTGTCACGGGCAACCCGCCGTAAGCCATCGAATAGCCTGTGTACACTCCAAGGATGGCGTCTTCATAATCACCTTCGGATAACCCTTTGCCAGCTCGGTAAATCTCTCCGGCGATCGTATCAAGGGGTGTCGCTCCTCCCTGAAATTTTGTCGATGCCGCAATAAACCCTGCCCCGATGAAAGGGATATTTCCGAGTGATTTTTCAACCACGATATCTTTTACAAACTCTTCACCGGTCGTAGGAACTCTCCCCTTTTCTATCCAGGACATAAAGAGCGCGGCCAAGAGCAGTCCCATTAGCGTTGCAAATCCGTGGTGCACCCTTCCTTTTTTTATGTCTCCGTACAGGTCATGAGCCATTACGCCAAATATCTTGTTGGCCTGATTGGTAAACTGCAAAGCCAGATTCATAAATTCATTCCCGGTCTTCATATAACGGGGCAGTTCCTTCGGGTGGACTGCATTCTGAGTGTTAAGCGTAACTAACTGTGCCCTGTAGGCTGCATCCTCCTGAGACTTGCCATCTGCCAGTTCCTTCTTGTAGACAGCGTTCCATCCTATCACACGGGTCACCATGTCCGTCCATTCCATAAGCTTGAACCCGCTCTCCGCGAACTTCTTCAGCTTCAACTGTCTTTCGCTTTGCGTCTCGCTCTTTTTCAGCATTTCAAGGAACATGTTTATCTGCTGCTCCTTTACCTGCGGATCCATAGCCCAGACCTTTTCCATGGTCTCTTGCGGCGCTGCAACAAATTCCGCCATAGAGCTCAGAATGTTGTTGATCCCCGCATCCGGAAGATAATAGGCAAGAGCTGTCGGCTGCTTCGCGATGCTGGAAATATTGTTCCAAAGGTAAGCTATTCCAAGATTCGCACGCAATGCCCTGAAGGACTTGTCCAAAAGCTTGTAGGACTTATAAAAATCGGGATTGCCCAGAATGTTGACATAATCCAGGAGAAATTCTGATGCTTCCGTTCCGTAGATGTCTATAATCGCCTCCTTCATTCCCACTATCGGGACAGTCCCCGAATAATCGGTCTTCTCGCCTATCACGGAATGCATCTGGCGAACCAGTTTGCCGTAGGCAGTAAGATGTTCATGCTCCATCATTGAACGGCTCCAGACTTTCATAATGCCAATTGAAATAGGCTCCTGATATGCCATCGGAATGATCTTTCTTGAATAGCTCGATCCTCTGTCGGCGTATAACTTTCTAAGCCCGAACTGACGTGCTGTGTCTTTTAATATGCCCTTTATCCCTTCATCAATGATTTCGCCGCCTGCATCTGTCCACTGGGCCCTGTACATTCTTGTGTACCATGGCTCGTTGGTTACGCTTATGTTGTAAACATCTTGCATTACGTCCTGGTAACGTCTGAATTCGTCCGATGTTTCCTTGCACACTGCCGCGGCAAAATTTTTCTCCGTGTCAGTCAGTGACGCGAAAATGCTCTTCGCCATGCTGTCTGATATATGGTTCCCATATTTCAGTGCATCTTTTGTGAACCTGTTGTGCCAGCCGGCATAAATGAAGAGGCAGTCATCGAGACTAAAGACAACTTCATTCCCGTCGGCTCCGGTAAAATTCAGCCTTACTTCCCGTAAAGTGTCTTCAGTTATCCCATGGGCCGCCATGATATTCTCCAGGTTTTTGAGCCGCCTGTTCTTGTTGTTTAAGAATGAATTTTCGGCATTGTCGGCGCCACGCTTAAAGAGTGTGTGCCATACCCCTTTAAAATCCGCGTGCCCGTCCATATGATCCAATACGCGAGATGGATTGAGAGTGTTTATAAGTGCCTTGGTAATTTTGCCCACCTGCATGCCACGTTTAGTGCGGCCCGGTAAAATTACCCCGTCCGGACGATTACCGATCGCTTCACTCCCTACCTTTTCGCTCATCGCCTCAATAAGCGGGTCTTTCCACCTGACCTTAAGTTCCTCCTCCTGTTCGCTCTTCCACTGTGCATAGTCTGCCTCACCGCGTTTCTTTATTTCACTCACGCGCTTTTCTAGTTCTTCCAGGTCCTCAAGGGTCATTTCACAAAGCATGGTCTTGCTGAGCTCTGCAAGATCCTGATCCAGATTCAGAGTATCAAGACTAAAATCGCTCCCTAATCCTGCCATCTTTTTGGCCTGTTCCTCTTCACTCATCGCAAGGTAATCGTTGAGCTCGGCAAGTTCGGCATCCCTTACCGCCAGCAGTTTTGTATTAAACTTACTGAGATTATCGCCTGGAACCTGAAAATATCCGCCTCGGTCAAGGTTGTATCCTTCCAGGATGTCAACTATCTCCTGTTTAGCGTCACAGCGGAGGTTCCCGCCCGAAGAATGATTTATGCGCCACAAAAGGCTTTGCACCTTTCCGCGGATCTCGGCCCGTTCGCGCAGCTCGTCTTCAAAGCTTTTCTGCTTCTGACGCATGAACATGGCCGCGCTTTTCGACCCTGCTTTGAAGGATTCTCGCTGAATAACTTTCATAAGGCTGAGGTTTCGCTTGGTCTGGGCCCGTTCGGCTACAAGATCCCTTATTTTTGTATTTTCGGGTAGAAGCTCAATCCTGGAAATCTCCCTCTCCTGTCTTGCCGCATATTTTGTGAACTCCTTCCAGTTAAGTACGTCTTCCACCGGTGCATATACACCTCTGTCAGATCTTATCTCATCCGCTATTTTAGGAAGTGCTATCTTCTCTATAAAAGCAAGTTCGTTTTGTGCCTGCCCTTTGAGATACGAATAAGTTTCCGTATCGATTTTATATTTGTTTGACTGAGCTCTGCTCAGATCTTTGTCATACGATTCCATAAGGTCCTGCAGCAGTGCGGCCCTTTTACTGAAATATTCCGATGCCCTCTCTGACCCCATTCGGTGTACAAGCCATGAATATGAGTCTATGTTCACGTAGACCAACGGATAAAACTTTTCAAACTCAAACTGGACAGGTCTCTTAAGTATCCGGTTTGCAATGTCTTCTATACTTATACCCATTCGTGCAGCAATTTCAGATACGGCAGGAGCGCCTGTCCTGAACAAATGCTGCGCCGCGATATATATATCGCGCGCCTTTTCGGGGCCGAAGATTTCCTTTATTCCTTCAAGTTCTCTTACTCCAAGATTTGTCTGTCTCTTACCAGCCTTGTTCAGCCTTTTTGCCTCTTTTATCCCGTCATAAAGCAATCCGCCGTTTGCTAGGATGTCGCGGGAAAAATCCGAAAAAGCTTCTACTTCGGCTTTAAATCTTTCTTCCCCTTCGGAAACCTGGGACTGCTCCCTGTCCGGATTGAGAAAAGGGTCGGAAAGCGCAGCTTCATCACCCTCAAGGGCCCTGTCCATTAGTATCTCTTCAGCGGTCGCTCCCTCGGTGTCAGAAGAAGAAAGGGAACGTATATCTTCTGTGTTCTGAGGGATATCCCCTGTCTGTGCTGTATTTGATCCCTGTCCGGACTGCTCAAATATTTCGATATCTCCGGTTTCTCTCATCACAACAGCTTCTCCGGCCTCGTCCATTCCAAAAAGGTGATCAAACATGGAACGTACTTCCGGAGTCATGTTTACATTAAAATCTTCCGCTCCTCTGTATATCTCCCGCAGCCATAGGGAAAACTGCCTGAACAGGCGTGCAAGTCCGGGAGACGGAGCTTTGCCCTCCCAGAAATACATCTCCATTCCCCTGGCAAACATCTCATGAGCACGTATATACTCTTCGTCTGTAGCGTTTTCCCAGGACTTGACTCCGCTCCAGTCAAGGAATGTCTGCCAGTCGTTCAGATCCTGAGCTGAAGCTTTTCCCGTGGAGATAAAATCCGAAAAATCCTTAAGGAAAATATGCCCGCTTTCGTGGAGGAATGTGCTCCTGTTATGGCTCTGAAAAAGCTGTATCAGCGAAGATCCATTATTAAAGGTCACAGCGCCGCGCTTAGTCTGATAATACGTCTCTGCTTTCTTGTCCTGGAATCTCTGAGACAGCGGGACTATGTTTCCCTGATCATCACGGACCACGGCATCAAACAGCTTCCTGTTGTTCTCGGTATTCTTGTATGCATAATTGCTGCCGTCGTCATACCCCCATTCATTGATATCGTTGGCATCCCAGTAAAGCTCAGAAACCTTAGCCTTGATCTTCTGGATCTTGTACTTGCCGTTGAAAACCCTATCTCCGTGCTTTTCTGTGTATGCCTTAGATGGAGAGACCCAGTCGGCATTTCTTGGACTGCCCTCTTCTGTTACTTTATTTACTGCACGGTAAACCCATATTTCCGGCTCTTTTTTTCTTTTACCATGGTTAAATTTTCTGGTCTCTTCAAGCGCACTTTTAATTATCCGAAGAGATTCCGGCGAATATTCTTCATTCATATTTATGTAATGTTTAGGATGGTCAAAATAATCAGTCGGCGCGAGCTCCCCGTCATTCTCAGCCAGTCTGACAATATTTTGACTATATCCGTCAGGGTCGTTATAAGGTGCCACGTGAGTGCTCCTGTATCCGTTTTCTTGGGTATAACCATTTAAGGCAGCATAAGCAGTAACTATCTTCTGCGCCTCTTCCATGTTGTTTCTCTCTATAGCAGCATCATATCTTGCCTCAAGATCAGCCGCGACATCCGTGTCCGGTTCGGCGATTTCCTCCATGCTTTGATTTACAGGCTGGTAATACGTAGGATTTTCGCGCCTCAGCTTGACAAGGTCCTTCTCTGTAGGTAAACTGTCTTTAATGAGAGGTTTCCCTTGGAGGTCCACGGGCAGAAATTGTAGCCCGGTTTGCCCTGCCCAACGGGAGGCCTTTTTTTTGTTCACATACAGCATCCTTTGTTTATCGGTCTGTTCTTTGAACCAGTCATCCCTGGGGACTGTCTTCCCGTTTTTAATATCATCTTTCCCGTATACGCTTGAAACTTTATTGAACTCAAACCCATGCTCGTATCTGTTAAACCATAACGATGCTATTACGCTTGAACCTGAGCTGTCTTTAATGTCCAACATAAATACAACGCTTTCGCCCGGGGTTCCTTCGTTTGAACTGAAAACTGCTATTGGATCAGCCATAGCCCTAGGTATATTTTTCAAAACCTTTGCGTTGATATTAGGATGATCTTTTATTATTAAGGGCAGTTTACTCTCGTTTATATATACTCCAAGTTTTTTCCCGGTAACATCCGCATAATCCCCGCCGACAAGAGAAAACACCAAAGGAGAGTCCATTATCTTAGCAAGACTGCGACTGTATCGGGAGCTGGGAACAGACAATATGTCGTCTACTGTTCTGCCCCACTCTGCTATTGTCTCTTTCATGTTTTTTTTCTGGAAACTGTTTTGATTCAGGGCGCCTGCTTCCGCATCCACATCAGGACCGGCGATCTCCTCCACTGTAAGCTTCCTGTTTTGCCACCATTCCATTGGCGTGATGCCTTGCTGTTTTGCCGCAGCGCTCGCACGTGCCGCCCATATCCCCGCAAACATCGTCTTTGTAGCTTCGTCATATGAAGTGTTTGTCAGCTGCTCCCTTACTCCACTCATGATGCCGCTGACATCCTTTAGCCTCTGCTGGAACTCCCGCGCTTTTCGTTCAGTTTCTACTCTGGCTGCTGCTTCTCTGAAAGTTCCGCGTGCCATCCCTGCTCCGAACACTGCTCCTACTATTGCTCCCGGGATCCCCTGCTCAAATGCTATTTCCGAAAGATCAATGTTCGCCCATTCCGTTCCCTTCCCAAAATGCTCTGAAACTACACCCTGAAAAGTCTCCTGAGTCCCCTCTGAAGCTGCTCCTGCTAACCCTTTGGCAAAACGGTAAAGCACGTTCTGCATTCTGGGAGAGGCCGTTGCAAGTTTGGGGATCCATCCTGTAAGAATAGTGTCATCGCCAAAGAACGCCAGCTTGTCAGAAAGGAAATTCGACGGCATGTTGAGCCAGAATGTCCAGGCTGCGCCTGTTGCAGCCGCAGACTCGTCTCCCGTTCTCTTTAAAACCTCCTCGTAGACCATGCCGGCTTCGGAAAGAGATTCCGTCGTTCCAGAGATAGCCGCGCCAGTCAGGTTGGCAAGCGTCCCTATAAACCTTTTCCCAACGGTAAGGGCCTTTGCCCCCTGCCCGGCAATCATAAGGCTGCGTGCAAAGATCCCCGGGATAAGGAATGCAGCCTGAGATCCAATCCCCTGCATCGCGGCATCCCAAAGGTTCTGGTTTATCCCTTTATAATTGAGGGCTGCAAACTCATCAGTCCCATCCGCTATTAGATCTGCAAAATTGGCTGCTGAGTCAAATCCCTCCTGCCAGCCTAATACATGCGCAAGGTATGCCCCGCCCTTTACTATCCCTTCAGTTGAGGACAGAAAGCCTATTGTCATTCCACCCAGGGTCCTTTTGTAAGTATTATTCGTGCCGGAAGAAACTGCTTCGTTGAGCGTCCTGTTCCATTCAAAGCGCGGCCCGGTATCTTTATTGAGTATGTCCAGTGAGTATTTGCCACGATCGTACGTTTTGCCGTTCTTCTGGCGTTCTTCAGCTATATCCACGTAGTCGGACAAGAGAGAGACATTGGATTCATGGGACATTCTCTGTCTCGAAGTGAAGGCATCAGCCGCAGATCTCGGAACTCCAGCTTTTCTTGCCTGCTCATATGAAGCAGTCAGCTCATCGGGAGACATGCCAAGCATTACAGCATCCAGCTCTTCCCTGCCTGCAAGCACTGTCTTGATGTATTTCATGCGCGTTTCACGTGTTATGCCCAGGACAGAATTTATCTCGTTTTCGTCAAAACCGCTTGCAAGCGCGGTTTCTCTTCTGTCTGTCAACGTTTTTTCGATTTCATCATCGCTGAACCCTTTGCTTCGCGCCTCGTTAATACGCGGTGCTAAGGCAGGATAAGACAACGAAAGGAGATCTTCATCCACAACCCCGGCAAAGGATACGTCTGCCGCAGAGGCAACCGGTTCGGCAGCAGTATTCAAATCTGTTCCAACGTTGTCGCGGCCGCGCTCATTGGGTCTGTAATAGTCTTCATTGATACGGCTTCGTTCATTTAGCCGAAATACCATTGAAATCCCTCCTTAGGTAATACTTTCGTCAAAATAAAAAGATGACACTATGGTGATATAATCCACAGCGGAGATGATATGGATGCAGGGAAATTCTATTCAAGGAAAACTTTCGCTTAAGATAATCACGCTGCTTTCCCTGTCCTGCCCTGCGGGAACCGAGATTTGGCTCAGCCCGAGCAATATAGCGCATATGACATCAAAACATCTGGGGGCATACACCATATATGCCCAAGAAATCCCGCATATAATTTCATCCCCTGAGTATGTAGGAATAAATTTAAATGACGGATCCATCGAATTTGTGCGACAAAATCCCTTGAACGGTGACTTTGTGAAAGTCGCTGTAAGAGGCTCAGCAAACGGGATAATGTTTGTGCGTTCCATATATGTCCTCAACTCAAAACGCGTGAATAACTTTATAAAAACCGGGCAGCTCAAAAAGGTCTTATAACCTACCCTTGACAACAAGGCAATAAAGGCTAATATATACACGAAGTGTATGTATAATATGTACATATAAATTAAGGCACCAATAAGAACCCTGAGGACGGAACTGGCAGCCGTCGCCCCTCGAAAGAGGTTAGGAGATGCGGAAAGTGTCACCCCGCCTGGTTCTTATCTCCCAATAAAAGAGAAAACGAAGCGTTTTTCGCTTCGTTTTCTTGTGTTGTGCGGCCGCCTCTATTCAGTAAGCCCGAGTATCTTTTCAAGTTCGTCCTGCCTGGGCTGAGCAGGGATCTTTGTTTTGCTTGTGGTCGCATTTTCAGTATCTTTCGGCGGAACTACTCCGGCAACTTCATCAAGATCATCTTTCAGTAGATCATTTACATCCGTGTCGAAGATGAAAAGTCTTTTTTTCTTGATGTCGTCCTGGCTCAGCCTTTCCTTTATGACTCTAGCGGCCACCCCGGTGAGATCTTCAGGTTTGTAACTGTTATAGGTCGTTTCGTAGTCATATCTGACCCTGATCTCATTTTTAATTGCCTCTGATATCTCCAGCTTATTAATCAGGCTGTTTATATAACTTCTCCCGTCAGATAGCGCTCCGCTGTATATTTTTTCTTTCTGGGATGCATGACCCTTTACTGTGTCCTCAAGCATGGCTGCGTGAGTCCTTATTATCTGGCCTGTGTTCACGAGTGTCGCGATATCCATAAGGGACAGTTCGCCTTTTGCCGCCATTCCCGAAGCCTCAAGATAGTTTTTGTTCAGGACATTTTTAGGCATCCCGTAATAGTGTTCGTACTCCATAAATTCTTTGTCCAGCGGCACGGCATGCTTATATTCTTCCCTGAATTTTCTCTCTTCAAGGCGATCAGCCCGCGCAGCGTCACGTTCCATCCTTGCTAAAGCTCTGTCCCTGTCAGATTCGATAATATTGCTCCACTTTATAGCACTATCCGCATCAAGTTCTCCTCTTTTAACAAGAGCTTTAAGATCGACTCCGCTTAAATTATTTTGGCTGAGATAAATGGCTGACAGTTTGTCGTTGGTATCTTTGTATTTTGTTTCGTTGATCTTGTTCATCTCTGTCCAATATGATGCGAACTCTGTACGGAACTGTTTCTGTTCGTTTTCGGGAATATTCTCCGATATATGGTTTGCGGCCTTGGTGTAATCTCCCCCGACAGAGGAATAAAGCTCTTTAACTTTGGAATATAGAGCTGCCTTTTTCTGCCGACCATCTATTTCCATTTTTATCTCAGTCCGCTTTGCTTCGCTCATCCCCGTGACTCCGTCCCATACACCCATCGCGCTCTCATAATCGCCGTTCTCCTCAAACTGTTTGCTTGCAGTAATGGCATTGGAGAGCACGCGGTCATCCTGTTTCTTGAGATAAATCTCCTGGAACTTCGGTGTGAGGGCCGACGTATTATACGAGATCATGTTGTCTACATATTTAGAAAGCCTGCTGTTGACGTTCTTCTTAAGGTTTTCATTGTATTCGTTGATCCTCTTGTTAATTCGGTCGTTCATGCCCTCATAGTCGGGATCGCGCTCCTCTTCGTTCAGAACGGTCCCAACATAGGAGTCCCACTCGGCCTTTATCTTCCCCAGTTCCAACCTGTCTACTTCCTGCTGTTTCTTTATTGCGATCTCGCCGAACGCCAGAGCTTCGCGCCGTATGGTCTGGCCCAGATTTACCTGAGCATTGGCGAGCATCTCCATTCCTCTCCCGCCCGGAGCCCGTTCATCCTGGCGTGTATCCGGCAGCGCGTTGGCACTGACCTGTTTTTGTGCCCTTGGTACGATAGGCATCCTCACACCTCCCAGCTAATAACCGTTCTTCCAGAAATCCCATTGCTTAGCAAGTGATGATGCGCCTGTAAGCAGAGTGCTTCCCGCATTGTAAAATGAGGCCTGCTTTGCCAGGCTGCTTTCAAATTCAGAGCCCCTTGCCCTTGTCTCCGCCTGGGCAGCGTTGGACAGAAAGCCGCTGCGCTCAAGCATTGAGTTATATCTCAGAGTCGCATCATCCGCTGCCACGATCCCGGCAGTATCGACCTGTATCGCAAGCGGGGATCCCGTATCCATCCTTGTGCCCTGGGAGGCAAGCGCGGCCTTTTGTGCTCCTGAGAACTGCCGGCCTTTTTCCTTCATCTTCTCGCTCTCGAGCCGGCCGCGTTCTGAAGCGTCATCGGCCCTTCGTTGTTCGATCTCGGCATTCTGCCTGGCAACCTTGGCAGAGTATTCCGCCTGAGCGGCTGCAGCATTTCCCTGCTGGATAGCTCCCATTACAGATACCGCGGACCCCAGTCCCGATAGTGCCATTGCAAGTGTGCACATCTATTGATCCCTCCGTTCTACGCGATGCATCATTTCTCCATGTAATCCAATGCGCCGGGCCGGAGCGACGGTAAAACCGCACCATCTCAGCCAGCGCAGCGCATTGTGGTTCCAGTCCCCTACATAATTGCTCATGACCGGATATATTCTGTTGACAGCAGCAACAATGTTCCTGCTGTAGCGAAGGAATTTGCTCCCTGAAAATTTGAGCTTTTTAGTCGCAACGGCCCAGCAGCATGTCTCATCGCAGAGCAGTGAATATGGGGCAACGCCGAAGACCATGAGCGGCATCCCGTTCTTTTTTACCGTCAGTGAAAAGTATGAATCTTCCATGCAGGAGATAAGGGCATCCAGGATATGCCTGTCAGAGGCAGCCCGGAGCTCCTCAAGGTCCTCCGGCCTTATGTCGTCAGCGATCCGCACTAGATCATTTAAAGAGCACTTCTCGACGGTCCACTCATTATCCATATATATTGTCTTGCCCACATTACCCACCTACCGTAACATTCGGTATAAGAGCCTGTATCGTAAACGGCAGCGGATCATCCTGGACGAAATAGATCTGGCCGTCTTTGTTGTAGCCGGAGGGAAATACCATCTCTACATCCCCGGTCTTAAGTCTCGTATTCACTCCATATGGCTCATTGCTTCTGAACTTCGGCTCGTCAAGCGGCCCCTCGTCGTCGACTCCTATCTTCCCGCCCAATGTCTTTTCCATCCGTATGATGATCTTGTTTATTGCCTTATACCTTCCCTGTAATGTTCCGTTTTTGGTCCCTATCTCAATCCTTAGGGTCTTTACCGCGGATTTATACGGAAGCCCTATGCAGATATCTCTTGCAGGGTCCGGCAGCTGTACGCCGCCGCTTACTATTTTCAGCCCCTTGACAACAAATCCGTCAGCCAGCGCGTTCACGGTCTTGCCCTCCAGGTGTTCCATCCCTGTAATGCCTTGTATGGGATCCACGCCGTGGTATGAGAGTGAAGAGTCAAGGAATACCGCCTGCTTCGGATCGTTCTCCGGGAGCCTGTGAGAAAGCATCTCTACGTACCGTTTTGTAGCCCCGTTTATGGTCCTCTTGACCACGAAATAGACATCGTCCTGCCCATCGCCGGAGATCACAGCAACTGATTCAAACTCTCCGTCGGTAACATGCCTGTGCCATGCCATGACTTCATGTTCAGGAAGATATGTAAGACCGAGGAGGATCCCATCATCGCGGACACACCAGAGTATCGAATATGGAGAACGCTGCAGCGCCATCGCCTTGACCGTATGATCCTCAAACAAATGTCCGGCCAGCAGCGATACATCCGTGCCCCTGTAGCCGTCAGATTCCAGCACATAACCCAAATTGCGTACTGACTTGCACTTCTCCTGCAGATAGAGGACTATATTGCCGACCACTACCGGCGGGACTGCTGCAGACCCGTTATACTCCTGCACTCTGGCAGGGGCATTCGACGGAGTAAAGGGGTTCTGCCCCGGAGAGACCATCCATGCAGAATTGGCGGTGAATACGACCAGATCTCCCAGCCCGATGATATGCCTTATCGTATTGACATCATTTGCCGCCAGGGTAATGACGATAGAATCATCGTCGGCCGTCGGTATCGTCGTCTCAAAGTCTGTATATGCGTCCGGCTTGGAGAACCACAATGTCTGAGGCTGGGTCCTTGTTCCACCAAAAACCATCCGCTGATTAAAGAATCCGACAGACATCGGCCATCCATTGGCAGTGCTCCATGCACCCTTAGCCCACAGCTTCGTCGCAGCGGCTTCCGGCAGTCGCTTCTTGGCCGGTACTGTCGCAGATGCGGTTTTGGTATCGGTCACTGCCGTGATCTTGGCGATACCGTAAAACTCTCCGCCCGTCGCGATCAGCGAGACATATCCCTTGGATGTTGGGTACTCTCCCGGCTGGACCTGGCTGAAGCTGCTGCTGGTTATTCTGAATTTAGTGGGGCTTACTACGCTGCCGCTGTCGTTGTAATTCTTTGCGCCTATGCTGTCTGATGTATCTGCCGATGCGGCAGAGGCATATGTCCTTACCTGTTTCCAGGAGGCAGAATCCTCATCGTATCGCTCCAGCGCAATGGTCCCGCGCCAGTATCCCGTAGTCTCAAGGTACCAGGACTTAAAGGCAGTAACTTCTATATTGATAGTTGAGCTTGATATTTCCCATGTAGTCCCTGCCGCCGGAGGTGTATTCGGATCCACTACCGTTCCTGCATTTATATGAGCAAGGCATCGCCACATCTTGCCGCTATACGTGACAAAGTCGTTTATGTTGTACTCTGCCGTCTCGTCCCATGCAGAAGGGTTCGGTATCCCGACTGAGGAAATTCCTGCCACATTAGCTCCGATCTTGATCAGTGACCCTATGTCGCCCGCAGCAAAAAGGTCATTGGCTGCAGTCAGAGTGATGTCACCTGTCACTCCGGAGGGAGTTATCGTATTGTCGCCGGTGTTGACGTCCATAAAGGGCCCGTTCGCGAAGTTGAAATCTGTCAAGGTCCAGCTCGTATGGCTGTACCTCGAGAGCATTTTAGGCCTTATATCAGAGTGGCAGATGAAGAGGACGTCGGCAGACTGGACGAAGGAGAGCCCGTCCAGCATGTCCTCGGTGTAAGACGTAGCTATCTCCACCGGATCTCCTGCATCCACCACCTGGTAGCCGTCCTTGTAGACCCTTATGTAATTGTGTCCGAACTCCAGGATATAAGCCTGTTCCGTAGAGAACTGGAATGGCACGAGCCGCACTTTTTTAGCGTGATCCTTGACGCCGGCGATATATTCTGTCCCGGATCTGTTCGATACTCCGCCGTATGCGTGGATGAATGAATTAAGAGCCTGGGCAAGCCCGACCGAGTATTTGGCCATGTCGACACGGCCATACATTGCCTCGGAGAGTTCGCCTCCGGCAAAGGACGGAAGAATCCCGTAAAGGCTCATCGTCTTGCCCTCGTGAAACTGGATATTCTCCTGGACGGCAACGGCGCATGTTTGCTTTCATTGGCAGAAAGGACCTTTGCATGCTGCAGCGCCTGTACAAATCTTTCATTGTAGTATGCAGACAGCCTTGAATCGCCTGTCAGCGGCATCGCCATGTCGGAAGCAAGCTTATAAGTCAATGTATCGACAAATGTCGCATCGAACAAAGTCACGTCCGTGATCCTCTTGATATATTCCATCATCGCATTAGGAACGTTTGACAGAATGACCCTGCCGCCCTCCATGTTGGCCAGTTCATATCTGTACGCAGCCTCGATCAAGAATTGTTCAGGCACGTCTTCCTGAAATATCTCACCGGAAGACGGCACGGTGTTGTTGTCCGCCGGGAAAATGTTTATGCCGTACAGATACTCCGGAGGCAGCGCATAGACGTAGTCCCAATGAGGATGAGAGCTGCCTGTCTGAGCAAGAGTCGAAAAAGTCCTGGCAAATCCCCAGGGATGCTCCCTCAGCAGGGAATCCCTGCTTATTTCATAGTGGAAGCTGCATGCACGAGCCTGAGCGCTGGCCTCTGCCAGATCGCTGATGCTTGATATGTTGATCAGAGAGAGCGCCTTATTGCAGATGTCAATGACACTCAGCATTTGAAATCCTCCTTTTTGACCCGGGAAATTAAATAATTTAAAAATGTATAAAGCCGAAAGAAGAGGACCGGAGATCCGGCCCTCTTCGGTATGATTAGTGCATGTCTATCGCGCCGGAAAGATAAAGATCGAACTTACCGGCGGTGAGAGGTCCTGTCGCGACGGTATAGTATCCGCGGATATGCCTCTTGAGCTTCATTGCTCCGATGTCGAGCATAAATACATGGCTGTCAGCCACAAGAGCAGCTTTTCCTATTGCCGAAGTGGTATAGAGGGTCTCTACATTTTCCGAAAAAGTAACGTCATCACTGGTCTGAAGAGCGATCGTTACTGTGGCATCCTCGTCCGCTGTCGCAGTTGTATGTACGCGGCTGCAGACAAAGAGGGGATTTCCGATTCTCAGCCCGCTCTTGCCCAGGTCAAACACGTTAGCAGACGCTGCAGATACTGTTACCGGCTGTGCTGCACTCAGCATGTTGTTCTCAATAATCATTGTCTGTTCCTCCTTTTCTGTCCGGGGTCTAGGAATCGGCGTCGACTTTTTTCTCGTCGTTGCGGATCTGGTCGACCTGTTTCACCGGTACCCCACGGAACATAGTTATCGGACGGCCGTCTGCGTCTTCCTTCGTGAGGTTCATGTTCGTAAGATTGAAATACTGGCGCTCCAGCTCTTCCTTGGCATCTGCGTTCATGTACCATGCGAGCTTGCCTGTTACATTGCTCGATGCGCCGCCGGGAATGCGGTAAGTTGCCTTGCGCATAAGCCCAACGATGTCGGGAGCTGAGGATCCGCCGAAGTTCGCGGTCTTAAGGTTCGCGATCCTTACTACCCTGCGCCAGTCGGCTACGTGGATGCCGAACTCGGTAAGGAAGTGATCACGGAATACCTCATACATGGAATTGTCGCTGTTGACCTTAGTGACCTTGCCCAGAGGCTCGTGCTCTACGCCTATCGAAGTGCTGCCTCCGGTCGGATAGAGCCCCGTCACAAAGTCCTCGCCCCAGTTGATGAGCCATATCGACGTGTTGTCCGAATTGGCGCCGGCACCGCTGAGGACATTGTATGTCGATTTGGTCTTATCGGTAGCCTGGTGCTTGTTGTAACGGATACCCAGGCCGTTTATGCCCTCCGGCTTAGCATCGACATCTCCGTAAAAGATGATGTCAGCCATTGACTGTGAAAGCCCCTCAATGAAAGCCTTGGCCTCGCGGAGACGGAACTTGTCCGGTGATCCTGAGCGCTTGGCTTCTGCACAGTCGACCTCGCTGTAGGCCTCAAGCATACAGGTCGTATCAACGACAGGTATCTTAAGCGATTTTTCCGGCATGACTCCGCCGTAGAGTTTACGCAGCGTCCCGCTGGGAAGCCCCGCGCGGATCGCAGCCTTGTGGTACAGGCCGCTGTTGCATTTGATCATTGGGAGATCGTCGATTATTGCGTTGACCTGGCTCATCATCTCGACGATAGGGATCAGTCTCCCGGATCCGTCGGTCTGTGTGGCAAGGTCGTGCAGTGTCTGATAGTTAAAGCTGATTGTAGACATTTACAATACCTCCTTATTTTTTTTCGCCGCCGAAGAGAAGCTTTGCAACCTCTTCCTCGGTCAATTTTTTATTTGGATCTTTAAAATTGCCGGACTGGTCATCCGGCTGATGGTCATCGTCCAGCAGCTTTCCCACCTTCCAGCAAAATCTGATCAACTCTGGGTGGTTCCCCAGACCGCTCTCGTTAAGATGTTTTGTAAGCTCCGGAGTCCCGAAGGAATCCAGGGCCTTCTTAGCAAGAGCGATATTCTCGCTGAACTTTGCGCCGCCATATTCCTTATCGGTCTCGGCTGATTGCTTCCACTCTTCTGAGATCTGAGCGGATCTCTCGTTGTGGACCTGGATCGCCTTCTGGGTCAGCTGGATATAATGGTCGACAAGTTTTTGCGCCTTGTCTTGGGACAGTCCGAGTTCCTTGGCTACGCCGCCGAATTCGCCCGCAAGCTTCTCGTCGTACTCATAACCCTCCGGTAGGGAGAATTTTTCGTACGCTTCCGGAGCCTTGCCGTCAGCATTATCGTCACCGGCCTTCGCCTTATCCTCAGCTTTCCCGTCCTCCTGATCTTTTACTGCGTCCTTATTATCGTGACCTTCGGCCCCTTGGCCCTCTGCTGCTTTAGGATCCTTCGTCTTATCCGCATCGTTCTGCAGCTGCTCTTTCACTCCGGGATCGGTGTTTTCTCCCTGTCCGGGAGTGCGGTTATCGTCATCTGCCATTGCCATTTGCTTTTCTCTCCTTTCGTTTTTTATCCTCCTGCTGCATCAATAAAAAGGCTTCCGGTTTAGCGTCCATAACGTATGCCAGTACCCGAAGCCCTATATTCCTTGCGCCCTCATTGAAGAATGTCGTACTGTTGCCGGTGAAGCTAGTGCGGTAGACCCCCGCCATGTCCAGTATCCACCAGACGAACCGGCGGCCCTGGACTGAACTTAAGACATGCCTTACATCATTAAGGAATACCTCCCGTTCAAGCTTTTCTGCATCAAGCCGCTTCTCCTGCTCAGCTTCCTTGCTTAATCTGCTCACATGAGACCACCACCGGACATGTCCATAAGTGCCTCAAGCGCGTTTTTGTCTCCTACAGGAGTCTCAGACAGAGACTTGGCCCCATCGGCCATTGCCTGCCCCTGCGCCAGTGCCTGCTGCTGTGCTGCCTGCTGCGCTTTTACCTGGCGTATCTTAGCAACCTCTTCGTCCGATACAATTATTCCGGGAGCTATCCCCAACATCCTTGCAGCCTCATCGATATACTGATCCGCGTCCAGCTTGTCTATCACTTCAGTCTTGCCGATGCTGATAAGGCTTCCGATATTGGAGACAAGTTCATTCATTGCAGAGAGCCCTATCATCTTCTGAGCCTGAGCAAGAATAGAAATGTAATCCACCTGGAGAGGGATCCCTTCAAGCTCTTCCGGAGGCGGGGGAATAAGCCCGGCCTTTAGTGCAATATCGAAGGTAAGGTCGATGCATGGATCCAGCATCTCGCTCTTGGTCCGTTCTATAACCGGTCCCAGCATTATCAGTTTCTCGCCTTCCTTGGCCGCGACCTCCCTTGCTGTTACCCCGGAGCGGTCCATAGTCGAGATCATCAAAAAGAGGTCGTTGAAAAATACTGTCTTGATCTGGTTCTCTATCTTTGCGACCTTTGCTTCAAGAGCCTGTACCGGCGGGTTCATGTTCTCGTATAAAGATCTGAGCCCCTTGGATCCCTGCTGCTCATCGTAGTAGGATATTCCTCCGGGCAGCGTATCAATTTTGCCCTCGGCCGACGATGGAGCTATGATCGGCGGATCCACTGTCCGGTCGAATCCCAGGTTAATGGATTCCTCCAGCTTCATAAGCATTTTGCAGTCAGGCAGCGCGGTCCAGGCAGGAGATCTCGCATAGACCTTATTGTCTGCCGTCTGCCATCTGGGACAGAGGATCGGGAATATCTCATGTCCACCTATGCGCAGGAACTCTCTGGAGTTACCTGAACCTTCCCACCAATATGCTGTAAATGCTTTGCCCCTCCAGTCATATGCTCCCTTTTCCACTCTTCTGTTGGGCTCGATAAGCTGCATGACCTTCCACTTTATGAAGTAATCGCCGCGGTCGTATGAGTTGCGCACCGCAGCTGATACCTTTTTATAGCCGAACTCCTCCACCATCTGAGAAGTAGTCATCTGCCATTCCCTGGCAAAGGTATCGACCCTTCCGGACGAGTCGTTGCTTATCCAGTAGGCTCCGGCAGAGTACGGCCTGCAGCGGATGACATGATTGAAGTCCGGGAATATCGACATTGCGCCGGTGCCGGGTCCTCCGAGCTGGCCATATAAGCCCTGCGTCGAATCATAAAAATTAGACTTGGTGTATATAAGGTACATTATGTCCTGGACCTTTTTGAGCCATGTCTGAACCGGCGGGAACTCAGCCAGACTTATGTCCGGGACGTCCAGCCTAAACCATGGACGCGACGGAGATGTAAGCCCGGCCTGCATGCCGGAAGCTAATACCCTGTGCGCTACACTTGGAACTGAGTTGAGGATAGCATCGTCCTCACTATCGATATTTTTGGACACGTCTTCGTAAAATGCAGTAGTTCCAGGACATATATAGTCCTCTATATCCCTCCACTTGTTCTCATAAAGAAGCCGGTCTGCCTTAAGTCCAGCGATTCTGGCCGTTGCTTTTTCTACGGTCATGCTCATGTTATTGACCCAGCAGCGTCTTTTTTTCGCCGGGAGCAATGCCTAGATCTGATGATCCTGTAAGGATCGTCTGGCTCTTCCCGATCGATGCTGCTTTCTTCTTTCTGGCGTCATCTCGTGCGCCTGTCTCTGCTTCCCCGCTCAATTTAGTGGGCTCGGATATCTGAGGTGCTATAGGTGCCGGGTCCGGCACTTTGGGAGTGCTAAAACACATGCGTTCGTCCTCCTTTCTTAATACATTTATAAATTTCACCTCTTCCTCCCAAGAGGTTTATATTGACGTGACTTCATCTGCAGCGGTCGGTATTCATCAGCAGACCTGACCGACCTGTTTAATGTAATAACGTCCTGCGGCGGTACCGGCATGGCAAAGGTAAGAGCCAGCGCATCCGCATCGTCCGGAGACCGGCCCAGCTTCTCTTTAATGTCTTCCTTTTTTTCCAGGGTTATCTGTGATTTATTGTTGAAGAAGTAATCGATCGCCATAAGATCCTCGGAGATGTATTCAGCGTCTTCTCCCTTATAGGGAAGGCAGCCTCCGTCCACCAGCCACTCTTTCAGCTCGCCGTACATTTCGCAGCGCTTGTTTGGATAGACGATTTCCTTTATGGCCTTCTCTCCGAAGTTGACAGGGAATATTTTCCTGCGTCCAAGGTTGACAAGAATGTCATATACTCCTGCACCAAGCCCTCCCGATATGTCGATGAATACCGCTGCAGGTTTATCCTGGTCCATATGCTGCATAAGGAGATTGGCCAGCCGGACCGTATCGTATCCGTTGACGCTGAATTTTCGTTTTGTATATATTCCGCGCCGGATCCAGAGCACTGAATTGTCATCCCCGAATCTTGCAACGTCCAGACCGAATATGAGAGGCAGTCCCGTAAGATCCGATTCGATAAGGCTTTTAGCTCGTTCTTTCGCAGCGTCGATAAGATCCATGCTGATATACTGTGATACGGAAGCAGACGGGAATTCCCCGCGTACACGGACCTTGATGAAGTCGCTGTCGATCCCGTACCGTTCGATCTGTGCTGCTATCAGTTCCTTGTTGGTCATCTTCGCTGTCCGTGAATCTATCTTTTTATGGTGCCAGTATTTGGAATCCTTATAGAAGCAATCATGGAACCGGCCATCATTGCGGGTCGGGTTCCCGAATGCGAACCAGAGGATCTCAGTGTTCTTATCCGTCAGAGCGCCTTCCGTTACTTCCCAGATAATAGGAGGTATAGCCGAAGCTTCATCAAAGATAATAAGTATCCTGCGATTCTGATTATGCAGCCCGGCGAATGCCTCAGACTTTTCCTTGCTCCATGGAATCGCGTCAATGCGCCAGGTCTTTTCGTGTCCGGTATCCCGGCTGAAGAGCGAAGTAGCTGTGAGCTCAAACCAGTGTTTGTTAATACACATCGAGTACCACTTCGCAAGCTCGGCCCATGTTTTGGTTGTAAGCTGCGTCTGTGTATTAGCTGTAACTACGCCCCGTGTATCCGGCATGGTGGACATTGCCCAAAATATGATTATGCAGACCAAAGCCGTTTTGCCAATTCCATGTCCGCTCGAAACAGCTATCTGTATTGCCGTGTTAAGAGCGTCGTCTATGGATATTTGCCCGCTCTGGAGACGCCTGCCAACCTCTTCCAGTATCTCTTTCTGCCATTCGTCCGGCCCGTCAAATTTTTCAAGCGGTCCCGGTTTCCCCCAGGGAAATGCAAAAATAGCATATCCCCATGGATCATATGCAAAGCCAGCAATTTCATTTATAAGATCATTTTCATATTCGACGTCACTCTTTATTGGCTCTTGCATCGCTGACTCTCTTTCTCGCTTCATCCAGACGCTCAGCAATGGATACATTTACCTGGACATCTGACTGCTTAATCCCGGTTATTTCCGCAAGAAGCTTTGCTGCTGCGACTGGATCATGAAGATCTACCTCAATACATGATTCCGCTTCTTTTGTAGCCTGTTTTATTTTTAGGGACTTAATGGCAGATGTAGTTTCTTCTCCCATGCCGGAGGTCGGAGCTATAAGGAGATCTCCGAAGTCGATCATGCTCTGGCCGCCGTGTAGTTCGGCAAGATCTTTTAAAATTTCGTCTCTATTTGGATCAGTGCGGTCAGGTGAGATCTGTACCACGTCCGTTACATGGGTGGATACGATCCCTGTGAGTCGTCTCATTATCATTTCGCGTATGTTTTCTTTGTCGTAGCCTGATTTTTCTAAGGCTTCACGGCGCAATTCCCTGATCCTGGCCTTAATGTTAGCACGTGTTAGCAGTCTCGATGCTGTAATACGAGCACTTCCGGCAGCATAACCGGCACGGACGGCCGCAGCGCTTGCATTGGACTTGGGATCTGATACATACTCCAGGCAGAATCTTTCCTGCATCTCGTTTAAGATAAAATCATTCTCAGCTTCTTTGATTTCAGCCATCCGGTTCACCGCCTTTTGTTGGATTATGAACATAAAAATAGAGCCGCCCCTCGGAGGAACGACTCTTTATGATTTTTGAGTTATTTGGGTCAACTGTAGTGGTTAGAAATCTTATAACATCTTACCTTACGGTGATCAAACCTTCCCACCATTGGGAACCGGTCGGAATGAACGCTACTACGGTATCGTGACCGCACTGCTCATGGTCGAATATTGCAACGTCTATTTCTTCTGCAACTTGTTTCCAATCCACCGATCTCGCCGTTTTTATGCCGCAATCGCATTCACTTGCTCCTAAAAAAGCCCCGCAGAAACGGCAATATTTAACTCCGGCTGATGCCTTATATTCCACGGTATAACGGTCATCTTCGCTGCTCGTAAAGATTGTTACAAGCACAAAGTTCCCAATGTCTGGGTTGAAATGATGTTCTAGAATTTTTATAATACGTGCTCCCTTTGCAAAATCTGGTGCCGGCGCTACAAGCCAGTCACTGTCTGGGATGCCTGGCTCACCGATCCATATTAGGTTTTTTTCGTGGGGTCTTTGCAGTACTTCTGTCTCTCTGCTGGTCATAATTTACCCTCCCCTAATAATCTGTAAATTGGTTCGATCATAGTGATTTTAACAGATTTAGACGGTGTTGGGAACGGCGTACATTGTGAATATATTTCATTAGTATGGTATTGGTTAGGAAATTATGCGCTGTAAAGTAAACGAATTGCTTTAGAGAGTTCATTATGTTCCCTTTCCCGCCAGGCATCTACATCGGAAATAATGTCCATGCAGACACGTTTAAGTTTATAAAGAGCTGCGGCTTTGAGCCTTTGTATATATCTGTATGAAAAATCCAGTTCGATCGTCATCTCTGCGATCTCCATGTCGTCCCAATAGTATAAAGCAACAACACGGCTCTCCGGAGGAGTCAGTTCACGATATGCAGGATAAAAAGTATCTACGATCCGCTGCAGCTTCCTGTAATAACGTTCATCCATTGCCTTGAGGAAGCGCTCCTGTGCAGGAGATGAACTTCCGCCGTCTACCCTGGGTTCTCCGTTGCTGCCGGGTGAGATGGACATGATCTCAAGCCAGTATTTGCGGTCCTGCATGTCGCGGTTAATTGCAGGAAAATCCCTTATTACTCCCTCAACAAGTAAAATCTCTCCACGTTTCATTGCCTTACCTCCTTTTTTGAATCACTGCTGACAGTGCTTTTGCTGTCAGCCTGCTGTCAGCCGGTACTGTCAGCCGTGTAAAACATTGATATTACTGAATAAATTGACCTCGGCTGACAGGCTGACAGTAAAACTGTATATATTTGATTATCTTTAATAAGAATTAAATTTATTTATAAATATATATATAAATAGCGGGGTACTGTCAGCCAAGAGGGTACAGATATAGCTATAGCAAGGGTTTACGAAGGCTGACAGTACATTTTCTGCTGTCAGCCATGTATTTCATAAACCTTTGATATGACTGGTTTATCGTGGCTGACAGCAACAGGCTGACAGTACCTGTTATTGCCTTTACGTGTTATATAGATTAACAATTCCGTTAAATTTTTTTGGAGGCACCCTGTAGGTCCTGCTGCCGCTCTTGCCTTTCCTTACCGCAGCTGAACCGGTCTTTCGTTTCAATACCTGTCCTGCTCTCGCCAATACGCTGCTCTGCTTATCTTTAGCTAATCCACATGCCTCAAGCACCTGCATTGCAGTCATATCCACCCAGAAATCTTCAGGAACACTCCAATCAAGTCCGTCTTCAATAAGGCTCTCGGCATAATTAAGAATTTCAAACGGCTTGTTTTGAGCCTCAAGCAGCTGATCCTCATCAGAAGTGAGCCACCACTGCTGCCGGTCCTCGTCGGAAGACAGGTAATACTCCTGGTAGACCTCGGCCCATAACTGCTGTGTGTCGAAGTCTGCAGGGATCCGATGCAGTTTTTTGAGCGGGATAACCCACCATCGGCTGTTGCCTGTACGGTCAATAAGAAATTGATAATCGTTGACCGTGGCGCAGAATATGCAGCGCCGCTGATACGGAGATATTTTTTTTGCCCAGGGAAGACGGATCTCATCCCGGCTGCTTGTAAGAAAAGATTTAAGTTTTGCCAGGTCTGCTTTTTTAAATGTTGCTTCAAGCTCTCCCAGCTCTATGATCCAGTTGGAAATGCATCTTTTAACAGAGTCCTTGTCGGAAGGATCCAGCGTAACTCCCTCAGCGAACCAATTATCGTTGCCAGCAAGGGATTTAAAGAATGTTGTCTTACCAATTCCCTGAGCGCCCTGTAAAACAAGCGTTCCTCTGGTACGGAATCCATCGCCCGCGAAGGCTGCCGCCACCCCCGAAACAAGCCAGCGACGGACAAGTATGTCCCGAAGGAATGGAGGAAAACCGTCTTCCACCTCAAGAAATAAACATATCTCAGCTATTCTGTTTTTGCCGTCCCATTTTCTTGACTTGATCCAGTCCTGAACAGGATTGATGACATTCTTGGACGCCAGCCAGTTGACATAGCCCGGCATTAGACTGACGGGGAAGCCATACTCAACGCATGTTGATGTTATTGGGCCATCCAGTGCGGCATTGAGAGAATGGTCCGTGCTGAACTTAGCCCCCGGAATGTCTACGGATATCTCTTTTTTAATTTCGTCGTACTTAATGTCATATTTGTTGTATTTCATAAGGACCTCAAAATTTTCCTTGACTCCAAGCGGCTTGCCTGTTTTGTCGTTTATTTTGAAAAACTTCGGATATTCGTTCCTGGCAGTATAGTCCGACGAATCCTTAATGATCTCCAGCTTGCGAAGCATCTCACGACGGGTCTCGTCCAGGCCCCTTGTGCAGGCATAATCGTTCCAGTCCGACAGTTCCTCAGTCTCTGTGAAGTCCGGAGCTACAAAAGGGATCCCGAGTTCTTCAAAAATTTTAATGGCTGCCGCCACCCCCGGATTGCCGCGGCCTTTATACGCATCATTATCTGCTGCAATACAGAGATTCCAGGAGGGATTGGACTCCATAACGTTTTTAGCTACGGGATACAAATTCCCGCAATCGGCCGCAACTATAACAACATCGCCCGTTGCCTCTCGGATACTGCAGCCCGTCGCCCATCCCTCACAGATCCATGTATTGCCTGTCGGCTCCGGCGTAAGCGCCCCCAGATCTCCGTCCAGTACACTATAAAAACCAGCTTTAGGGGCATTGAGCTGAAAAAGCTTCTCCCCGGTACCGGATATCGTCTGTATAGTCTGGACCTCGCCGGCGGAATTGACGTAGGGGATAACCAGGTTGTTGCCCAGCAGTCTGGATCCATGGGCAGACCTGAGCTTTTTCTTCATGATGTAATTATGCAGCGGATGCGCCGGCGTCGCATGCGCCCACTTCTCCCTGGATATCTGGATAGCTCGCTGCCGTTCCATGGCTTCCTGCCGTTCACGCTCGGCACGCTCAGCTTCCTTTTTTTCAATGTAGGCCTTCCGTTCATCCGGACTTAAAGAGCTGAAGGTCTCAGACTTGTATGACCATGTCTCATAAGGTACCCCGTGGCTGGCCCTGTAGGACTTAAACCACCCTGCCGGAGACTCGTCCGTATATATGCAGTATTCCCCTGAAGTCGCACGCCCCTTGTCACCGGCAAGACGCATCCTGTGTTTATGGCCGTCCATGCGCAGCTGCTCTCCGGCTGCAGGAGAAAGTCCACATGATTCCATTGCCTCAATAAAAGATTTTTCTATGTCATGAAAACTGAAGTCCATCCTGGATCACCTCCCTTCCAAGGCAAAACATGTCAATCAGTCCCTTCGAAGGGAATATAATCCGACTTGTCCTCTTCCGGCCCTGCGATGAAAGCAGGGAGATCCGGCAGCGGGTGCCAGCATAGAGGGTGAACGTCGCAGCAGAACGTATTCGACCAGTAACGCCCGCCTGTCTTGCTGTCGCATATATATACCAAAAGATCCATGACAAGCTCGTCTCCCCACGGCTCATGGCTGTAAAAGAGTGCCAGGATCAATTCGTCATACTTCGGTGTATCCTCACCGCCCGGAAAGCAGGGTTTCCATCCGTTATCCATAGCAAGATTGGGGACCACTTTCATTGTTTTGCACCCGCACTTGATACTTCCGTAATAACGCACTCAGACGGGAAGAGATTCGTGTTCTCAGTGTGGATCTCCTGCTCCGGCATCCAGCCGCCTTTTGATGCTCCGTAATAGAAGCCCGCGCCCAGGAAAAACATAAAAGTAAAAATAAACAAAAAAAACAGACAAAGCTTGCAGATCAATTCAATCATCCGGAACGCACGTATTGTATTTTCAATCGGGTCAGAACTCACTCGAATCACCCCTTATGTTCTTCCAGAAATTTCAAATAACAATCGACATGTTCCCGCAACCTACGCACCTGATCTATCCATTCCTGCGCTGTCATTTCGTATGTCCGGTGCAATCTGGCCCTTTCATGGCAACTGGAAATTTCCAGAAAACTCAAAAACTCCGGTTTCTCGTTCTTTCCCCACTGAACGAGACCTGAATATGAAACAACGCTTGAGGTGCTTGGTTCCGGAGAATCCGTTAGAAACTCCTTTTTACAATAGGTTGTCATTCCGATTCCTCCTTCGCTTCCCAGTGTTCACACTTTTCGTTCGGTGATTCTAAATACTCTGGCAGGGCGTCCTTACTGCAAATAATTATGATTCTGTCTCTAACACCTTCGCAGTTTTTACAATTGAGACAGTAATGTTCGCTCATTCTGATTCCTGCTTCAACAGCTCTGGATTGTCGTGGATGTTGCCGATGACTTTAAAGCCCTTATAATCCCCCATCCCAACTCTTAAAAACTCCTCAAGCGTGTAATGTGGCCAATTGAGTTTCTGTACTGGTTCTAATGGAATAGCTCTAAATGCACCCATTTCATAGCCCACATAAAATGTCCAATGTCCTTCTTTATGCAAAATATCTCCATTAAAAACTGGCTTATTATTGCCATCTAATAAACCCGTGTTAATACGCTTCCCGCTGGACAATACTTGCCACATCTTCATTCCACTTCCTTCAATAATTCAAGCGCTCTGTTTTTAGCCTTAAACCAAGGACAATCAGAGCATGCACAGCCTTTATCACAGCATTCCTTGCAGAGAGTCGAACTGTCGATCGCGGCAATAAGCTCTTTGATGGATTCCTTCATTTCATGAATGTAATTGCCGATATTGACAAGAAGATTTTTATTAATAAGAAGATTTTTTGATGCTTTTATAGCTGGATTTTCAGAGGGATCCGCTTCTATTGGACCATCACACTCCAAGTCCTCCGGAGACGCCTCTGTACAAGCCGTGCACATTTCTTTTTTTGCCTCAGTAATGTCTTTAGCTACTATAAAAAAAGCGCAATCAGGATCTTCAGGGCATATGAAATATTTCATTACATTGCCTTCTCTATATCCTCCGCAAGCCATTTCAGCTCACGGATAATGTCCGGCAGATCATCTAAATCAAGATCGATACAACCTTCATCTATCTCAGCCTCTATATCAGCAATTGCCTCTGAAAACTCTTTCGAACACTCTTCTAAACGTTCAACCTGTTCTTTCAGCCTATCCGAAAAACCTTTACTCATATCAGCACACCTCCATTACTCTTCAAACAGTGTCCTCTGCTGATCCTCTGCCGGGATCGACTCCCCCGCGAAAAGATCTTCTTGCTCTGACTTTTTATCCCGCCACCCTCCGCAGCGGAATTTAATATCGCTCCTGTTTATGATCCCCAGCTTCGCACAGCGGATCCGGCAATATTCGCCGTTAAACCACTGTTCCTGCTTATGAGCACAGCTTTCACAAAATCCCTCCATCATGCAACTCTCGAAGGAACTTTTGGCAATTCGGGAATTGGCATCCAGAACAGAGCCTCGGCCGCGCTGCTAATGTCAAACTCTTTCATTGAAGTGAAAAACCCGCCGCGGTCAAAATCACTGTTGTGCTGGTATGTACCGGACTGAACATCTCCGTCCGAATACGCGATCAGACAGCGCATCGTCTGATAAGGCCGCTCGTCGCAGCTTTGCCAGCGATAACGCAGTAAATGTTTTTTGATCCAGTTGGCTACCTCTAAAGCCTCTTCCGGTGATAATAATTCTGTGTCCAGCTTTATAGCTTTCAAGACCCTATTGAATTCCAACATCACGATCCCTCCTAATATGTCCTGAGCTGCGGGCCCCAGCAGCCGCGCGCAAATTTCCTGCACTGTATGCAGCCGAAATCCTCAAGCTCAACAGCATGCTGCGTATCAAGCTCTCCGACGTACATCGGTCCCCTCAGACCGCAGGAGCACTCCGCAAACAGACACGGCCTCCCGGAGAGGATCCTGCGAAGCGCAATTTTCAACATATCCAGGATATTCTTACTTCTCATCGGTCTCTTCCTCCTCTACGCCTATCTTCCGTACCCTGCGCCTCTGATATCCGGACATGGTCAGCACTTTTGTTGCCTCGGCCACATTCCATAATTTGCGCATAGATTCAACGTCAAGCGGCTGTGGATACGGTGCTCCTGCTGCTACCTTCTGCTTCCAGGTAGATTCTCCGATCACCCAGGCGGCCGCTATCTCCTTGCTCGTTACAGCCCCCGACGTCGGCCAGTAGATGAACTCCTCTTCCGGTTCCGGAACTGCTTCCGCTGTATGAAGATCCGGCAGACCGGCGGAAGCAAGCGCCTGGATCGCGGTATCATATTTGATCAGCTTCTCGATATAGCTCAGAGGCAAAGGATCGCTTCCAAGCTCACCGGAAAGAGTGATCCGCCACTGGCTCTCTTCCACGGTTAATGTTGTCGCCATTTAACTCACTTCCTTGATTACGGGTTTGACAAGCCGGTAAGTGGTCCTGCCGTCCGCGCCTTTCGCGGTCGAGCAGACCTCGCCGGACAGCTTTACCCTCTCAGTATGCAGGGCCTTTGAGGTCTCAGTGATGTAAAAATTCCCGTCGCTTCCCTTAAATTCATGTAAAATCCGAAGCTTCTTTCCGGGGGTCAGACTGATTCCTCCGAAGATCCGTGACCTCAAAAGCTCTGCTTCGACGGAAACACGCTCTATTGCTGTTTTTGTCTGTACCACTCAAATCACCCCGTTTAATTTTTTCTGTTAAACTAAAACCATCCCGGAGGAGGTGAACAAAATGCTTAACGAACTTCCCAAAATCCCTAAATGCCAGTTCTGCAACAACGAACACCCAATGTACCTTTACAGAGAAGTTGTGATTAAGAAAACTCTGGCATCAGAACCAAACGAACAAATCAAATCAATCGAAATACGTTGTGCGAACTGCGGTGCAATAATCAGCGTCATTCCTCAGACTTAGTCTCCGCATGCTCCTGTGCCGCACTGGCCTCTAACGCCCTGCGCATGGGAGCATAAATATCTGTCAGCCCCTGCTGGATCGGCATCACGTAATCCTTCCACAGTTCACGCACCTGATCCGCTGCTTCGTCGGGAGTAAGAGCTGAGTCAAAAACCCTTTTTATAACGATCTTGCTGGACCCGCTATGTTCATGTATACGTACCTCTATATCGTGGTTCATATCAGCATCCCCCTTTTCTACAATGACTTCTACCCAATGCATCTCCGCCCTATGGAGTGCATGGAGTACAACCTATATCAGCTGTCTCTGTAGGCACTTCTGTCTCATACGTCTTTTCAAAGATGTCCGGCTTACAGGGATAAAATTCACCGTTTACGCCCTTAATAATGAAATCACCGACATTAGCGATCATCGTGCCCTCAAGGGTCTCTATCTTTAGAACAGGGTTTTCATCGGCGTAACTGAAAATAATCGGATCAAGACCAAGGTTCGACAATGCCTCCATACATTCAACAGAATCCTCAAGCTGAACAGCATCGATCACCACAGGCTTCTTGCAATATTTCATTTCAATTCCTCCTTATAATGGTTGAATAGATACGTCGCCGGCGTAAAAGTCCCGGCTCGAATAACTGATAAGCCAGCCTCCGGAAAGCTGACGGAAAATATAATGAGTGACCCGGTTCCCCGGCGCTTTAGCTTCCAGGATCAGCTTCTCCCTGTCGATCAGATATTTTTCCCCGATCCTGAGTTCAGCGCGAGATCCGTAGCTGCCGCCGCTGAACCTTGCCGGAACAGCAGGCCTGCTGTGAGCAGGATCTTCGTAAAAATATAAATTTGTAATGTCTGAGAGCCGGCAGCCCAGCGCATCGCACAGGGCCCATATAACCTTAGAGCTTGTTGACATCGTGTTGCCGGCTTCAATGTTGCAAAGCGAATTGCGCCTTATCCCTGCAGCCCTGCTCAGCTCATCCTGTGTAAGGCCTTTTTTGCCCCGCAGGCAGATCAGCTTCTGCGGATCCACCTGTGTATATTCCTTGGCCCCTAAAACCTTTTTCTTAGGATAAACAGCCATTCCGAACTCCAGACTAGATCCCGGGCACCGGGTCTGTAAAAAGTTCGTCAATGGCAGCTGCTTTCAGTCCGTCAAAAAGGGAGGCGATCTCCTGAGGCTCAGCGCCGTCAGGAAAACTCCTCCCCATTTCTATGGAAGCTCTGCCATCTGAAAAAACAACCTGAATTCGAAGTTCGTTCAAAACCATGCCCTCCTTCCCGGATTTACTTGCCCAGATCTCAACTCCCGCTAACCTAAAAACTTCGCCAGCCACCCCTTCTTTCGCCCCGGAGCCGGCTGCTTCTTCGGCCGGGGCATGGTAGGGTTTTCTTCCGACTCCAGGAGAAGATTTTTTGCGGTCAGGCCTAATGCGGACGCGATCCCGGAGAGGTCGTCCAGTCTTGGGACTCTCTTTCCCTGCTCAATAAACGAATAATGCGTCTGTGAAATTCCGGCCATCTCCGCTGCTTCCGTCTGAGAAAGCCCCAGTTCAGCACGACGGACTCTCATTTTTACCAAGTCAAGCTTCATTCTCGATCACCACCTTTACGCCTCTGCGTCTCTAAACTGCTGAACCCGCTCCCGTTCCTGATGACTTCGAGCCGCTCAATAAGCATCCGCCGGGTCTCGTCAAGGCCCCTTGTATCAGCGAAGTCATTCCAGTCCGTCAGACGCTCCCCTTCTCCGAAAACAGGAGCGGAAAACGGGATACCAAGCCTTTCATAAACTTCAACTGCAGCCATGATCCCGGCGTTGCGCCCGCCCCTGCATAAATCGTTGTCCGCTGCCACTGCGAGATCAAAAGCCATCTCCGGGTAAGCGTCACGGATCTTCTTCGCTGTGGGATAAAGGTTTTCTATACTCCCGGCAACGATGACAATATCTCCGGTCGCCTCACGGACGCTGCATCCTGTCGCCCATCCCTCGCAGATCCACACATGTCCCGTCGGCTCCGCGTATCTCTTCCCGTCGTTCAGCACACAGAAAAGGCCCCGTGTCGGCGCATCCGGTTGGAAGCGCTTCTCCCCAGTCTCCGAGATCATCTGCACCGTCTCCAGAGGTCCGCCGAACTCGCTGACGTATGGAATGAGAAGATCTCTCTCAAGTACCTTCGATTCGTGAGCCGACCTAAGCCCCTTCTTAACTATGTAGCCGTGCACGCAAGAGGCCGGAAACGCGTTCGCCCACTTTGTCCTTGCACGGAGGATACCGTGCTCCTCGCGTGATATCTGCATTGCGTCCTGTTCAGCGCTCATATTTAGTGCCTCCTTTGTTAAATCCAAATGTATTATTTACTCTATTCGGAATAATACTCTCGTTTTCTAATATTGTCAATACATTTGGAGCATTTTATTCCAAATGTAAGATTGACTTTTTATTTCCAAATGGAATAATGGTCGTTGAGGTGGCGATATGGGAGTAAGAGAACGCATTATCGAGCTTAGGCAAGCAAACAGGCTTAATAAAACTCAGTTTGCTAAAAAGATAGGTATGCCACAACCCACATACAGTAAATATGAAAGCGGAGAAAGAAAATTTCCGCTTGAGTCGGTGTTGCAAATTGCGCGTGCCTTTAGCATCAATCCACTGGAGCTCCTCTGGGAAGAGTTGGGGCTTTCGGGAACATCAGCTGAAAAAGATTACACGGACCCGATAATAGAAAAAACGGCGCAGCTCATGGAAGACATGCCTCCGGAAAAACGGAGGGAAGTCTTCAACTGTGCTCAAGAAAAGAAACTCCTAACAGATCTTCTGAAACAAAAAGCAGAGTAATGGAGGCATTTAAGTGGAGCTTGTCGGTATGATATTGGCATTTATGCTCTTCGGATCGATTCCACGGCTTCTCTCGGGAAAAATCAGGACCCCCAGGAAAATGTATATCCTGATAGCGATCGACGTAATAATAGTCATTCCAGTAATCCTTGCCACTCCAAAATCAGATCTTATAATAAGCATCATAATTTCTTTGACTCTCCTTTGTTTAATTTTCAAAAAAGAACTGGAAGGAAATGTTGATCAAGAAGAAAATGGATGCACAGACTGCAAAGGGAAATTTAACCCTGAAAAAACTAAGGAGAGGCTTGGGGCTGTAAATAATCTCTTCATAACGATCAAGAAAAATATTAAATATATACTTGTAACGCTTATAGCGCTTTGTATCTATGTCACCCTGTACGAAAGCATCTTCATAACAATCCCCTCATTAAAAAGACAAATTTCCAGCATGCAATACAAAATTTCAAGTTTAGAAAACGATTTTGATCGTCAATATGAAATCAAAGAACTACGGGATGATCTGTCAAAAATAAAACTTCGGCTAATTGGGATAGAATCTGAAATCAATGTGCATGAGATGAGGATTTCAGATTTAGAAGATAATTATTAGCTAATTACAGAAAGGAGACATGCAAGATGTATTACTACGAAACAGGCCCGATAGATTACTTCTTCGGAATGCTCACGTTGGATGAATTCTTCAGCCAGGTACAAAAAGAAATCCCCGATGACCTTGAATATATCAAAGACCGCACTCTGAATGTACTGAAAGAAACCGAAGAATTTTTCCGTTACAACTCAATGTGGGAGGGAGACATCAAATGCGGTCCCTTTATATTCACGATCCCGGACCCCGATAATGCATCCTGGCAAGAAGCATTCGTCTGGAAACAGCACAACAACGGTACATCCTTCATTGCCTCACCCTGCCCGATCCTATGGCTTAAGGAATACAGGCTCAACAAATAGATAGAGGAGAAAAAGTATGGGACTTTTTGATTTTTTAATACAAAAAAACGAAAAGCAAAATGAGTCCGATATTATTGACCAGTGCCAACAATCAATTGAAAAGATACGCAGTGATTTTTCCTACATAGCTGAATTTTCAGATCTAGATTGGTTTTTTGATGGCTTGAGTAAAAAAATTAAAGATCAGCAAGACACTGTTCGTAAAAATTTAATCAGCGATAAAATCTTGCCTAAAAACTTTATTCTGTCCAATATATCCAGCATGACATTAGACCTGTTGTTATCCGGTCAGTGCTGTATGTATCGAGGGGCACTGAACATGGAAGGCCAAGACTTAAAAAGGCTGTACATATATTCAAACACCGAATTGGTAAAAACTGGCTTCATGTCTCAAAAAAATGCCAAGGATGACGAAGACTATCTGAATGAACAGCTAAGGCTATTGGGATAATAAAATAATATCTTTGTAAACCAAAGGAGGCTACCGGCATGAAAAAGCTTTTAACTGCTTTCGTTGTCATCCTTCTTTTGTTCACTTCCATCGCGGCGGCTTCAGGCCCCTACGTTGCATCAAAGCTGCGGGAGCCCTTCCATTACACTTCCTGCAAATGGGCAAAGAAAATAGACCCGGAAAACATCGTCTACTATCAAACAAGAGAAGCCGCGATCGCCGACGGCCACAGGCCATGTAAAGTCTGCAAACCATAAGAAAAACAAAAGCACCAAAATCTCAAAAAATAAAGGAGGAAGCAATATGGCAGCTAATCCAATAATTAAAATTTACTGCAAATATAACGATGAAAATGATAGTTACAAATGGGTTGCAACCGTGGATGACGGTAACGAAATAAGTATATCTGAAGCATATGCGATATGCCAAGAAAAGTTAGATCAGCTTGCTGATGAGTTAATTGCTGAACAAAACAAAAGAAACAATGCATCGTATGAAAGATAATATCCTTCTTTCAATTACAAAATAAGTCGATCAAAAGAGAGCCCTTTAAGGGCTCCCTTCTTTATAAAATATCACTCTATTTTACTTCTCTCAGCCCATCCAAATAATCCGCATACCACTGCATCATTTTTATCCTCTCAGGAAGATACTGCGCATAATTATAGGCAGCCCTTATGTCGTCGTTGCCAGGCACATGCGCCAGCTGCCGCTCGATCGCGTCTCCAGTCCATAATCCAGATTCATTAAGGATCGTGCTGGCCATGCTGCGGAACCCGTGGGCCGTCATCTGCTCCGGGCCGAAACCCAGAGACCTTATGGCCACCCTCACGGTATCAGCGGACATAGGAATATGCGGACCCCGCTCGGACGGGAACACAAATTGAGACCTGTTGTCTGCTGCTTCCAGGATTGACTTCTGATTCTTCAGCACATCCATTGCCTGCCTGGAAAGCGGCACCAGGTGTATCCGGCGCATCTTCATGCGCTCCGCCGGGATCCTCCACTCTGCGCGGTCAAAATCGATCTCACTCCAAAGAGTTCCCCGGATCTCGCCCGGACGGCAGAAAGTATAGGCCGAAAAGAGCATCGCATTTCTGACCTTCGGCTGCCGGTAATAATATATTTTCGTCATCAGATCCGCCACGTCGCGCGGATCCGTCACGGACGCCATATGTTTATGCCGGACAGATATGATCACATCGCCGGTCCCGGACGTAGGATCGTAGACAAGGGCATGCAGGCCGATGCCGTAGCGGAACACTTGCTTATATATACTCAGTATTCTGTGCGACGTATCTATATATCCCTTCTCCTGGATACTTTTGATAACAGACGTTATCTCTCCCGGCTTAATATCCGCAGCGGATCTGTTGATAAATGGCGGCAGGACATACTGCTGTATGCGCCCTTCGACAGTCCGGGAATAACTCGGCGCCTTCGAGGCGATCTTAACCTTGTACCAGTCCCAGACAAGCTCTGAAAATTTTAAGTTATATGGGACATCTCCAAGGGAAATATCGACAGATCTCCTCTTGTCAGCGCAGGCATGCCTGGCTTCCTTCAATGACAGCTCCGGGTATTTCCCCAAAAGAAATTTTCTTCTTTTATTGTGCTGTTTAAAAATAAGCCACCAGTACTTATGGCCTGCAGGAACGACCTCAATGTATAAACCGTCTCCAATCAGACGCATATACCTCTTATCTGCCGGCTGCAGAGCGCGAACTTCCTTATCGGTCATCATAGTGATTCCTCCAAAGGCTGTATATGACTGTGTTTAGACCCTCAAAGGTCACTATAACCTCATTTTATGGAGCTATAGTGACCTTTATAGAACACCTTAGTCTCAATAAGGTTCATTCTAGTCTATTAACCTTCATCAGTCAAAGGAGAAAATAAATCCCGAAAAAGCAAGGCTCTTAGCCAGCTTTATCTATCTTTCCCTAAAAAAAATAGACCCTTCAAGAGGGTCTATTAAGATAGTTGGTGGAGACGCGGAGATTCGAACTCCGGTCCAACAGGGGCCAATCTGGGAGGCACTACGAGTGTAGTCTCTGTTTTAATTTCGGATCTGCGGCTCCCAAAGACAGGATCCGCATTTCCCAGCCTTCCCTAGAGTCTTGAACCTCTCCCAGAAAGCGCTGAAGAGATCCCAGTCATCTTTGTGACACTCTTCTAAAGCCCGATGACGGAAGCTTTAGAGAGCGCGCCGCTTACTTAAGCAGCGAGTGCGTAATCGTTATTGACGATTATTGTTTTGGAGCCGGATTTACGAGGATTCCCCATCCTCGACCCGCTCCTCCCGATCCTCCAACCTGCTGTCGAAACCATACGTCCCCTTATGAACGAGCCTGATGTTCCGAGCCCGCTTTCAATACTGCAGATGATCAGCTTTCGCGCGACCTGTTGCGGATAGCCCGCTCCATTTCGCGGTTGGCGTCCTTCTCTGCTGCAGTATCTCTTTTGTCATGGAGCTGCTTGCCTTTTGCTACTGCAATTTCGCACTTCGCCCATCTTCCCTGTTTGATGTAAATCTTCAGTGGCACGAGCGTAAGACCCTTTTCTCTTGTTTTTGCCAGAAGTTTCCTGATCTCAGACTTGTGTACGAGAAGTTTCCTGGGCCTCAAAGGTTCCTTGTTGTAGTAGCTTCCCTTTTCGTAGGGCGATATGTGAACGTTGTAAAGCCATAACTCTCCGTTCTCTACCCTGGCGTATCCGTCCTTGAGGTTTATCTGGCCTTCCCTTACTGATTTGATCTCTGTTCCCGAAAGGACCAGTCCGGCTTCAAAAGACTCTACTATGAAATACTCATGCCGCGCTTTACGGTTTTGAGCGACGGTCTTATCCTCAGGCACAGAAACCACCTCACTTGAAGACTATATCAGATTGAACAGCGATAGTCAAATACGGAAAATTGCTGAAAAACAAAACCCCCGGCATTTGCCGGAGGCATTATTTCGAGATGGTCGGGGCGAGAAGATTTGAACTNNTAACCAGACTGCGCTACGCCCCGGAAGCAGCGCAAATTATAGCATTGTAACCGGACCGCGTCAAATACCTGAAGCACGCATCAGCCGGTCCTTCAAAGCCCGTCCGATACCACTCTCATCAGGTGTCTGAGCAATAATAATTTCCGCTCCGCTTTTTTCGATCATCCTCAGGGCACGGAAAAGTTCTTTGGCATATTCCTCTGTATCCCTGAATATTATCTTTACGGCAGGTGAATGCTCCGGTTCGGATGTCCCTATCCATGCCCACTTTTTGCCCTCAGCTTCACTGCTGTATGAGCTGTCCGTCAGAACAAGGGGGATACTGGGTGCATAGTGTCTGTACCGTGTTCCGGGAGAACGTTTTATCGACTCCCCGTCACTCGGCAGAAGCACAGGTATATCGAGGGCTTTCTCTATCTCTTCTTTGGAGATGCCCCCCGGCCTTAAGAGTACAGGTGATCCGCCGCTGACATCAAGGACTGTTGATTCAAGGCCAACCACTGCAGGTCCGCCGTCAAGGACCATCGAGACGGCATCTCCGATGTCCCCTCTCACCGTAACTGCGTCTGTGGGGCTTGGCCTTCCGCTTCTGTTGGCGCTTGGAGCAGCGATCGGAACTCCGGCGGCACGGATCAGCTCAAGTGCAATCGGGTTGTCAGGCATCCTTATTGCAGCCGTATCCAGTCCTCCCCGTGTGACCTGCGGAACTGTCTTCTTTGCTTTCAAAACAAGGGAGAGCGGTCCGGGCCAGAATGTGTCCATCAGGAACCTTGCCCGCCAGTTGAGTTCAACCACAGACTCGGCCATTTTTATGTCGCATACATGGATTATCAGAGGGTTGTCTGAAGGGCGTCCTTTGGCAGAATATATTTTTGATACTGCATCAGCATCAAGTGCGTTTGCGCCAAGACCGTAGACTGTCTCAGTCGGAAAGCCGACAAGATCTCCGGAAAGAATTTTCTGGGCTGCCAGCCGTATCTCCGAGAGCATTTCATCATTGATACCGATCTTGTGTTCTTCCAGCCTCTCTTCCATTCTGCTCATCATGGCTGTATCGGTCCTTCGTTGTACTTACTGAAAAAATCCCGCCGGAACTGAGGATAGCGGCCTTCTATTATGGCTTTTCTGGCATCCCTCATCAGATTGACAAGGAAATAGAGGTTGTGCCAGCTGCAAAGCCTGGCGGCAAGTATCTCTCCGGCTGTATAGAGATGCCTGATATATGCCCTTGTAAAATTCCTGCATGTGTAACATCCGCATGAAGGATCTATCGGAGTGAAGTCCCTGGCAAAACCCCTGTTCTTTAGGTTGAGTTTTCCAAAGCTCGTCAGCACGCCGCCGTTTCTTCCGTTTCTCGTGGGAAGGACACAGTCGAACATGTCTATGCCGCGCGCCACACCCTCGATAAGGTTGGAGGGATGTCCGACACCCATCAGGTAACGGGGCTTATTCACGGGCATTTCAGGGCATAGGGCGTCAAGGATACTGTACATATCCTCATGGGACTCACCTACGGAGAGGCCTCCGATCCCATAGCCGGGGAAGCCGATGTCTTCAAGTCTTTTTATGCATTCTATTCTCTGGGCTTCAAACATCGAACCCTGAACTATGCCGAAAAGGGCCTGATCTTCTCTTGAATGGTGCTCTTTGCACCTCCCGGCCCAGCTTATCGTCCTCTCCATAGCCGCCCTTGAATACTCTTCAGTGGTCGGCCATACGACGCATTCGTCAAAAGCCATCGCTATATCGCTTCCAAGCTTCTGCTGTATGTCCATGGAATCTTCGGGACGCATGAAGTGTTTGCTGCCGTCAAGGTGAGACCTGAACTCGACACCCTCATCCGATATCTTTCTCAGTTCTGAGAGGGAGAAGACCTGAAATCCGCCGCTGTCTGTGAGTATTGGGTGATGCCACTGCATAAAATTATGAAGCCCGCCTGCCTCTTCAACGATATCTGCCCCAGGACGCATGTAGAGGTGGTATGTGTTGCCAAGGATTACCTGAGCTCCGATCTCTTCAAGTTCCGGCGGCGTCATCGCTTTGACTGTGGCCTGAGTGCCGACAGGCATGAAGACAGGGGTCTCTATTACACCATGAGGGGTTATAAGTTCTCCTGCACGTGCGCCCGTTTCAGGACATTGTGCTGTCAGCCTGTACTTAAACATTATCAGTACCTCCCCAGCCAAAGAGCCTTTCACCGTTCTCTTTGACAGCTGCGGCAAACTCTTCAAGCGACATACCCTTGAGCATCGATATCATTTCATAAACATCACGGACATGGCACGGCTCGTTCGTCCTGCCTCTTATCTTCTGCGGAGCAAGGTATGGGGAGTCTGTCTCGCAAAGTATCCTGTCAAGAGGGGCTGTGTCCATCGCTATCTCGCGAAGCGCCTTGTTTTTTGGATATGTGACAGGTCCCGCAAAAGATATGTAAAAACCCATCTCGAGTGCATCGATCGCATTCTGCCTGTCTCCGGAAAAACAATGGATGACTCCGCCTATCAGGTCGGCCGACTCCTCTTTTAGAATAGCCAGTGTCTCGGAATTGGCATCTCCTGACGACCTCTTTGCAGAATCTCTTACATGTATAACGACAGGCTTGTTTATTTTTTTTGCAAGGCGTATCTGAGAGCGGAATACTTCCCGCTGTATCTCCCTTGGGGAATTGTCATAGTAGAAATCCAGCCCTATCTCGCCGACTGCAGACACCTTACTGCTCATGGCAAGAGTCTCCAGTTCTTCGGGAAGTCCCTCAGAAACGGTGGAAGCTTCGTGAGGATGGACTCCTGCAAGCGCCCAGATTTCCGGCATTCCTTCGTGTTTTTCAGCCAGAGCTACTGCCTCCCTGGTGGAAGCCAGATCTGCCGAAGCAAAAAGCAGACGCTTAACGTCAGATTTCAGGGCTCTCCCGAAGACTTCGGAAAGACCTTCCGGATAATATTCTTTGTTCAAATGGCAATGAGCATCTACAAGAAACATACTTCTGCCCCTTTCTTCAATAAAGGAGGGCTCAGGCTTATGGTCCGCCTGCCATACCAAATAAGGGAGAAAAAAGCCCACTTAAAAGGACTGCTCCTCCCCTCATGGTATCTCAGGGAGGAGTTTGTCCGGTTCAGTCAGGCTGTCGCTTTTCAGTTATTATAGAGACCATGCCGCTGTGCTCCTCCCACGATATTTTTTAGTGGACTCTGCTCCCTATCGGTATGGAATCATCCATTACCGTCAGAAGCGTGAGAGATTCCTTTCTGGTGTCGGGGCTTTCTGCTGCGAGAAGCATCCCGTTGCTGGGGACTCCGCGGAATTTTGCCGGTTTCAGGTTACACAGCACCACTATCTTTTTGCCTTCAAGCTCTTCGGG
The DNA here is from genome assembly GCA_002428495.1 of Synergistaceae bacterium UBA6101. Lineage (GTDB taxonomy): Bacteria > Synergistota > Synergistia > Synergistales > Synergistaceae > Caenicola. The sequence continues at coordinate 91,795 of DIWR01000011.1, forward strand.
CTTGAAGAACTCCCTGATGCTCGAGACTATCGTGCGTTTTTCATAGCCAAGGTTAAGGCTCAGGATGTAAAGCTTGTCGGCCTTGGGAACTACGTCGACCTTTTCGACCAGCGCTACCCTGAACTCCAGTTTACTGAAATCTTCTATCCCAATTTCGGCTTCGTGGTCGTCGAAATTATAAAATGCTGTGGGGTCAGCCGCCGCCCTCTTTTCAAGATCACGGGCCTCTTTTTCTATTTTCCATTTTTCTATGTCGATGCGCGGGAAGAGTATGGATCCCTTCTTCACGGTCACAGGGGCATCTATGCCGCACCATGTCCATGAAGCACGTCCGCTATCAAGCGGACTTCCTGTCAGGCCAAGCTGTTCCCAGATACGGGCGGATGTCTCAGGCATAAAGGGAGCTGCAAGGATCGCGGAAAGTCGCAGTGATTCCCAAAGTGTCCTGAGGACGGCGTCAAGTCTTTCGATCTCGCCCTCTTTTCCCAGCTTCCATGGCTGTGTCTCATCAATGTATTTGTTGGAACGGCTGATAAATGTCCAGAGAGTTTTCAGGGCTTCATCGAAAGCAAAACGATCCATGAATGACTCCATGTCCTTGACTGTTTTGTTTGCAAGATCCTCTATCTCTTTATCGATATCCTCGCTCTTAAAGCTTTTCGGGAGCTCCCCTCCGCGGAATTTCTCTATCATCTGGAGACTTCTGCTGAGAAGGTTTCCAAGATCGTTTGCCAGGTCCGAATTTATCCTGTGTACCATGGCATGTTCAGAGAAATCTCCGTCGTTGCCGAAAGGAACTTCGCGGAGCAGGAAATAACGGAACGCGTCAACACCGTAAAGATCCGTCATTTCAAAGGGATCTACAACATTGCCGACAGATTTTGACATCTTTTCGCCTTCAACAGTCCACCATCCGTGAGCAAAGACCCTGACCGGCGGATTTACACCGAGTGCAAGGAGCATCGCGGGCCATATAACACAGTGAAACCTTATTATGTCTTTTCCGACGAGATGGCGTACCGCAGGCCAGTATGTCTGCCACAGAGCTCCCTCTTCAGGGAAGTTGAGAGCGGAAAGGTAGTTGATGAGAGCATCGAACCAGACATAGATGACATGCTTTTCGTCTCCCGGAAGCGGGATCCCCCAGTCAAGGGTCGTGCGGGAGACAGACTGGTCCCGAAGGCCGCTCTTTATAAAACTTATTATCTCGTTGTATCTTGACCTGGGCATTATTGCTTCGGGGTTCTCTTCATAGTATTTGAGCAGGGGCTCGGCATACTTCGAAAGTTTGAAGAAATATGTCTCCTCCGTCATCTTTGTTAGCGGCCGGTGGCAGTCGGGACATGTGTTGCCTTCTCCCATCTGGGCTTCGGGAACGTATGTTTCGCAGGGGACACAGTACCATCCCTCGTACTCTCCCTTGTATATGTCGCCGTTGGCCATGAGACGTCTGAATATTTCCTGGACCACTTTTTCATGTCTGGGTTCCGTAGTCCTTATGAAATCATCATTGGATATGTTAAGAACGCCCCAAAGCCTCTGGAAGTTCAGCACGACCTCATCGCAAAGCTCTTTTGGCGTGATGCCTCTTTTCTCTGCGACTGTCTGGATCTTCTGTCCGTGCTCATCGGTGCCTGTAAGAAACCAGGTATTTTCTCCCCCGGACTTGTGCCAGCGGGCAAGAACATCAGCCGCTATCGTCGTGTATGAGTGACCGATATGGGGGACATCGTTAACGTAGTAGATCGGCGTGGTTATATAGAAATTTTCATTGGACATTTATACTACCTCCCCGGTACAGTTCTCAAGAATGTACCGTTTTATTCTGTTTCGTGGGATACAATACTTTATCGAGAGCAAGTTTGCAACATTTTTTGTCGATTCTCCCGCTTTGCACATCATGAGCACTTCGTCCATCCAGACACCATCATCAAGGACCGGAACTGTCTCTTTTGCTCCCTCGACTACACAGACAAACTCTCCCCGTATCTTATCCTCGCTGATGATATCTTTGAATGTCAAAAGGGTGCCGCGGATCGATTCCTGATGCACCTTGCTGATCTCTTTAACAAGTACTGCGGGCCTGTCTCCGAGTATACTCCCCATCAATTCCAGCTCTTTCAGGAGCTTGTGCGGAGCCATGTAGAAAACGAGGGTCTGCATGTTGTGCCTGAGTTCTTCAAGCCTGGACTTTTTTTCTTCTTTTTTCCCGTCCAGGAATCCTATAAAGGTAAATGAGTCCTTCCCCATCCCTGAGAGGAGGATCGCCGGAAGGAGCGCGTTGGCTCCGGGCAGCACATCCATGGGAAGGCCCTTTTCGATGACGGCCTGTATCAGTATCATCCCCGGGTCTGATATTCCGGGGGTACCGGCGTCTGATACCAGCGCTACGGTCTCGCCCTCCACTATTCGTTTCAGCAGGGTCTCAAGCCTCTCCGTCTCGTTGAACTTATGGTATGAGATGAGAGGCTTCTTTATCTCGAAGTGATTCAGCAGCTTCAGTGTGTGCCTGGTATCCTCGCATGCGATAATGTCTGCCTCACGAAGTATCCTGAGGCCTCTTATCGTCATGTCTTCCAGATTGCCTATCGGTGTCGGGACAACTATAAGGGGCATTTTACTCTCCTCCCGTTCTGTAGGCTTGCAGCAGCTGTGGGGTCTCTTTTCCATCTTCGCCAAGCACGAATAAAGGGGGTTCTATCCTGAGCCCATGCTTTGACGCCCTCACCGCTTCTATCAGGACCACCGATGCTTCTGCGCAGGGTCTTGGATGAACTGACCTGAACTTTTTGGGCGCTATGTTGTATTTGTCCAGCAATGCCAAAAGTTCTCCCACTCTTCCCGCATGTATTACTATATCAAGGTATCCCTTGTTTTTCAAAAGATAACGGCATGCCTGTATAAGTTCCTCAAGTGTGCAATCCAAACCGTTCAGCGCTGTGGCAAGAGCCGCTGAAGGACTTACAGTGCCGTTTTTTTTCTCAAAGTAAGGCGGGTTTACTGCCACTCTGTCAAAGCTCTGTGCTTCCCATATCTTTCTGTGATCCCTTATATCTCCGGTATAAAATTTTGTTTTACCCTCCAGGGCGTTTTCTACAGCATTTTCTGCCGCCATCTCTATAAGGTGGGACTGGATGTCGACACCTTCAACAGTGTGACCGCGTTTTGCAAGGATCAGGGAGATCGCTCCATGTGCGCAACCGATCTCAAGTATCCTTTCGCCCTTTTTGGGCCTTGTAAAATGAGCAAGAAGTATCGTGTCAAGGTTGACACGGGGTCCCTCATTCTCCGGCGGCTGCTTTATTTTAAGTTCGCCCCTGAGCAGATCTTCGCGGCCTTCATTCATCAGGCCCAGTCCTCCAGCCTTACTCCTATGACCTGGGAAAGTCCCGGTTCGGAGAGGGTGACTCCGTAAAGGACGTCTGCCCTTTCCATGGTCACTCGTCTGTGGGTCATGGCAAGTACCTGCCGGTTCCTGGCATATTCCTTGGCAAGCTCGGAGAACCTTCTGAGGTTGACCTCGTCAAGCGCGGCATCTACCTCGTCAAGTACTGCAAGAGGACAGCCGGCGACTTCCATCGATGCAAAAAGAAGTGAAATGGCTGCAAGGGACTGTTCCCCTCCGGAGAGCTGGTTTATGCTCTGAGGATGTTTTCCGGGAGGCCTTGCCACCACATCGACACCGGTATCCCATATCGTATCTCCCTCTATCATCTCAAGATGAGCTTCTCCGCCTCCGAAAAGCCTCTGAAAGAGGGAGCAGAACCTGTTGTCCACTTCCTGAAGAGCATCAGAAAAGACCTTATAGGCCTGTCTGTCCGCATCTGAAATGAGTTTTTCAAGCTCCGCTGCGCTGGCCCTTACGTCATTAAGGTGCTCGCCCATAAAGGCAAGCCTGTCCCTGAGATTTCTGTCCTCTGATAAAACTCCCATGTCTACTTCGCCGAAGGCTTTGATCTTCCTGTCTCCGTCACGTATGTTTTTTCTGAGATCATCGATGTCCTCATCCTCAGGCAATGCCGATCCTCCCGGATAGGGGTACTGATCTTCCCATGTATTTATAAGTTCCTCAATCTCCCTCTCCGTCTCTCCCCTCTTTACTTCAAAAGCAGAGACCCTTTCGAGGGCAGATCTTGAACGCATGTCGGCAGTGACCGTTTTTTTCCTGATCAGCTCCCGTTTCGATTCCAGCTTTGAAAAACCGCTTACGTGCTTTTCTATCTCTTCCGTGAGGACCTTCCGTCTCTCAAAAATTTCAAGGCAGCTTTTACCTACCCTTGCAAGGCCGGCCCTCTCGCGCACGCACCTCTGGTCGAGCTCTGACATCTCTTCATCCAGGCTCCGTATCTTGCGTTCTTCGGACCTGAGTTCATTGCTGACTCTTTCCATGAGTGCGAACCTGGAGCTGAGCCTCTCTGCCATAACGGCAGCTTCTGAACGAAGCCTCTCTCTCTCCTCTATGATCAGATGATCATCCTCGAGTTTTGACGGGCTGTCCCATTTTTTCTCAAGGTCTGATAGGGAGGCAAGCACGGAATTCCACTGTCTGCCTGCCTCAGCGACCGCTTCCAGTATCCTTCCCCGTTCGCCCTCTATCCTCTTTTGCTCCTTTGAGTAAGAGGTTTTTTCATCTTCCATGAGGGCGATCCTTCCGTCAAATTCCCTTATCCTCCTGGTGTATTCTTCCTTCTGTTCGGATACCCTGAGCTCCTGTGCTTCCGCATCTTTGAACTCTTTCGCCAGATGTTCCGCAGTCGATGTGAAGCTTGCGGCGTCCTGCTCGAGTTTCACTATCTGGGCTTTCATCTCTATTGTCTTCCCTGATTTTTGCGATCTTCCTCCTGATACAGTTCCTCCGGGCTGGAAAACATCACCTTCAAGCGTGGAGACAGGTCCCTTGAAGCCCGACCTGACGAGTTCCTGTCCGACAGCATAGGACTCAACTATGAGAAGGTCTCCCATTATCTGCTGAATAGCGGGGAGCCAGTGTTTGTCTACTTTGAGCAGATCTATCGCCCATCCGGTGATTCCTTCTTTGGGCAGCCTGAACTGCTTGTCGGGATACCTGGGGCGGCATCTTTCAAGGGGAAGGAATGTCGCCCGCCCAATTGCGTTGACTTTCAGCTTGTCTATGCATCGGCCCGCTTCTTCCAGGTCCTCGACCAGAAGCTGGAACTGCCGGCCTCCAAGATAGGCCTCAAGTGCAGTTGAATAGATCGGATCACAGGTGAAGACGTCCACTACGGCATGAGGCGAGGCGTCAAGCCTGTTCAGCCTTGATGCCGAGAGAAGGTACTGGACAGGACGGGGGTAAAGGTCCGCCTGCATAGCCTCCGTCACCTCGTTGAGCTTTGACCTCGCGTTGGTGGCTTCCCTTCTGGCGCGCTGCAGTTCTGCCGCAAGAGTCTGGACTTTGGCGTATAGATCACTATGCAGGGAGACTATCTGATCCTGCTCTTTTAACAGTCTGTCTCTTTCTTTTTCCAGCTTCTTTATCTCTGCATCTATATCTTTGGCGGGGTCGGACACCCCTTCCTTTTTATTCCTTATATCGAGCAGGTCTTTGCCAAGGAAGGAAAGTTTTGCTTTGATCTGCTGCAATTCCGCCTCAAGGCGGCCTTTTTCGTTGTTCCAGGCTTCTCTTTGCTCTTTTTCCTCTTTGATGCGAAGGTTGTATTCCTGCCACTTTTTTTCTGTTTTCTCAAGTGCCTTTTGTCCCGCTTCAAGTTCTTCCCTTGCTTTTTTATTTTCTTCCTGTGTCTTTTTCTGCTCTTCCATGAGAACTTCCATGTGCTCTTTTGTTTTTCTTCGCTCCTCCGCTGCCTGTTCAAGCCTCTCTTTTGAAGCCTTAAGGTTTGATGCTGAGGCATATCCGGATTTGATCAGCCCGTCGAAACTCTTTTTGCTCTGTTCCAGTTCCCAGGTCTGCTGCTGCTTTTCCCTGGAAAGCAAAACAAGGTCTTTTTCGAGCTGTTCCAGTGATTTTTTCCATAGATCAGACCAGCCTGATACCACTGACTGTTCTTTTTTGAATTCTTCCAGGGTTTCATTTATCTCTGCTATCAAAAGCTCAGACCTGTGCCTTCTGAGCCAGTATAAAAGCCTTCTCTCCTCTTCGATCTTATCGAGTATCTCTCTGAGCTCTGACGCTCTCCGGACTTCCGGGGCAATTTCTTCACGGCGTGCCTGAAGTTCAGCCATAACGTTCCTTAACTGTTCATATTCCTCTTTTACTGTAACAAGTCTGTCAGAGGCGTCCATGCGCCTCTTCCTGTAGACATCTATACCGAACAGGGATTCAAGGCGCATCCTTCTTGCCAAAGGTCTCTGCTGGATGACCTCAGCAACTTCTCCCTGGCCGATGAAGGCGAATCTGTCTCCCTCAAGCTTCCAGTCCCTTTTCGTCTCATCCAGCTCGATCAGTGTTTTTCTGGCATTGTCAACAAAAAGTATCGTGTTGCCGTCAGGAGCGGTAACTCTTCTTTTTACTGAGCATGCTCTTGAATCTTCCCTTAGCTGCAGAAGCACCTCAGCTTCTTTTGCTGCCGGAAGGCTAATGGATCCCTGAAAAAGGAGGTCGCTCTGCCTCGATATGCGGAGCCGGCCGGCATGGCTGTCACCCAATGACCATCTGAGCGCGTCAAGTATATTGCTCTTGCCGCTTCCGTTCGGTCCCACTATTGCCGTGAATCCCGATGAGAGTATAAGGTCGTGGGATCCGCCGAAACTCTTGAATCCCTTAAGCTGAAGACGACTTATGTACAATTGCCCAGCCCTCTCTTTTCTGAAGTGCGTTTATCCTGTGTTCTATCTGGACTAGGCTTCCCTGCGCGTCAAGTCTGAATTTGCCCCACGAAAACTCAGGACATCCCCTTATAAATATTTTTTTATCAAATTCCTCTTCCCACGATGCCAGGAATGTTTCGGCTATGTACCCGGCTATGGAAGAATATGCCTCGACGAGAAGGGCTTCAGACCTTGAAGACATCGTTATTTTCCTGATAAATCTCTTTATCTGCATCGCTATGCTCTCTTCACGCGGGACCCAGCCGAGACCTCCGCAGAAGGGGCAGCCATGGCTGAGGGCAGCTCTTATATCAGTCCTGGCTCTTTTTCTTGTTATCTCTACAAGTCCCAGACCGGTCACTCCATAGACCCTTGCCTTGCATCTATCGTTCCTGAACAGCTCCTGCAGCTCGTGGATGAGCTCGTGGTTCGATTCTTCTGTATCCATGTCGATAAAATCTACGACAATTATCCCTCCAATGGCGCGAAGTCTGAGCTGCCTGGCTATCTCCTCCGCTGCTTCCATATTTGTCTTGAAGATCGTGTCGTTCAGGTTTTTGGAACCAACAAATTTTCCGGTATTAACGTCAATAACTGTAAGGGCCTCGGTCTGGTCGATGACAAGGTAAGCTCCGGAAGAAAGCCAGACTTTTCTGTCCTGCAGCTCCAGCAGCTGGTTTTCGATGTTGTATACGTCAAATATCGGCGTTTTGCCTTTGTAGAAGTTTATTTCGATATTTTTGCCCGGAAAGAAGCGCTCTGCAAAAGACTGGATATTATCCCTGTCCTCTTCAGTATCTACAACTATCTCGTCTATATCCTCCGTGAGATCATCCCTGAGGACTCGCTCCAGCAGGCCAAGGTCTTTGTGTATCAGGCATGGAGCTCCGTTTTTTTCTGCATTGTGCTTTATGGTCTCCCACTGGGCTAGTAGATCCTGTACGTCATTTTCAAGGCTTTCTTTATCGCAGCCCTCTGCTACTGTTCTGATTATTATTCCGAATCCCTCCGGACGTATCTCCTTCGATATCGATCTCAGGCGGGCTCTTTCATCATTGTCCTCTATCCTTTTGGATACGCCAGTCTCATGTCCGTCCGGAATGAGTACCATGTACCTTCCTGCCAGCGATATCCTGGGAGATACACGGGCTCCTTTGCCCTTTCTCGCATTTTTTACTACCTGTACCAGCATTTCAATTCCCGGTTTTACATCGATTCCATGCACATCATCGAGATAGAGGAATCCGTTCCTTCCATCCCCAAGGTTTAAAAATGCGGAATGCATGCCCGGAAGGACACTGTCCACCCTGGCCTTGTATATCTCACCTGTTCTCTGATGCTCCAGCATTCTTTCTACGAAGAAATCATAGAGCTTGCCCCTATCGTCGAGGATCGCTATCCTGATCTCTTCAGGGTCAATAAGATTTGCTACTATTTTTTTTGTCGGTTCGAATGATGTCATGTTCATTCCTCCATGATCAAATGAGAGGCAGTATTGTGCCGGTCCCGGCATCCCACGTACCCACATATTCCCGGACAAGACAAAGATCTTTCCATCCCTCGCATATGCCCTCTTCTTTAAGGCTCCTTACAAGATTTCCCGCCCCGCAGTGTTCGAGATCGCCTATGGTAAGCACTGCGGAACCTTGATCGACATAGGCTCCATAGAGTATCCCTGTCCTCTCGATCTCCTTTTGAAGCGTATCCAGCGCATCGCTTCCAAACTCGAAATCAACGCCGCTTATCCTGTATATCGCCGCTGTCGCAAGCTTTGACAGGGATGGCCCATCAACTTCAGCATATTTTAATACCTGTATCCCCTCCGAGAGCTTGTCGTTCCATCTTCCTGCACAGGAATCATCCCACTCATTGAACCAGAAATCAGCCGGTTCCTGCACACCTTCAACTCCTGCCGCAAGCGCAGGTCCGAGGCTGATGTGCGGGTGTGGTGAAAAGCCTTGGGTAAATTCCTGCGAAAGACCTGCTCTTCTGGCAGCCCTTGAAAATAAGACCGGCAGATCAAGGTGATTCAAAAAGGTTATCCATCCTTTTTTTTCGAATATTATCCTTATCCTAGGCATCTGAGCAACCTTTCACGGCAGTTCTTCCCTGCCAGCCGCATGCATTGCACCCTTCCCTGCAGTCGCGTGTCACATCTCCGGTCAGAGCTCTCTCCCTCTCCCTGATAAGGAACTGCTTTGAAACTCCGGGATCTATGTGATCCCACGGAAGGAGTTCATCCAGGGCACGTTCCCTGCATGCGTATCCGTCAGGATCGATCCCCAGATCATTGAAGACTTCCATCCATCTTTCAAAATTGAAGAATTCCGACCATCCGTCAAACCGCTCTCCCCTGTTCCACGCTTCTTCAACTGCGTCTGCAAGCCTGGCATCACCGCGGGCAAATACACCTTCTATATAGGTCTGTTCGGGCTCATGGTAAGATATGGTCACCTTGCGGTTCCTGATGTTGTTCTTTACCCACCTGCCCCGCTCCCTCAGTGTGTGGCGGTCAAGCTGTGCTTCCCATTGAAAGGGCGTATGGGCTTTAGGGACAAAACCTGCAAGCGAAACGCTTATATCCCCCCGTCGTTTGTGCCTTTTCGCTATTGATACCGCCTTGTTGCATATCTCGTGTATCGCTGCAATATCTTCGTCTTTTTCAGTAGGCAGACCCATCATAAAATAAAGCTTGACCCTGTCCCAGCCATGGGAAAAAGTAGCATCGAGTGCTGATTCTATATCTTCGTCTGAAACGCCCTTGTTTATGACATTCCTCAGACGCTGCGTCCCTGCTTCGGGGGCGAATGTGAGTCCGCCCTTACGGATCGACTCAAGTTCCGCTGCCAGGTTGACAGAAAAAGCATCGACCCTTAGGCTTGGGAGGCTTAGTTTGATCTGGTTGTTTTTGAGCATGGGGGCAAATCTTTTAAGTATCTCACCCATCCCGCTCCAGTCACATGTTGCAAGTGACAGCAGGCCTACTTCCTCCCACCCCGTATTCTGAAGGAGCTCTTCCACCTGATCTGCAACTGACGCCGCGCTTCTCTCCCTGACAGGCCTGTCGATCATGCCAGCCTGGCAGAAACGACATCCCCTGGTGCAGCCTTTGAAGACCTGTACCGCTATCCTGTCATGTACTATCCCTGTGTTGGGTACGATCATATCCCTGTTGTAAAAAGCCGAGTCAAGATCTTCCACTATCCTGCGCATCACCGGTTTATCGGGTTTTATCATTGGAACATATACCCCTTGGATCTTTGACAGCGCCCTTATCTTTTCTCCCCTGCTCCTGCCTTTAAGTTCATGTATTGCCCTTAGTACATCAGGCACCAGTATCTCGCCGTCTCCTACACAAAATGCGTCGATAAAGGGCGACATCGGCTCCGGAGCAAGAGCTCCCGGGCCGCCCGCAATGACAATGGGGTCTTCTTCTTTCCTATTTTCAGAACGAAAAGGGATCCCGGCAAGGTCCAGCACAGTCAGAATGTTGGTATAAGAAAGTTCATACTGAAGAGTAAAGCCGACAACATCAAACTCTGATACAGGCCTCCTGCTTTCAAGGGCCCAGAGCTTTGTGCCCGATGATCTCAGAGCCTCCTCCATATCCGGCCATGGAGTATAGACCCTTTCCGCATCCGCAAATGGAAGGGTCTTGGTAAGTCCGTAAAGTATCTGGTATCCGAGATAGCTCATCCCCACTTCGTATACGTCGGGAAAAGCATAACAAATCCTGACTACATCTGAGTCTGAGCTTTTTACCGGGCCGCTTCCCCACTCGCCGCCTGTATACCTTGAAGGTCTTTTGACCGATGCAAGGATGGACCTGCGAAGGTCAGCCCCTATTTCTGATAACATTTTGATGATCCTCCTGATGCAGGGAGTGCTCTTGATCGGGGCATCCCCGCTCTCTAAATTTTACCGGGCAGGAATTATTGTTTATTCCGGCCGCGTAATTTCAATTTAAAACCTGCCCTCTCTCGATACTATGACAACGCTCTGGACCAGCGCCAGCGCTATTGCCACTGCCAGGAGCGAACTTCCGCCATAACTGAACAGAGGCAGCGGCAGACCGGTCACAGGCAGCAGGCCCATGCTCATTCCAATGCTTTCGGTTATCTGGAACCATATCCATGCGACTATTCCTGCTGTAAGCAGTTTTCCCCTGGTGTCCCTTGTATAATATGCAACGTTGAGCATCCTCAAAAGCAGCATCGTAAAAAGAATCAAAACGACCAGACAGCCTATAAAGCCAAACTCTTCAGAAAATACGCTGAAAATAAAATCCGTGTGCGGTTCCGGTAAAAAATGAAGTTTGCCCTGGGTACCGTGAAGAAATCCTTTTCCGAAAAGACCTCCTGATCCGACAGCTATCCTTGACTGTATTACATTATACCCCGCACCCTGGGGGTCTATTGTAGGATCGAGAAATACCATGAGCCTCATTTTCTGATAGGGCTTTAGAAATATCCATGCGGCAGGCAGCATCGCAAGGATAAAGATAACTATACCCGACAGAAATTTCACGGGCGCTCCGGCCGCTATCAGTACTGCAAAAAGCATGACGGAGTAGACAAGAGAGCTTCCCAGGTCGGGCTGAAGAAGTATCAGCACTATCATAACTCCTCCCAGACCTACAGCAACAGCTATGCCTTTCATGTCTGTCGGAGGCAGTTTGAAACAGATCTGTGACAGCGCCAGTGCCAGTATGACCTTGCCCATTTCAGAGGGCTGTATCCTGAAAAAACCAAGATTGAACCAGCTCTGGGATCCCTTTGAAGTATACCCGACTGCCAATAGCAGGACCAGAACCAGAACCATAACGACAAAAAGCAGTCCTGCAAGATCCAGGAACCTCTGATATCCTATCTTTAACACCGTCACGTAGACGACCGCACTTGTCCCGCCCCACACCAGCTGGCGAACAGCAAACGAAGAGAGTGTGACAGCCTTATTCGGGCTAGCACTGTAAATAGCAGCTATTCCAAAAAGAAACAAAGCTATTGTGGCAAACAGCATCAGCAGATCAATGTTCGACCTGATCTCCCTCCAGCTGCTGCCGCTCTTTTCAGGCATTCTTTTTCCTTCCTCTTACCGGCCTTTGTGAACTCTTAAGCGGTATGTCTGCGACCAAAGCAACTGACCGGTTTCGCCTCTCAAGATTCATATTTATTCCATTTTCATCTATATCCAGATATTTTTTTAACAGCTTCACCATGTCCACCTTCAACGCTTCAAGTTTCTCGGGAGCTATATCGTTGCGGTCATGGATAAGGACGAGCTGCAGCCTCTCTTTTGCTACTTCCTTGCTTTTGCCCCCTGAAAAGAACCTTGACAGGAATTCAAACATTATATTTGCCACCTACTTTCCAAAAAACCTGCGAAGGGAAGAGAAAAATCCCTTCTGATTTCCGGAGAGGTCCATAAAAGGAACTTCGTTGCCGCAGATCCTCTTTGCTATGTTCAAAAAAGCCTGAGAAGCTGCTGATCCATTTGAAAATGTCAGCGGTTCCCCTTTGTTGGATGAAGTAACAACGCTTTCGTCATCAGGTATAGTGCCTATCAGGTCGACAGCAAGGATATCCAGAACATCCTGGACGGCAAGCATATCGCCGCGTTTTACCATCTCAGGCTTGATCCTGTTTATTATCAGACTGATAGGAGCTTTTTCCATAGACTCGAGCAATCCGATTATCCTGTCGGCATCCCGTACTGCTGAAACTTCAGGTGTCGTCACTACCAGAGCTTCGTCAGCGCCTGCCGAGGCATTTCTGAACCCGGCCTCTATACCTGCAGGACTGTCTATAAGGACATAATCAAATTCACTTCTGAGCTGTCTGCATATATCCAGCATCTGATCTGATGTAACTGCATCCTTGGTCCTTGACTGTGCCGTTGGGATCATATAGAGATTATTTATCCTCTTATCTCTTATCAGAGCCTGGTTGAGCCGACAGGTACCCTCGATAACGTCCACCAATGTATAGACTATCCTGTTTTCAAGACCCATTATCACATCAAGGTTCCTGAGCCCCACATCTCCGTCTACCGCGACAACTTTATGGCCCTCGCCTGCCAGTGCGACAGCGAGGTTGGCGGTAGTTGTTGTTTTCCCTACACCGCCTTTGCCCGATGTAATAACTATTATCCTGCAGTCCATACTTTCATCCTCCTATATCGCAGGCCACTCAGTGAGCAGCACTTCATCCCCGTTAACGGTTATCACAACAGCTTTGCCCCATATATCAGAACTTTTATCGATTAGTCCTACTTTGCGGCCGATCCTGACCTGCCCAGATTCGAATGATCTTGCACAGACCGAGGCTGTTTCGTCTCCTTTAAAACCCGCGTGAGCCAGACCTTTAAGTCTTCCAAGTACAACTATGTGTCCCCCGGCAGAAATCTCTGATCCAACGTTGACGTGGCCTGTCACTATCACATCTCCCTCATGTATTATCTTCTGTCCCCCGCGCAGTGTTCCAGTATAGAGGAGCGTCCCGGATCCTTTGCGGCCTGAAGGTCTTTCCTGTCTTGATTTATTATCAAAATCTCCGACAGCCATACCCATTCGTTCAAGTGCCAGGGCTGTCTCCGGATCGGTAACGGCCCAGCTGATAACTGAGCAGCGGGTCGGTTCGATAAAATATTTCCATATCTTGGCAACAAGGGCAGCCCCAAAGCTTCTGCCCTGCAGATCCATTATGATGCTGCTTCCTTCCAGCAGTGTTTTCCCGTTGGACGTAAGTTCCTCAAACTCCTCAAGTATCTTTTTTTCGCTAAGTTCCTCAGGAACTACGCATCGTAAAATTCCCGTCTGTATACCCTTGAGATGGATCATCATCCTCAAATTCACCCCTATTCTGTTTTAGGCTTGACCGGGGCCGGTTCGGCGTACTTATTCCCATTTATAAGCAAGTTGAGCATTTTTCCAACTATAGGACCTGCAACCGCTCCTCCGCCCTTTCCCGCTTCCGCGATGACAACCACTGCGTAGCGCGGCGCGTTTGCCGGAGCATATCCTGCAAACCATGCATGATCTTCTCCATGCGCGTTCTGAGCCGTGCCGGTCTTTCCTGCGATCTGAACTCCGAAAGAGCTTGCGCGCCTTCCGGTGCCTGTGCTTGCGACTTCACGCAGACCTTCCTGTATTATCTTTATGGTCTCAGGAGCTATTTCAAGCTTTCTGTACTCTGGTATCGCTTTAGAATTTATCCGTGGCTTAACGAGTTTACCCCCGTTGGCGACAGCGGCGTAAGCTCTAAGGAGCTGAACAGGTGTCATAAGGACGTAGCCCTGGCCTATTGAATAATTGACTGTGTCTCCCCCATACCAGTTTTCCCCGATCCTTTCTTTTTTCCACTCAGGCCCTGCAATAGTTCCTGATATTTCTCCCAAGAGGTCTATTCCCGTCTTTTCCCCGACTCCATATTTTTCGGCAGTTTTGATCAGTCTGTCTATCCCCAGCCATGTAGCTGTCTGATAAAAATAGACATCGCAGGAATCCCTGAGCGCCCTCAGGACATTCACCGTGCCGTGTCCTGTGCGGAGCCAGCATCTGAAACGTCTGTCGCCAAGCTCGAAGTATCCCGGACACCTTACTGTTGTGCTTGTGTTTACGACTTTGTTTTCAAGCACAGAGGAAGCCGTTACGATCTTAAACGTTGATGCCGGTGGATACCCGCCGGATATCACCCTGTTCATCATCGGTCTTTCTTTGTGGTCTGTCAGGGCCGCCCATTCCTTGTTTGAAATGCCCCAAGTGAAGGGGTTGGGATCGTAGCTTGGGGATGAATATAGACATTTTACAGAACCATCGTTGACATCCATTGCAACAACAGCCCCCCTGAAGTTTCCTATCAGCTCCGCAGCATAGCGCTGTGCAGCAAGGTCGATCGTCAGAACTGCATCGCTGCCCTTTTGCGGAGGGCTGTATGATATATCCCTTAGTTTTCTTCCCTTTGCATCTACTTCTATTACCTCTTCACCTGGCAAACCCTGGAGCTCTTCATCATACCATGCTTCGATCCCGTTTTTGCCTATCATGTCTCCCCCACGGTAGGAGCTGTCCTTCCTTGCTTCCAACTCCTCTTTGGTTATCTCCGAAACATAGCCTACCACGTGTGCAGTAAAATTTCCCGCCGGATATGTCCTCTTCCAGACAGGGGAGAGAAAAAGGGCCTCGCTGAAATCCTTGTCTGTGATCAGCTCCGCTGCCTGGGCGAATGTAAGGTTCGATGCGACTGTTATCGCACGGTAAGGTGCTGAATACTGCTTTTCGATCAGTTTTTTCAGTTCTTCTTCGTTTATCGGGATCCCATTTCTCATAAGGACCGACGAAACCAGTTTAATGCTGCCTTCCCGCTGAAGGTCTACAGGGTATCCGTTAACGCTGAAAGTCCTTACATTAGCAGCAAGCGGTGCTCCCTTGGAATCAGTGATCGTACCCCTCTGCGGAGACATTCTTATGATTCTGAGCCTGTTCTGTGATGCCAGCCTTACATATTCGTTTGCCTTGATCACCTGGAAGAAAAAGAGGCTCATGAGCAGCACAGCAACCGAGAACAACACTATAAACTGAAGGAGCCTTATCCTTCTGTCTATGTTGAATCGGGCCTGTCTGTTAAACATTCTTGTCTGAGACCTTCCAGTATATCAGGGAGAATACGATCACAAGAGGCACACCCAATAGCTGCTGAACAAAAAACTGCCTTAATGCTACCTGGCTTGGGACCGTCCATAATACAAAATGTGCAAATCCGGAAAAAAGGATCGAAGCAATGAGTATAAATGTAAAGAATACAACTGTCCTGCCCTGTGCCGGTATTTTATACCAGAGAAAACATGCGGCAGCGACAAGTCCTGCGTTCAGAGCCGCTGTAAGTCCCGGAAGGTTAGTCCATCTGAAATCCCATATCAGCCCTCCTGCAAAGGCGGCCCAGATCAGGATTATCTGTTTTTCTCTGCTGGTCGCTGGCAAAAGGGACATCATCAGAAGGAGCATCAAAAATATATTGGGAACAATAAAAAAGCCCATTAAAAATACCTGGACAAAATCCTGTAACAACCAGACTGCGATCAGATATATCATTCTTAATTATCTCCGCCTGAATAGACTTCTACGCTGTAAAGCTGCGTAAGATGAGCACCCGCCTGGATACTTATCGGCATGAACCCGTCCTTGCTCTCTTTGGCACCAATGACGCGTCCTATAGGGATTCCCGGAGGCACATGCCTGCCCATAAGCGACGTTGAAACTCCCATTCCGTTCTTAAGCTGCCTCTCCTCAGGGACATAGAGCAGCGTAAGGTTTCCCCTGTCATCACCGGTGATGACCCCCAGGTCTCGTGTCTCGTCCACGGCAGCAGCTATCAGAAAGGAGGAGGATGTTATCATCTGCACCCAGGCGTAGTTCTGATCCACCCTTATTACACGGCCTATCAGAAAACCTTCGGATGTTACAGCTGCGCCTTCCTTTATTCCGGCCCTGCTTCCTTTGTCGATCCTGAATTCCTGCCACCAGTCATCTGGGTAGCGAAGCGTTATTTTCGCTGTCACATTGCCCTCTTTTGGCACCGGGACCTTTATTCCTGCTTTCTGAAGTTCCGCCGACATAGCCCTGTTTTCAAGCTCAAGTTTCGTGACCCTTTCCCGAAGGCTGGATCTCTCGAGCACCCAGTTGCTGCTGTATTTAACTATGTCTCTCATTTCTATGGCTGGTTTTTCAGGATAATAAAGGATGTTGTTTACTCCATCTACGAAAGTGTGGTGCAGTTCAGGGAAAGTGATCATGGCCCAAAGCACACAAAAACTCAACAGCACGGAAATAACTCCGTGCAGCCATGGTTTAAGCTCTCTGTCCAGAATATTCATTCCGACAGCACCTCCAAAATCTTCCTAAAAAGGCAGGGCAATATGTATTAGCTGCCTTGTCTGTCGATCGTTATTGAAACTTTGCTCTTTTCCCTTGGAGTCTCCAGAATTTTACCGAGCCCGAGCGCCACTGAGAACAGGGGCTGTTCTGCCACGTGAACGGGTACGTTGAGGGCATCAGAAAAACGGAGGCTGAGTCCTCTTAAAAGGGCAGTCCCTCCTGAAAGCACTATGCCCTGGTCCACAATGTCCCTCACAAGCTCAGGCGGCGTCTGCTCTATCGCGGATCGTATCGTGTCCTCTATCTGAGCAACGACAGGTTCAAGTGCCTCGCGCACTTCTACGGAGCTGATGTTTACTACCTTGGGCAGTCCGTCGACCAGATCTCTTCCCTTGACGTTCATAGACAATTCCTGTTCCATAGGGAGAGCCGATCCTATCGCTATCTTTATCTCTTCCGCGGTGCTCTCTCCTATGGCGAGCGTGTAATTCTGCCGCATAAGGGATATTATCGCTTCATCAAGCGAATTTCCGGCGACTCTCACAGCATGGTTCACAACTATCCCGCCAAGTGATATGACCGCCACCTCGCAAGTTCCGCCGCCCATGTTGACCACAACGTTACCCTGCGGCTCGTTTATGGCTATGCCTATACCCACTGCGGCAGCAAGGGGTTCTTCAACAACTATGGCTTCCTTGGCTCCTGCAGCAAGAGTCACTTCAACTACAGCCCTCTTTTCGACTTCGGTTACACATGCGGGAACGCATACCGCGACCTTGGGATAAGAGAAAAAATTGCCGGCCCCTGTGAGGTTCTTCATATAATGCCTTATCATGTGCTCTGTCATCTCGAAGTCAGCTATAACTCCGTTAGCAAGTGGCCTTATGGTCTTGATGCCTATAGGGGTACGCCCTATCATTTTTTTTGCATCTGAGCCAAAGGCTATTATCTCTTTCTGGCCTTTTCTGTCCAGATTCCTCACCGCAACAACCGACGGTTCGTTGACTACGATCCCTTTGGATTTCAAAAAAATTACCGTATTGACTGTACCTATGTCTATCCCAATTTCATAATTAAACAAGTTCGGTCTGAACTTAAACACCCTGCCACCCGCTTTCAAAAATTTCCCTGAAACCCAAATATACCTTTACATTATCTCATTTATGGGCTCAGTATGCATCATGGAACTTGCGTAAGCTGTCCTCCTGCGGCAATATAGTGTCCCAGAAGTTCCACACCAAGAAAATCAAGTCCTTTTTTTACATGATCTGTTATCGCTATATCTTCCCTGCTTGCCGAGCAGCTGCCGTCCGGATGGTTATGGACGAGCACAACACCGTATGCGTTCATACGCACAGCCTTTCTGTAAAAGACCGGTATGTCAAGATACGCCCCGCTCTGCCCTCCGTATGAGATCTTCTCTTCCTCAATAACTTTCCCGCCTGCGTCAAGGAATATCGCATATATCAACTCCCTGTCGCAAAAGCGGGTATCTTTCGCTATCTTTTCCAGTCTGACCTGCCATTGGTCACGATCTTTGACCCCAAGGGCGGCTATCCGGCTTCCCAATTCAATGACAGCTGCAAGCGTGGCGACCTTGGCGGAGTTAAGCCCCTTTTCTCCCATAAGTTCCTTCGCGTCTGCACGGCAAAGACCCTCCAGACCTCCCCAATCATTCAGAAGGGAGGCCGAAAACTCCAGAACGTCCTCTCCCCTTCTTCCTGTCCTCAAAAGTATAGCAAGCAATTCTACAACTGAAAGAGAATGAGCTCCATGGGCCAGAAGTTTTTCTCGCGGTCTCTCTTCTTCGGGAAGGTCCTTTATCTTCATACCGGACTATCTCGGCCAATAGGGGTTGTAATTTTTTTCAGCGCCTATCGTTGTCTCAGGTCCATGTCCGGGAAGTACCCTCAGTTTATCAGGAAGGTCAGTCAATTTTTTCAGGGATCTGACCAGAACCTCTTCATCTCCGCCCGGAAGATCGCTTCTTCCTACGGAGCGGGCAAAAAGAGTGTCTCCTGAAGCCAGCACTTCCTCATCGCCCTCAGTGATATGGAGACATATTCCTCCCAATGTGTGTCCTGGCGTATGGATAACGTTTATGTTCATATTCCCGACTTTGAGCGTGTCACCCTCGTTAAGTTTTTTATCAGCAGAAGTAAGCTCTACCGAGGCACCCATGAAGGCAGAAAGGTTTCTGTTCGCATCTACAAGACAGTCCGCATCCTCTGTGTGTACTGCAATGCCGTTTTCAGAGAGGTTCCTCAGTTCCTGGACACCTCCTATGTGATCGCCGTGTCCGTGCGTGAGGATTATCCAGTGCAGCCTGATATCATTGTCCCGTATGTACTCCTCGACCTCTGCTGCAGGACCTCCCGGATCAATGACGATCCCTTCGCTGCCGGAATCGCTGATCACATAACAGTTCGTCCACAGTGCGCCAAGCGCAAATCTTTTGATCTTCATGCTTTACTCACTCCCTGGTATCTATCATAAGAGTCACGGGACCGTCATTGCATATTTCAACCTTCATATAAGCCTGAAAAACTCCCGTTGCTGTCCTGACTCCCCTTATTTCGATCTCTTTGACAAATTTTTCATACATGCTGTTTGCAAAAGATGGTTCAGCTGCGTTTGTCCATGATGGTCTTCGCCCTTTTTTGCAGTCGCCGCACAGTGTGAACTGCGAAACAACAAGTATCTCTCCCTTTTCGTCTATGACAGATCTGTTCATTTTACCTGATCCGTCTTCAAATATTCTGAGATTGACTATTTTATCTGCAAGCCATGCAATATCCTTTTCTGTATCTTCGTGGACTACACCAAGAAAAACGCAAAGGCCTTTCCCTACTTCACCTGTGAGCTTTCCGTCCACTGAGACACGGGCCTTGTCGACCCGCTGCAGAAGTGCCTTCATTGTACATCACCCCCTGGTTATCTCAATGACCCCGGAAATGGTATTGAGCCTTGCTATTATTCTATAAAGATGCTCTATATCCTTTATCTGGACATCGGCAGCTACTCTTGTCCGCGAGTTATTCACAACGTTTGCTCTTATTCCTGTAAGGATCCCGTCCATGGCAGTAATGGCCTGGACTATTTCTCCGAAGAGAGTAGGCTTGTCAACTCCCTCGACTTTGATCCTCGCAGTATATCGATGATCCTTCAGCCTCCCCCAGGAAACAGTTATCATTTTGTTCGGGTCGGCCTTGTCTATGTTAGCACAATCTTTGCGATGTACTGTAATTCCCCTGCTCTGTGTCACACAGCCCACTATCTGATCTCCGGGGACCGGACGGCAGCACTGGGCAAGGGATACAAGCACACCTGAGGCTCCTTCTACCACTATTTCGGAATCAGCTTCGTTTCTTTGCGGAGGGGCCTGCGCAGGTATCGGATCCGCCGGCTGTTTTGCATCCGATGCCATCCTTCCAAAAATACTTGCAACTGTATGATTGCCGGTCCCAACAGACACGATCAGCTCTTCAGTGTTTAAATAGCCCATTTCCCTTGCTACATGGCTAAGTTGAGGAGAGATCGCTTCAAGCGGATTTTCTGTTCCGGGGTTTCTTCTCAGGGCCTCTTTTTCAAGGAGCTCTCTGCCTCTCTTGATCTTTTCTTCTCTTTCCTGCCTGTCCTGCTGACGGAACCAGCTCTTTATCTTGCTTCTTGTGCGGGTGGATCTTGCTATCTTTAGCCAGTCCCGGGAGGGTTTTCCCTGAGGCGATGTCAGGATGCGGACAATATCTCCGTTCTGAAGCTCCTGGTCCATCGGGGCAATTCGGCCGTTGACCATTGCTCCGACACATTTATGTCCTATCTCTGTATGAATAGCGTATGCGAAATCTATAGGGGTCGATCCGTTTGGAACAGAGATCACATTGCCTTTCGGTGTGAAAACAAAGACCTCCGAAGAAAGGACATCTGTCTTCAGATTATCCATAAATTGTGAACTGACTCCTTCATCTTCCTGTCCTTCGGGCACTACTTCTAGGGCTTTTCGTATCCAGGTGAGGCCCTCGTCAAGATGATTTACCCTCTTCCCGCCCTCTTTATAGTTCCAGTGAGCAGCTATACCGTATTCGGCAAGAGAATGCATTTCCCAGGTCCTAATCTGGACCTCAAGCGGTTCTCCTGCAGGGCCTACTACCGTAGTGTGCAGCGATTGATAGAGGTTGCTTTTGGGATTTGCTATATAGTCATCGAACTGCCCGGGGATCGGCTTCCATATCGTATGTACTATTCCAAGGACCTGATAGCAGTCAGCAAGATTTTTAACTATCACCCTGAGAGCCAGGAGGTCGTAGAGCTGATCCAAAGAGAGGTTTTTTCTTCTCATTTTTTCATAGATGCTGTAAAAATGCTTGGGACGGCCTTTTATTGAAGCTTCCAGTCCGTCTTCCTCAATTTTCTGAGAGAGGATGTCCATAGCTTCTTTTATTATCATTTCACGTTCGGGCAGCTTTTTCCTGACTCTGCGCTTTATGTCATAGTACATTTCGGGATCGAGCATACGGAAAGAAAGATCTTCGAGCTCTCTTTTTACCTGATATATGCCAAGACGATGTGCCAGGGGAGCATAGATCTCAAGCGTCTCACGAGCTATGGTCAACTGTTTTTCCCTTTTGTGGGATGATATGGTCCTCATGTTGTGAAGACGGTCTGCTAGTTTGATGAGGACAACTCTGATATCCTTGGCCATGACCACGAACATTTTCCTGAGGTTCTCAGCCTGATAGTCCTCAAAAGTCTTAAATGGGAGTTTTCCCAGTTTGGTAACTCCATCAACCAGGGTAACGACTCCCGCTCCAAATTTTTCTGAAAGCTCTTCAGCTGTTATCTGTGTATCTTCAAGAACATCATGCAGAAGCGAGGCGATAATTGTCTCGCGGTCTATTTCCATACCAGCCAGAATAGCTGCAACAGAGACCGTATGTACAACATACGGGTCGCCGCTGTACCTCATTTGTCCTCCGTGTGATTCGGCAGCGAAGACAAAAGCCTCTCCGATCGCGGTCATATCGTCTTTTGAAAGATATTTTGTAATCTTAGACCAGAGATCCTGCCATGCCAGCCTGAGGGCCGAAACACGCTGAGTCTCAGGTATACGCCCCCAATAGCCTTCCATCAGAGATCTGCAGCCTTTTTCGCTCAGCCCGCATTCATCTTTCCTGTTTATGCCGGACAGGTGGGCAGATCGCACATTCAAAGTACCTGCCTTGTTCTCTTCGCTCATTTATGCACCACCGAGTCGTTCGTCAAAGATCGCTAGACTGTTACCATTTTTTCCAGGACAAGCTGAAGGGAGGTCACGTTCCGCCATGTGTCCACACGAGGTCTGTATACCCAGCCCATCAGGCTTTCTCTGTCCTTAACGATCTCAGCCGCTCCGAAACCTAGGAGCGTTGATTCGCCCAGATCTATCTTCACATGCCTTCCGTTCTTCCCCAGGGGCAGGATCTTAACATTGCCGTTGTAAGGGGAATATAACTTAGGACATGGATTGTCCATGCCGAAAGGTCCAAGTTTTTCCGCTTCATACCATGCCTTGAGGTCAAGTTCAGATGGCGACCAGTACAAAAGATCCTCTTTGTCGCTTGACACTTTTACCACTGAGAGCATTTTTTCCATTTCATCTCTTACTTCCTGCCAGTTGTCAAATTTTACGCTGAAACCTGCAGCAAGACGATGTCCGCCCCACGTGTTCAGCTTCGGGGCGAGAGTCTTCAATATGCCGACTGCATCTCCGCCCGCAGGCATTCTCAGTGTACCTCTCATAATCTCTCCCACTGAAGCCACAAGGGCTACCGGAGCATTTCTCTGGCTGCATATCCTGCTGGCAACACTGCTCAGTACCCCTACAGACCAATCATTGTCTGTCAGGACATACTGGTACGGTTCTGCCTGTTCACTATCCACCTGCTCAAGGATCTTAGAAGAGAGCTCTCTTCTTTTTTTGTTTAGATCTATTATTTGATCGACCTTCTCAGGAAGATCGTCAGCATTAAATAGAATTTTTACTGCAAGGTCTGCGAAATATAGTCTTCCGGCTGCGTTGAGGCAGGGAATTATCTTCATTGCAAGGTCTTCCGGATCAAGAGCTGAGGGGGTTATGCCAAGTTTTTCCATAAGTACGGCAAGACCTGGCCTCGGAGCTCTCCTTAGCACATCCAGACCTCCCTGAACAAGGACTCTGTTCAGGGGTGAAGCAAGGGAAACACAGTCAGCGATAGTTGCCAATGCAACAAGGTCAAGCAGTTTCCGCAGCTTTTCCCTGGGAAGAAGCTCATTCTGCCAGGCCCAGCACCATATCACCCCAGCGGCACATAGCCTTTTAGCAGTGATGTCACCGCCGATCTGAGGGTTTACCATTGTATCTGAGAGTGCAAGTTCACCTTCAGCGAGGTGATGGTCGATAATAGCGACCGGAATGCCGCTTTTCTTTATGAGTTTCACGGATTCAACATCCTGAGTTCCGCAGTCAACGACCACTACAAGATCACACTTTCGTTTGGCGATGCTTGTCGCTACATCCGAGTGCAGTCCATACCCCTGGTTAAAACGGTGCGGGATGAAATACCTCACGCTTGCCTTCTTGTAGAGGGCCATCTCAACGGCAAGTGCAGTTGCTGATATTCCGTCGACATCATAGTCGCCGTATACAACAACGTCAGATCCTTCGTCAAGTGCTCTGAATACGTCAGCAGCAAGCGAATTGGTCTCACCAAGATCCAGGGACTCCAGCATGCTCTCCATATCAGGAGATATCCAGCTTTTTATCACTGAATCACTGGTCTCTGAAGTTACGCCCCTCATCTCCAGCAGCGCGGCCTGAAAAAGAGAGCAGTCCAGGCGGGCAGCAATTTCAACCGCTGTATTCCCTGGTCTGTAAATGTTCAGTTCATCTTTTGAGCAAATTACTACCAAAATTACTCGTCCGTTCCGCCAGGCGTATTTACCTCTGTGTGATGTGTCTGACCGGGTTCTTCGTTTGCGGAGAAAGAATTCCTGGCTGCTGCAACCGATTCCAGTATCGTCTTTTTCTCCCTCTCCACAGCAGCAATCTTTTCATCCTTTGCTTTCAGTTCCTTTTTATACTTGCCTCTTGCTTCAAACATGGAAAAAATTGAGAATATCCACATTATCGCTGCGCCGGCACAGAAGACAAGAACTTCCCATACTCCCTGCGGGAGGACCCATTCAAAAAGAAAAAACCTGACTGTAACATCCCCTATGTTCTGAAAAGCAAAAAGCGCAGACAGAAACATGGTAACAGTTATAGCGAGAATATAGCTCTTCATAAAACCCCTCCTCATAGGCAAGCAATCAAAAATGCTTTACTGGTTGATTATCTATAATACAACAAAATGATGATAAAGAGAAAAAAAAAGAGAGGCACAAGGCCTCTCTTTGAAATAAAAATTGATTTCAGAATTTAGGATAACGCATATACCACTCTGCAACGACTGCGCTTGCAATGTATACCGAGCTGTACGTACCAACAATTATACCGACCAGGAAGGCAAAAGCAAAATTGCTTATTACTTCTCCCCCGAATATGTACATAGCCATGACCGGCAGTAAGGTGGTGACTGATGTGTTTATCGTCCTCGCAAGGGTCTGGTTGATAGACATATCGACAAGTTCGACGACCCCCTTTGTCCTTACCGTAGACCAGTTTTCACGTACACGGTCCAGCACTACTATCGAGTCGTTCAGCGAATAACCGACCACTGTAAGTATTGCAGCTATAAAAGCCACGGAAACTTCTTTCCCCGTGAGGCTGTACACCCCCAGCATGATGATCGAGTCATGTATAAGGGAAAGAACCGCAGCCACACCAAAACGGAACTTGAAACGGAATGCCATGTAAATGAGAATACCGGCAAGTGCAAGTGCAAGAGCGACAATTGCCTGGCTGCGAAGCTCCTTGCCTACCACGGGGCCTACTTTGTCTATCTTAAGAATTTTCAGCCCTCCGAAATCCTTTTTCAGAGTTTCAAGGACCTGTCTTCTTACCTCTTCATCCTGAGCCTGGAAACGTATCAGCACTTCATTGTTGTTATAAGCCTGGATTATTGCCTGTCCCTGTCCGATCTCGCTAAGACTGGCACGAATATCGGAGACCTGCACCGGAGAAGAAAATTCGACCTGAAGCACGAGGCCTCCCGTGAAGTCTACGCTCAGGTTCAGTCCTTTCGTTGCTATCAGACCGAGAGAAGCAGCCACTAGAATGAGGCTTATCACAATGGCGTAAAATCTGTATTTCATAAAAGGTAAATTCAGTTTTGAAGCATTAAAAGCAACCATTAACAGCGCCTCCTTCTACAGCGTTTTCAATTTACGGTTTGAAAGCATTACACTAAGCAGCGAGCGGGTAACCACCACGTTGCAGAAAACCGCTGAAATAACACCTATGCTCAGTGTTACAGCAAAACCTCTGATGGGTCCGCTTCCGAAATAGAACAATACTGCAGCTGCGATCAGCGTGGTTATGTTTGAGTCAAGTATGACGACAAGAGCCTTTCTGAAACCGGCGTCCAACGCGGCCATCTTCGTCTTACCTGACTGCAGTTCTTCCTTCATGCGTTCGTAAATGAGAATGTTGCCGTCAACAGCCATTCCTATGGTAAGTATGATACCTCCGATACCAGGAAGAGTAAGGGTAGATTTAAGGAATATCAGGCTCGCCATTACAAGGAGCATTGCCACGCAAAGAGCTATGTCTGCGGCTATACCCAGGAATCCGTAGTATACAAGCATGAACACCACCACTAACGCCGAGCCTATCAGACCCGAGCGTATGCCCTGCTTAACAGAATCTTCGCCCAGCGTCGGCCCAACAGACCTGTTTTCGAGGATCTCTACCGATACGGGGAGAGCACCTGCCCTGAGCATGATGGCAAGTCTGTTCGCCTCAGGAGTAGAAAATCTACCTGTTATCTGTGCCTCTCCTCCTGAAATTCGCTGCTGTACCACCGGCGCAGAAATCACGACTCCGTCGAGGAGTATGGCGATCTGTTTACCAACGTTAGCTGCCGTGGCTTCATCAAAAAGTTTAGCGCCTTCTGTATTGAACTTCAGAGACACCGCGGCTTTGCCAAACTGGTCAAAAGTAGTGTCAGCCTTAGTAAGGTCTTTACCGGTCACATAAGCTTTGCCCAGAAGATATGCTGCTCCGTCTTCGCCTTTACCTACAACGATATCGGGGTTTGCCTTCACAGCATCTTCCATCTGCCGGACATATTCATTGACCTCGTTTTTGGCCTGCTGCCAGCGATCCTGAGCCGCCTTGAACTGTTCGTCGCTGTCATAGTTTGAACGTACCGGTTCAGCCGGTACCCTTGGTGATTCTCCAAGCACCTGTCGGAACTCCAGTACAGCGGTCCTTCCGATCAGATCAAGTGCAGCTTCCGGATCTTCGATTCCGGGGAGGTCCACTGCTATTCGGTCCTCACCTTGTCTCTGAATGACCGGTTCTGCGACCCCGTACTGGTCGATGCGGCTCCTCAGTACAGCAAGGAGTCTTTCAATACTGTCTGATGTGACGGGATTTTCTGGTGTCCCTTTTGCCTGCAGGACAATGTGTACGCCACCCATCAGGTCAAGCCCCAAACGAACCTTGCCCTGTATCGGGAAAGCTATGAATGCGGCTATAAGGATTACGGCCAGAATAAAGATCAACCGCCATTTGTCTCTTTTTACCATAGAGAAAGCGCCTCCTTGCAAAGAAAACGGAGTGGACATTTTAGTTGTCCTCTCCGTATAAATACACGACTTACTTCAATTGAGACTAAGATCTAGGCCTCTTCCTTTACTGTATCGTCTGCTTCTTCAACTTCAGCTTCAACGATTTCAGCTTCTTTCACAGGCTCTTCAGCTGTATCCGCCGGTGTCTCAGACTTTTTGAGCTTCTTTTTCTTTGGTTTTGTATCCATTCCGCCATCGGTTTTTTTCATAGAGACAGAGCTTTTAAGTATCCTTGCTTTTATGCCGTCGTCAAGTTCAATAATATAACTGTCATCAAGAACCTCTCTTACTATCCCAAAGAAACCGCCTGCTGTTATTATCGTAGAACCTCTGCTGATACTTGCAAGCATTTCCTCATGTGCCTTCTGCTTTTTCTTCTGCGGGCGAATGATCATAAAATAAAAGATCGCCGCAAACATAGCGAGAGGAAGCATCATGCCTACAAGTCCGCCCTGCTGTCCACCCAAATCAATTCCTCCTTAATGTATATAATATATTTTTTCTAAAAACCAAATTCTATTTTTGGTCAAAAGTAACGCTGGTTATTTTAACATGACTTAGGCTCTTTGTGTAATAAAATTAATGCTAGTGCTTTCCTTCTCTCTCTTTAAGGAAAAACAGGAGCTTCTCGAGCGCTACGAATATGTCTACCCTGTAAAAAAGTATCTTTTCAGGAACAACTACAGTTGCTGGAGTGAAAGCAAGAATTCCTTTCAGCGAGGGAGAGAGAACTGCCTTGTCAACACAGTTCTGGGCTGCTGAAGCAGGTACAGCCAGAATAAGCACTTCAATGTCCCGTTCCTCCATGACTTTTGCAATTTCATCAACATGCCAGCACTTGACCCCCATTATCTCCTGTCCAACTTTTTCAGGGTCAACATCAAAGAGAGCATCAACATCAAACTTGTAACTTTGGAATGCGGCATGTCCCATAAGGGCGGTACCAAGGTTGCCCACTCCGGCGAGAGCCACTTTCCATACCTTGGGAGAGGCGAGTATATTCTCAATATGCAGACAGAGGCGGTTCACGTGGTATCCCACACCTCTTTTACCGATCTCTCCAAAATAGGAAAGGTCCTTGCGCACCTGGCTTGCTTTTATTCCAAGGATCTCTCCTATCTGAAGCGATGATACGACCTTGCGTTCCTCTTCCTTCATCTGGATCAGCAGCCGATAATACTGGATAAGCCTCTCGACGGTCGGTTCTGCCACCTTCATACAACGCACCTCCTGGTATTTACTGAATAAAAATATATTGGGCTCCCCAAATATCAGCGATCCTTATCTTTTGCTCTTTCTTTTTTCCTCAGGGACAAATTCACTTCCGGCGTATGGTCATGTCCGGACCGGCAAAATGCGAGCGCCCCTGAAGGGATTCTTCAATGAGTATCAGGCGGTTGTATTTTCTCAGGCGTTCGATCCCTCTCGGAGCTCCCGCTTTGATCTGTCCGGCGCCTGTTGCCACAGCAAGGTCTGCGATAAAGCTGTCTGCAGTCTCTCCAGAGCGGTGAGAAATGATCGTCCTGTATCCTCCGCGTTTAGCCATCTCAACAAGCTTGAGTGTCTCAGTCAATGTTCCTATCTGGTTTGGCTTAACAAGGACCGCATTAGCAGCTCCCCTATCCATTCCAATTTGAAGCCTGTCTGTGTGAGTAACAAAAATATCGTCACCTATGAGCTGGATCTTGTCCGACAATCTCTTTGTCATGTCTATCCAGCCTTGCCAGTCATCCTCTGCAAGTCCGTCCTCTATCGAGATTATGGGGTATTTTTCACACATAAGTTCATATATATCTATAAGTTCACTTGCGGTATATTTGTAGTCACTGCCATGGAACTGGTATGCTCCTTTGGAGTAGAACTGGTTTGCGGCTATGTCCAGGCCTATGGATATATCCTTGCCGGGCTGATAGCCGGCGCTGCGGATAGCCATTAGCATGAAATCAAGCACCTCTTCCTGGTCTCTGAAATCAGAGGCAAAACCACCTTCATCACCGGTGCCTGTCGATTTATTGTACTTTGTAAGGATACGGCTCAGCGCGTGGTATGTCTCAGCCCCCATACGCAGAGCCTCTGTAAAGGAGGGTGCTCCGTGAGGGATAATGAGGAATTCCTGAATATTCAGGTTGTTGTTTGCGTGAGTGCCTCCGTTTATTATGTTCATAAGCGGGATAGGCATAAGGCTGGCCTTGAGTCCGCCCAGGTATCTCCAGAGCGGGATATTTTTTGAGTAAGCCGCTGTCCTGGCAGCAGCAAGAGATACTCCCAGTATTGCATTGGCTCCCAGTCTCTTTTTGTGAAGAGTTCCGTCAAGCTGTATCAGTGCGGTATCTATCTGATCCTGCTCAAGTGGGTCCATTCCTCTTAGGGCAGGTGAGATTATCTCATTTATATTTTGTACTGCCTTAAGTACCCCTTTGCCCATATACCTACCGCTGTCACAGTCTCTAAGTTCGTAGGCCTCATATGTTCCGGTAGAGGAACCGGATGGAACGCTGGCTTTTCCAATGATACCCGAGTCGAGAGTAACCTCCACCTCAACAGTCGGAAATCCTCTCGAATCAAGTACTTCTCTGCCATGGATATTAGTAATGTATGACAATTGAGACTACCCCCTTCTTAGGTGATTCACCAGGGACGTTCTTCCCTGTCAACTTTCTTTTCTTCGAGCAACTCATACGGAACTGCGTTTCTTTTAATCTGAGTTTCGTCGGATGTCAGCACACTTACTCTCACTATTCTGCCAGGGTAGGCGACTTCGATCATGTCGCCGGTCCTTACTTCCGCAGCAGATCTGCAGGTCTTGCCATTGATCCTTACTGCGCCTATCTCAACCATAACCTGTGCCAGAGTCCTGCGTTTGATCAGTCTCGAAAGTTTCAGGTACTTGTCAAGTCTCAAAAGATGATCACCATCCCAGCAATACAAAAGAAAGTATAATCCATATCGACAGCTCGTGCAATTATTATCAAACTTTCATGTCAGTAAGATATACAGCCACAATTTATCGACATAAATCGTCTAATGACAGATTTACGCGGGATCGATAAGTATTATAATCATTTTCTTAATAAACAGATTTGTGATGTCTTTTCACAAACTATTTATCTATTCCAGGAAATCTTTTAATTTTTTGCTTCTGCTTGGGTGACGAAGCTTTCTCAGCGCCTTAGCTTCTATCTGGCGGATCCTTTCCCTTGTAACGCCAAAACGCCTGCCAACCTCTTCCAGAGTGTGTGCGTGACCGTCCTCAAGACCGAATCTCAATCTTAGGACTTCACGTTCCCGGTCTGTCAGGTCGTCAAGCATTTCATCAAGCTGCTCTCTCAGTATCTGGCTTGCCGCGGCTTCTTCCGGACTCGGAAGATCCTTGTCCTCAAGAAAATCACCAAGCTGGCTGTCTTCTTCCTCACCGATGGGAGTTTCAAGTGAGACCGGTTCCTGTGCTATCCTCTGTATCTCCTCAACACGGTCAGACGCTATCTCCATTTCAGCCGCGATCTCTTCAGCAGCCGGCTCTCTCCCCAGCCTTTGGACGAGCTGTCTTGATACCCGGATCAGCTTGTTTATTGTCTCGACCATGTGGACAGGTATCCTTATCGTCCTTGCCTGGTCCGCTATCGCCCTTGTAATAGCCTGTCTTATCCACCATGTGGCATAAGTGCTGAACTTATAGCCTTTTCGGTAGTCGAATTTCTCGACAGCGCGGATAAGACCGAGATTTCCTTCCTGGATCAGGTCAAGGAAGAGCATCCCCCTGCCAATATATTTTTTTGCAATGCTGACGACCAGCCTCAGGTTTGCCTCGACCAGCTTGTCTTTCGAGGTCATGTCACCTGCCTCTACACCCTTTGCAAGTGACACTTCGTCTTCCGATGTCAGGAGTGGTATTTTACCTATTTCCCTTAGGTACATCCGGACAGGATCTGACAGTGGAAGATCTTCAAGATCTCCCATCTCTTCGTTATTGGCGTTAGTTGGGAGGATATGCTCACCCTCTGATGGGTCTACTTTTGTCTTAGGTTCATCAACTACGTCTACACCAAGCTCCATAAGGTTCATGTAAAGGCTGTCAAGAATATCCGCGGTGAGAAAATCCTTAGGCATGTGCTTCTCTATATCCTCATAGGTCACAAAACCCTTCTCTCTGCCCTCATGCAACAGATCCCTGACGTTGTCGATATAAGCTGTGTAATCTGCAGGATCACCTTCTTCACTGCTCTCCCCTTTTACTGCCTCGACCTCGGAGATATTGTCATCCTCCTCTGCGCAGATGACTTTAATATCTTCGTCCAGATCAGCACTGTCAAGAGTTTCAATTAACTCATCCTCTATGTTGGCAGGACCACATATATCGCCCTTTTCCGGATCTGAAAAATCGTTCAGGTCAGGTGAGATATCTTCGGTTATTTCCTCTATGGTTTCATCAATGAGTTTCGGCGCGCTATCCGATGCTGCAGATGTGGCAGCATTAGTTTTTTTAGTCGACCTTGTCTTTTTCATGCCCCGAATTTCCCTCCTTTTAGAATTCTTGTCAGCTTTAAATGTTCCTGGACTTCAGTTTCTGTGGCCGTTCCTTTTTTGAGTTTAGTATTAAGAGATCCAACTCTTTCCTCAACACACCTTCTTCTGATCGTATCAGCGATACTTTCTGCTTTATCAGCATCAATGCCCTCTCTCGCAATTATTCCATTACCCCTTGCGATCAATTCGAATGATCTTCTGTCGCCAAGCTGCCTCCACCTATCCTCCAGCTGACGGGGAGTCTCACCGGAAAGAAGGGCTGAGACCATATTTTGCAGTATTTCATTTTTTACAAAAGGCACCACGTACTCCGGAGAGAATCTTGATCTCAGTTCTTCACTTCCCCAGAGCATACTGCAAAACATACATTCCAGGTCATCAGGTTCTAAGCAGGAATCTTTATCTGGAATAGCGCCGACTTCGATAAAATCATCTTCCGGCATCCTTTTTGATCCCGCATAACTTTGACTTATCCGCCTGGTTTCTATTTCTCTCTTCAGCTCATGAGGGTATACACCCATTTGCTGCGATATCTTCTCAATATACGGAGCTATGTCGAACGCCGACAGTGATGCAAGCCCTTCCAAAAGGTCATTCCTTGCTGCAATAGATTTTTCAGGTATCTCCATATCAGCCTTTCTGATCATGGCATGATATATGGGAAGCGGGACAGCAGATCCTATAGCTGATCCAAACATCTGCAAACCACCATTCTGCAGCAGGACCTCATCTGGGTCCTTGCCTCCTGTCAGTCTGACTATTTTAACTGAAACTCCCTGTTTCTGTAGCGTATACATTCCTCTAAGCGCAGCTTCCTGACCTGCACTGTCCGAATCATAGCAGATATAACAAAGACCTGTCATTCTTTTGATCAAAATAGCCTGGGCATCTGTAAGTGAAGTTCCCAGTGAAGCAACTGTGTTTGTATATCCCGAGAGATGGCACCTTATTGCATCCATGTAACCTTCTACAAGGATCACGTGTCCTTTTTCCCTTATCTGCATCTTAGCTTTGTTCATCAGATAGAGATTGTTGCGTTTGTTGAAAAGTGTGCTTTCAGGGCTATTCAAATATTTTGCTCCGTCGCCATCAAGTATCCGCCCTCCAAACCCTATGATCCTGTCTGTTGCGCTGTATATTGGAAACATCACACGTCCGCGGAATCTGTCATAAACATTTTTTGTACCTTGCGCGGCAAGTCCGCTTTCAATTATCTGTTCCTCTGTAAAGCCCATATCTGTGAGATGCCTGAAGAGCGAATCCCATGAAGGCGGCGCCCAACCCAGCTCAAATCTTTTCATGTCCTCTTTTGTAATACTGCGCCTTGTAAGATATGCCCTTGCCGCTTCTCCTGAAGCATTGTCGAGGGATCTTATGAAGAAGTCCAGCGCATGCCTTAAAATGTTTCCTCTGGAAAAAGTGCTTCCACGGCTGTTCACCGCAAATCCCTGGAGCTTCACTCCTGCTCTCTCTGCAAGCCTTTCTAAAGCTTCCCTGAAATCCAGGTTTTCAATTTCCATTATGAATGTATATACATCTCCGCCCTTACCGCAGCCAAAACAGTGAAAGGTCTGCCTTTCGGGGGAAACGCTAAAGGAGGGGGTTTTCTCGTTATGGAAGGGACATTTGCCCCAGTAAGTCTGACCGCTTTTCCGCAGGACTACATAGTCACCGATAACCTCGGCAATATCAAGTCTGGATTTGACTTCTCTGACATCATCGCTGGACATGGCACACCTCCGGTATACAGAAAACCGGAGGGAGAGTAATACTCTCCCCCGGAATAATTATCACATGTTCAGTCTGAATGATTCAAGTTTGGTCGATCAAATAAGCAGCGGAGCCAATACTGTAGCAACGACCGACATAAGCTTTATGAGAATGTTGAGGCTGGGTCCTGCTGTATCCTTGAAGGGGTCACCCACGGTATCTCCGACTACTGCTGCTGCATGCGGCGCAGTTCCTTTGCCGCCATGATGCCCGGATTCAATGTATTTCTTTGCATTGTCCCACGCACCACCTGCATTGGACATAAAGATCGCCATCATAACGCCTGTTACTATCGATCCGCCGAGAAGGCCTCCGAGCGCCTGGGCTCCAAGTCCGAATCCGACGGCTACCGGAGCAAGTACTGCCATAAGACCTGGTAGGATCATCTCACGAAGTGCTGCCGCTGTGGAAATATCGATACAGCGCTCATATTCGGGACGGCCTGTTCCTTCCATAATTCCCGGGATCTCCCTGAACTGCCTGCGGACTTCTTCGATCATTTTTTCAGCAGCCCTGCTGACAGCCTGTATCGAAAGAGCGCTGAAGATAAAGGGCAGAAGACCGCCTATGAAAAGTCCCACCATTACCCTGGGGTCTTTAAGGTCAATAACGTCTAGATTAGTCGCCTGTGCATACGCAACAAAGAGAGCAAGTGCTGTAAGAGCAGCAGATCCGATAGCAAGGCCTTTTCCTACCGCTGCTGTGGTGTTGCCTACTGCGTCAAGCCTGTCTGTGATCTGTCTGACTTCTTCGGGAAGGTCTGCCATTTCAGCTATACCGCCTGCATTGTCTGCTATGGGTCCGTATGCGTCTACCGAAAGGGCCATGCCTGTGATGGCAAGCATTCCGACTGCCGCGCAGGCTATACCGTAGAGTCCTCCGAATTGCACCCCTGCAAGGATGGCAGCACAGACCAGGATGACTGGAATGGCTGTTGATTTCATCCCTACCCCAAGACCGGCAAGTATGTTCGTTGCAGCTCCTGTCTCAGAGGCCGCAGCTATTTCCTTTACACTGGCATAGTCACCTGATGTATAGAATTCTGTCGCCGCTCCGATCAGGATACCGGAAACAACGCCTGATACGACCGCATAGAACAGGGTCAGATCTCCTGCAAAGACCCAACGGGTGAGAAAAAACGTTCCGACTATCATAAAAAGTCCCGTTGAACCCAGACCGTAGCGAAGAGCCTTTGCAGGGTCTCCGCCCTCCCTTACCTTTACAAAGAATGTTCCGAGTATTGAGGCTATTATGCCTACAGCTGCAAGAAGAAGAGGATACATCATTCCGGCCATGCCTGCGAACAGAGCTCCGATGACCATTGCGGCGATGATGGAGTTAACGTATGATTCAAAGAGGTCTGCGCCCATACCTGCAATGTCGCCGACGTTGTCGCCTACATTGTCTGCTATGACAGCGGGGTTGCGGGGATCATCTTCAGGGATGCCCGCTTCAACTTTACCGACAAGGTCAGCGCCTACATCAGCTGCTTTGGTATATATGCCGCCGCCTACACGCGCAAAGAGCGCGATGGAGCTGGCACCGAAACCAAAGGCAGTGATGATGCTGGGATCACCGAAGAGAACGAACATCACTACTACTCCAAGAAGTCCTACTCCCACTACTGCCATTCCCATAACGCTTCCGCCTGTGAATGCTATCGTAAGAGCACCGTTCATGCCTTTCATAGCCGCAAAGGCAGTCTTGCCGTTCGCTTTCGTCGCAACTTTCATGCCGATGTATCCTGTAAGCGCACTGCAGAGAGCTCCGGATACAAAGCATATCGCACTTGGAACGTTTATCTTCCACGCCAGAAGCGCTGCCACTAATATGACAAAAGGAACCAGTGCCTTGTACTCCCTGTATAGAAAGGTCATAGCACCGCTCTGTATAATGCCGGAAAGTTCATTGATCCTATTGTGATCAACTTTAATAGCATTGATCTTACCCGAAGCATAGCCTGCGTAGAGAAGTGCTACTACTGCTATGCCTCCTATAACGCCTAAAATTTCCATTGAAAAAGCGACCCCCTTGAAGGTTGTGGTTTTATCAGCCTTTTAGCTGACCCAATTTATTATTATATCTACTTTTGAATCAACTTACAACTATTAATATGCTTGTGTGTTGATATGCTTGTGTGTTGTTGATCAGCGATCATCATAAAAAAGTTTGTTATGTTCAAAACAGCTGCGTTATTTTTTGCCCTCTGTGCTGCGATCGAGGTAGATCCTTATGGTTTTATCAGTGTTGCTGCCGCCCTTGAGTGAGGCCAGCATTCCCATGATGCTGCCTCTTACGAAGTCTGCGATAAAATCCTTCATTGGCAAAGGCCGGTCGCCGAAATATATCTTTGCGCTTCTGTATGCCTTTCCTCTTACCAGTGAGGCAAGGCGTTCTGCCATTTCCTTCTCTTCTCCGTCACTGTAAACAAGCCCGCTGTCTTTGTTTCCGCAACGGTCATATATCATGAATATCCCGGGATATTGAGGCTGTCGCTCACCTTCTGTCCTGACCCATATCTTTGGGAGAGCCAGATGCTTGCCTCCCTCAAGTATGACAAGTTCAGAGTCAGGGAAGCACCTGGAAGCTATAAAATGAGGAGTGATCTCTTCGGATGCCGCAAGTTCGTTCCTCAGACCGTCCCTGCCCCAGAGCACGGTATCTATACCCGTCTCAGAAACTAAACCCGTGTCTGTGCCTTTCTCCGAAAGGACTTCATCTGATGTTCTTTTTATGTAGCCAACCCTTATGCCCAAAACTTCCAGCTCTTTAAGGAGTTTCCTGCAAAGCGTAGTCTTGCCGCTGTTTTTATTTCCTGAAACAGCTACTATCCTGATCATGGCATAACCTCCAAAGATTTGGGACCGTCAGTTAACTTTGAATTTTTCTGAAACAATGGCTCTATATAGATCAAGAAGGAAAATTCCTACAGAAAGGATGAGGGGGCCTATAAAAAGGCCAAGGAAGCCCCAGTTGAAAAGGCCTCCAAATATTCCCACGAATATTACAAGCATGTGTATCTTGCTCTCTCCTGATATAAAAACAGGCCGGATAAAATTATCGACCATACTGACTGCCCCTATCCCCCATCCAAGAAGGATAAGGCCTCCGGTATAATCTCCGTTGATAAAGAGGGCCAAAGCCCCCGGTACCCATATCACCGGAGTGCCGACAAAAGGTATCATGCCAGTAATGAACATGAAGAAACCGAAAAGAACAGGATGACCGAGACCAACGAACCACCATCCCAGTCCGCCCAGGCTTCCCTGGATCGCTGCAGTTACAACTATACCGTATACGACCGCCCTGAGCATTTTGGCGGATCTTTCAACTATGTTATCCCTCTCAGATTCTGTAAGAGGCATGATGTCCTTGACATATTGAAGTATAAGGTGTCCGTCTCTGACTATAAAAAAAGATGATACAGTCACTACGGCCAGCAGATAGAACACTTTGAACGCGTTGCTCAGGATCTCCCTGGAAAGTATCCGCACAAATCCGGTGATCCAGTTAACGCTGCTGCCGATGATCGATTCAAATATGGGAAATCCGCTGGCAAAGTCCAGCTTGTAAAGTAATTTGCCAAGCAGCGGAACATTGTGGAGTTTTTGAAGTATATCCGTGTATGAACCTGAAAGCACCCCGCTCTGTATTACAGCTTCATATACTCTCAAAAATTCTTTTATCAAAAAGAGTCCGAAGAAGAGCATGGGGATCGCCATAAATACTACTATGGCAAGTGTTGTTATTCCTGCTGCGATATTGGTAAGTTTTCCTGAAAAAAAATTATTGTGAAGGTATTTGTAAAGAGGGTAGGCAAAATAAGAGAGCACCACTGACCAGAGGAGCGGACGGCCCAGAGGTGAAACTATGAGCCATGAAAGGAAGATGAAGAGTACCAAAAGCGCTGCAAAAGGCACTACGCTCTCCCTGATCTTCTTTGACATCTTGAAGTAACGCTCGTCATACAATTCCCCTGCCCCCGATCCTTAAAACAGGCATCTTTAAATAGCCTGTGTAAGATAAATATTCTCGTTTCAAGATATCAACTGACTAAGGGCAATTATACTATCTATCCTTCGTCCAAGAGGTTATATTGACCGGGTTCGGAACACTTTATTTTTGAGGCTGCAAGCGCAGAAAGCGCCGCGCCGACTCCGTTGTCTATGTTGACCACGACCAGACCCGGACTGCATGAACACAGCATCGACCTCAAAGCTGTGTTTCCTTTTTCTGCAATGCCATACCCCACTGAGGTCGGGAGGCCTATCACAAGTGATGAGACCAGCCCCGAGACTACGCTTGGCAGAGCGCCGTCCATCCCTGCCGCGACAATGACCACATCGGCCTTTTTTATTTCAGGTAAAACGTCAAAAAGACGGTGTATTCCCGCCACTCCGACATCATAAAACCTTTCCGCTCTTGAACCGAAAAACTCTATTACCTGAGCAGCCTCTTCAGCTGCAGGCACATCAGTGCTTCCTGCAGAGACGACAGCAATTAAGGCTCCGTTTTTTTTGATCGTACCAAAATCAGTATGCCCGATCCGTGAGACAGGATCATATCTGAAACCCTCTATTACAGAGGCAACTGTTCTGAACTGACCCTCACACATCCTGCTGAAAGCGGTGTCAAGTTTTAGGGTCCTTATCTCTTCTGCGATCCCAAGGAGTTGTTTTTCTGACTTCCCCTCGCAGAAGATGACCTCCGAAAAGCCCTTTCTCCTGCTCCTGTCAGCGTCAAGCCTTACTTCCATCTCGAAGTTCCCACGCCGTCGCTATTCCCACTCTATAGTTGCGGGCGGCTTTCCCGTTACATCAAGCACGACCCTGTTGATAGCAGGAACTTCGTTGCATATCCTCCTGCTCACAGTGTCAAGAAGCTCGTAAGGGAGATGGACCCACTCTGCTGTCATTGCGTCGAGTGATGAGACCGCCCTCAGTACCGCTGTCTCCCCGTATGTCCTCACATCTCCCACGACCCCGACGCTCCGTACAGGAAGAAGGGCACAGAATGCCTGCCATATTTCCTTGTACAGTCCAAACTTCCTTATCTCTTCTATAAAGATCGCGTCAGCCTCTCTAAGCACATCAAGACGTTCTTTCTTTAACTCTCCGAGACATCTGACTGCGAGACCCGGGCCGGGAAAAGGGTGTCTCTCAAGGAAATGCGGCTCTATACCAAGGGCCTTTCCAACTGCCCTGACTTCATCTTTAAAGAGGTCCCGCAGCGGCTCCAGGAGCTTCATTTTCATGTCATCCGGCAACCCGCCAACATTGTGGTGGCTCTTTATAACGTTTCCACCGCCATGTCCGCTTTCTACTACGTCAGGATATATAGTGCCCTGTAACAGCCAGTCTGAACCGCCTATCCGACGGGCTTCTTCTTCAAAAACACGAATAAAAAGTCCTCCAATTATCTTTCTCTTTTTCTCCGGATCAGTGACACCTGCAAGTGCAGAGAGGAACCTCTCTTCGGCATCGACCCTGTGTACGTTGAGACTGAGGGTTCGATAAGTCTCCATTACCTGGTCGGCTTCTTTCTTTCTAAGCAATCCGTGGTCTACAAAAATACAGTGAAGATTTTCGCCTACGGCTTTGGATGTGATGACTGCGGAGACTGTTGAGTCAACTCCGCCGGAAAGGCCGCATATCACCCTTCCTGTTCCAACTTTTTCCCTGATCTTGTCTATTTCTTTCCCGACCCAGTCGATCCCGAGGTTCCAGTCAGCAGTGCAGCCGCATATATCAAATATGAATGCCGAGAGGATCTCCTTTCCCTTCGGTGTGTGGACCACTTCCGGGTGAAACTGGAGCGCGCTTATCCTTCCGTCTGATGATTGAAAAGCGGCAAGGGCGCCGTTCTCGCTCCATGCCGTAGCAGAAAAGTCCTGCGGAAGCTCTGTTACCTGATCCCAGTGGCTCATCCATACTTCGAGTTCGTTTTTCTCTCCAATTCCTCCGAAGACACGGCCAGTGGCTGAGAGCTTTACTTTTGCTCTCCCATACTCCGCGACCTCACCTCGTTTGACTTTTCCACCAAACTGATGTGCTATTAGCTGCATCCCGTAGCAAATACCGAGAACCGGTATGTCGGATGCGAGTATATGCATCGGTATGGACGGAGCATCGCTGTCAAGGACGCTCCTGGGACCGCCTGAAATGATTATGCCTGAGTGAGAAGATGCTTCGATCTTTTCTGCAGGAGAATCCCAGAAGAGTATTTCACTGAAAACTCCTAGTTCTCTTACTCTCCTTGCAATAAGTTGTGTGTACTGGGATCCGCAGTCTAATATCAGGATCTTGTTCTCTCTGTTTTTCATCTAAAATAACCTGCCCTTTCACTAACATACACTTTACGCGTTAGTAAGTATGACATAAAGAAGCCGCGATTTCCACTCTGTAATTTTTACCGGAGAGCAAAAAACAGGCGGGGTATCCCCCGCCTGTCTGCAATTCTGATATCTGATCTTATGGGTATTAGTAATCCATACCGCCCATTCCGCCCATGCCGCCCATGTCGCCGAGGGTATCTTTCTTTTCCGGCTTGTCAGCTACGAGAGCATCAGTAGTAAGTATCATCGCTGCGATGGAGGAAGCGTTCTGGACTGCTGAACGTGTTACTTTAACGGGGTCGATGATACCGGCTTTGATCATGTCAACATATTCGCCTGTTGTTGCATCAAGTCCCTGTCCGGTCTTCAGCGTCTTCACCTTCTCGATGATGACATCGCCCTGGAGACCTGCGTTTGAAGAGATCAGGTGGAGGGGCTCAGTAAGGGACTTGCGGACTATCATTGCACCGGTCCTGATGTCTCCTTCAAGTTTTGCGATCTGCTTGTCAAGTTCCTTTGTGCATTCTACAAGTGCGACTCCGCCGCCTGCTACGATGCCTTCCTGAACTGCCGCGCGGGTCGAGTTAAGCGCGTCTTCGATGCGGTGCTTGAGTTCTTTCTGCTCGGTCTCTGTTGCAGCACCTACCTGTATGACCGCAACTCCGCCAACTATCTTGGCAAGGCGCTCCTGAAGCTTCTCTTTGTCATACTCTGAGGTTGAATCAGCAAGCTCTTTCTTTATCTGGGATGCGCGATCCTTAATGTTCTTGGAATCGCCTTTCCCTTCAACTATCGTTGTGTCTTCTTTGGTGACCTTTACCTTTTTGGCTCCGCCGAGGACTGTCGTGTCTGCGTTCTCAAGCTTCATGCCGACTTCTTCGCTGATGACTGTAGCGCCTGTGACTACTGCGATATCCTGGAGCATAGCTTTCCTGCGGTCGCCGAATCCGGGAGCTTTGACAGCAACTACCTGAAGGATGCCGCGGAGTTTGTTGACTACCAGTGTCGCAAGGGCTTCGCCTTCAATATCCTCTGCGATGATGAGGAGAGGTTTGCCTAGCTGTACGATCTTCTCAAGGACGGGGAGCATATCTTTGACATTGCTGATCTTGCCGTCAACGATGAGTATATTGGCATCTTCAAGCACTGCTTCCATGCGATCAGGGTTCGTGATCATGTATGGGCTGATGTAGCCCTTGTCGAACTGAAGGCCTTCCACTGTCTCAAGGGATGTTCCAAGGCTCTTGCTGTCTTCAACTGTAATGACGCCCTCTTCTCCGACTTTGTCCATAGCCTCAGCGATAAGTTCGCCAACCGCCTTGTCGTTTGCCGAGATAGAGGCGACCTGAGCGATCATGCTATGCTCTTTTACACGGACTGCCTGCATCTTGAGTTGCTCTACAACTGTCTCCGTCGCGGTTTCGATACCCTTGCGGATGAGCATTCCGTTAGCTCCTGCGGCAACGTTCTTAATGCCTTCGCGGACCATAGCACGGGCAAGTACTGTAGCTGTTGTCGTACCGTCTCCTGCTACATCGTTGGTTTTGGAAGCTACTTCTTTAATGAGCTGTGCTCCCATATTTTCAAACGGATCTTCGAGTTCAAATTCCTTTGCGATCGTCACGCCGTCGTTAGTGATGGTGGGTGATCCATATTTCTTGTCAAGGACTACGTTGCGGCCTTTGGGGCCAAGTGTGATGCCGACTGTGTCTGCAACTTTATTCATTCCGCGCTCCATAGCACGGCGGGCTTCTTCTTTAAAAAGCAGTATCTTTGCCATGATCATATTCCTCCCAGAATAATAATTATTTTATATCTCTTACTTCGTTACTACTGCAAGTACGTCTCTTTCGCTCAGGATGAGGAAATCCTCACCATCGAGCTTGACTTCTGTACCTGAGTATTTGCTGTATATGATCCTGTCATCGGTTTTGACATCCATGGGCTGACGTTTTCCGTTCTCAAGTACTTTTCCCTCTCCTACAGCAACAACGATCCCTTCGACCGGCTTCTCTTTCACTGTCTCAGGAAGAACGAGTCCGCCCTTTGTCTTTTCTTCGTGAGGTACGGCTTTAACAACTATCCTGTCTCCAAGTGGCTTAAGTTTCATAAAATGACCCCTCCTGTTAATTTTTTGTTATTTGATGTTAGCACTCACATTGATCGAGTGCTAACTTCTTTTCGACTGAAGTTTAATAAGAGAGAAGTTTTTTCTCAAATACGACTAGAGTCAAATATATCATGTATTGGGCTTTTATAGCTGTATATTTACTCGTTTCTTCTATTTTTAAACATACTTTGAATTTTGCTTATATTACGTAATTTGTGCAGAGAATGTGCGAGCTGGATTCTTTTTTTCAAAAAATCACCAGAACCGTGATGTTTTTACACCAAGGCTTACCAGGAGGGTATCAGAACAAGAAAATACTTAGAGTGAGGAGGCGGGCAAAAAAGTAACTACCAAATCTCCCATGAAGGGTCCGGAGAGAGAGAAAGGTCTGACCTGTTGCCCCTGAGGAAAGAGTCCGTACCTGCAGATGCGATCATAACGGCATTGTCGGTACACATGTTTTTAGGAGGAAGGAATAACTCCCAACCCTCCTCTTCTGCAATCTCATTAAGCTTGCTGCGAAGACCGGAATTTGCTGCAACACCGCCTGAAAGCGTCAGTCTTTTTACCCCTGTCATGTCTGCAGCAAGTTTTATTTTGCATGTAAGAGATCCTATTACCGCTTTCTGGAAAGAAGCGCAGATATCTTCCTTTTTTAAAGAGGTGCCTGTCTTTTCCGAGTTTCTTATTATATTGGCTGCTGCGGTTTTTAATCCGCTGAAACTGAACTCGACCCTGCTTGTTGAGGACAGCGGCATAGGCAGCGCATATCTTTCCGGGTCGCCGCGTGATGCCAGCCTGTCTATGACCGGACCTCCCGGATAACCAAGCCCCATCATTTTTGCGATCTTATCATAGGCTTCCCCTGCTGCATCATCTCTTGTTGAACCCAGAAGTTCATATTCTCCAAAATCCTTCACCCATACGATCTCAGTATGGCCTCCCGATACTATGGCTGAAATAAAAGGCGGAGCTAGATCCCTGTTCGCTGCAACGTTTGCAAATATGTGTCCCTCCAGGTGGTTGACTCCAATGACAGGGATCCTCCAAGCCTGTGAGAGGGCCTTGGCAGTCATGACACCGACAAGAAGCGAACCCATCAGTCCCGGCCCGGCAGTAACAGCTATTAGGTCTATCTCTTCAGAAGGATCATTTATTCCAGCTCCGTCAAGCACTTCTTCCAGGAGGGGGATGATCATTTCCTGGTGCATCCTTGATGCGAGCTCGGGAACAACTCCTCCGTATTCGGAATGCGATTCTATCTGGCTGGACAATACCGAGGACAATACAACATTCCTGCCCTTCATGACAGCGAGGGCAGTGTCATCACAGCTTGTCTCTATTCCAAGGGTCAGGAGTTCTTCAGGCTCAGCGATCATCCGCAATGACCTGCACAGGATGAACAGTTGCCGCCCTTGCAGCTGCAGGTACTGTTTTTCTTTGGTTCTCCCTCTTTGTGTATCAGTATCCTTGAGCCGCACTCCGGGCATTTTTCAGCAAATTTTTCCGCAGAAAAAATGTGTCCGCACGAAGCGCATTTGTACTTGTGCATTTATTTCGGTACCTTCCATTTTATTAGATCGTCACCGTAACCCACCATGATCTCTGTCCCCGGTTTGACTTTATCCTGAGGCACAACGAAGGCAAACTGCCAGCTGGTACCTGCATCCACAGTCCCGAAAGGATTCTTCCAGCTTGATGATATGACATCCTTTTCTGTAAGATGGTATCCGCCTACGCTTATCTTTTCTTCTTCAACTGTCCATGGTTTGTTCGCCTCAAGGTTGACTATGAAGAGGACTTTTTTTCTGGTCTCAGATGACCCGTAATATTGATTTAAATCGTCAACCCATGACGCAAGACCCTGTTCAGCTGATATTGCCTTTGATAATTTTGCGTCAAGATATATGAACTGTATCGTTCCCCTTGAACCCAGGACAAGGTCCCCGAACAGCTCACCTTCCACCCAGCAGTCTATCTGTCTTTCTTCCAACAGGCTATTAAGGTCGTTTTGATCCGCCTCTGCCCGGAAAGAACGCGGACATGCAATTATAATGGATATAAGCAAAAGCATCGAAAAAAATAAAAATTTTCTTTTCACTGTTACGCCCCCTTGGAATTTTCTGAATAGAAGCAGATCGATCAATACGTCAGATCCTATGTAAATGATAACATCGATCAGTTAATTATTTTTTTGTTTCAGCGCATCTTTTATCCATTGCCACTCAGAGCAGCGTAGAAGGATCGTAGAGAGGGAATATACCACTATACCCGCAAGCACCATGCCGGACAGCCAGAGCGCCCTGAGTCCCAACGAAGCAGAAAC
The DNA here is from genome assembly GCA_002428495.1 of Synergistaceae bacterium UBA6101. Lineage (GTDB taxonomy): Bacteria > Synergistota > Synergistia > Synergistales > Synergistaceae > Caenicola. The sequence continues at coordinate 135,266 of DIWR01000011.1, forward strand.
GGGATATGGCAGAGTCATTTTGACTGCATAGAGAGTAATAAACATCAGTATGGTAGAAGAAAGTATCTTCGCCAGCCATCCGAGGTCAAAGACGCCCAGAGGTTCTTTAAGGTTCCTTGAAAGAGCCCATGCTCCGTACAGGCTTGAACATGTAAATGCTGCAGCCGTGGCTCCTGCAAGACCCGCGTATTTAAAAAGCGGCATCAGCAATAGACAAGCAGCCAAATTGACTGCCACAGTCACCCCGGTTACTCCAACAGCACCCCTGGGCATCCTCCTGGCATACATCGCTCGCAGTAAAACAGTGCTGCTTGCCATTCCAGGAAGGCCAAGACCGTATATCGCAAGGGCGGTTCCTGTCGCATGCCAGGCCCATTCGGTAAAAGCACCCCTGAAAAATAATATATGCACGGTCTCCTGGGAGAGAACGAAGAGCCCTACAGATACAGGCAGAATTACAAAAAGGTCAAACCTGAGTGCATCTCTTATAAAATCCCTGAACCCTGCCCTGTCATTTGGATCCTGTCTGGAGAGCATGGGAAGGACAGCCTGTGAAATAGCTATGACAAAAAGCCCAAGCGGGAGCTGAAGGATCCTGTCCGCATAAGTAAGGACAGAGATCGAACCTCCTGTTAGGAAGGAACCGAACACCCTGCTTATCACAGGGTTTACCTGATTTAATGATAGCCCTGCGGCATATGGAAAAAAGAGATACATCATGTTTTTGAGCTCAGCATTGTCCTTTTTCGGAACGGCAGGCGTCAGCGTTACTCCCATCCTGCCGCACCAGTACCACTGAAGGAGCATATGGCAGATACCTCCGATGAGGACCGCTGCTGAAAGGTTCCATATAGTCAGGTTTTTCATAGTAGCTATCAAAAAGAGTATGTAAGCCAGGTTGCTGAGCGCCGGAGCTACTGCCGGGACAAAAAATGAGCCCATACTGTTCAGTACGCCCATTGCAAGAGCTCCCACCGAGACAAAAAGAAGGAAGGGAAACATTATCCTGGTAAGGGATATCGCCAGAGCTCTCTCTTCTGCCGCAAATCCGGGAGCCATTATCCCTACGAATACAGGGGCAAAAATTATACCGACCGTTACGACAAGAGCGCCTCCCAGCAAGAGTACTGAGAGAGCCTGCCTCGCAAGACACTGAGCCGAGTCTTTTCCTTTGTTTTCAAGAGTCCTTGAAAATACCGGGACAAAAGAAGCGGAAAGAGCTCCTTCAGCTAGGAGCTGACGTGAAAGATTTGCCAGTGTGTATGCCACATAAAACGCGTCAAGCTGGCGGGTCGCTCCAAAGAAGGCCGCTGTAAGCATTTCCCTTACAAGACCAAGGATCCTGCTTGCAAGAGTGCCGACCATCATCCTCATCGCATGTCTTACCATGCCCGGAAGGTTGTCGTTGCGGCTCATTTGAGAAAGTTGGCCCTTACCAGCAAAAATCCGCGCCGAGGTAGAATTGTCTCGCCTCTTCGTTGGCTGCGATCTCCCTGGGGAGGCCTTCCAGAAAGACTTTTCCCTGATGGATAAGGTAGGCCCTGTCGGTTATTGAAAGAGTCTCTCTGACGTTGTGGTCTGTAAGAAGTATTCCGTAACCTTTGTCCTTCAGCTGTCTTATGATCGCCTGCAGATCAGCCACCGCTATTGGATCTATACCGCTGAACGGTTCATCAAGAAGGATGAATGAAGGGTCAAGAGCCAGACATCTTGCTATCTCGACCCGTCGCCTCTCTCCTCCTGAGAGAGAGACGCCGAGGATATTTTCGATCTGTTTCAGCCCATAACCCTCAAGCAGAGTCTCTATTTTTGCATCACGCTCTTCCTTGAGGATACCGGCCTCTTCAAGGACCAGCTCAAGGTTCTGTCTCACTGTGAGTTTCCTGAATACCGAAGCTTCCTGAGGAAGGTAGCCAAGTCCTGTCCTGGCTCTCTCATACATGGGAAGTGCCGTGATATCTTTTTCCCCGTTGAAGACCCTTCCCGACTCAGGCATTATCCTTCCTATCATCATGTAAAAAGTGGTGCTTTTACCCGCTCCGTTCGGCCCCAAAAGACCTACGATCTCACCCTTTTTTATTTCGATAGATACATTGTCTACTACTCTTCTTCTGTTGTAGGACTTAACGAGGTGTTCTGCCCTGAGCACCTCAAATTTTGATCTTACGGCAATTGCCATTGCTCATTCCCCGCTTTTCGGCTTCTCTTCTTTTTTGTCCTTTTTCTCGTTGGTGATGAATGTTATCTTCGAGTTGCCTATTGCCTCTATGTCGTTGGAATCCTCATGCATTATCAGCGAATCCGCCGAAACAGTTTTCCCGTCGCTGCGGACAGCCTTTGCATTTCCTGATATCACAAATGTGGCCTTTGATTTGGAATATACCCCTTTTTCACCTGTTACCCTGCTTTTGAGGCCTTCCTTGTCCACAAAGTCCATTACTACATTGCCCACTGCTACGAGTTCGCTGATCTCTTCGTTTACCGTGGTCCCGTTCACAGTATCAGCGCTTACAACAAGCTTCTGTTTGATATCCTCGTATCTTTTGACTTTTTTGCCCCAGAATTTATCTTTGCTCTGTCCTGCCTCATCGGCTATCAGGATGTTATTTTCAGTTTTTGCGTCTACATTGCCTTTTGCTGTGTAATTTTTTGTGCCAAGTTCCCAGAGCAAATAATCCGCGTCTATCTTCTCATTAGTTCCACGTGTCAGATGCACCTTACCAAAAGCCTCCGCAATACCATCATTTTCAGTGCTTTTCGAACCAGTCCACTTAACTTTGTCAGCTGTCATGTCGGTTTTATCTGCTGGAAAAGTCCCCTTAACGTTTCCCTGAAGCGTGAACTCGGAAGTTTCCATACTGCCTTCTCCCTTCTCACCCCAGAGTATGGCACCCTCTCTCTTTATTATTACATTTCCTACAGCTGATATTTTTTTCGTATTCACGTTGTAATTTATTGTGTCAGCCGACATTGTGCCTTCAACAGGATCTGCTGACAGAGTGGCCTGGAAAGGTAAAAAAAGGATAAGTGCTGCCGCCGGAAGCAATCTTAGAAAATATTTTATGCCTGACATTATTAGACCTCATTCCTTGAAAAAAGTATCTGTATTAAGTAATACTGTTGAGCATACAGCCATATTTTACAGCCTATATTGTCATTTAGTCTTCACGTTTTTAGTTTTATTCCATATCGCAAGAAAAATATCATGGAGAAAGACGAAATAGTCCCGGTCTTTGGATGGAGGAGGCAGAGTAAGTCTGTTTTCATAGCCTACAGCTGCAGACCTTATGATCTCCGGGGTCCATGGATCGAGCAAAATCAGCCAGTTGCGTCTGGCGGCTTCATCAAGGGCGGCTTTCAGTGCCTTTGTGTCGCCTGCTTTCCACCCCTCCCAGACTGTGCCAGGGGGCCTTACAGCACCTGAGATCGAGGAACGGATCCATGTCCCTTCAGCTCCGGTAATGTCAAGCATTTTTGTGTCACCTAAAAGGTGCCTTCCGATATCTATCGTACTTTCTATCTTTGACTGGAACTCGGCAAGCCTCCTCTGATAATATGTGTACCTGTCCTTGTCCTCTTCCGACATTATTTTCATTACGCTCTGCGCGAGAAAAGGAAGCATTGCAGGATCAAAGAAAGCACTCTGCATCTGCTCTTTCGTCATAGGCAGATCATAGTAGAGAAGCCGCAGATACTTATTGTTTTTCTTTATCCTGAAGTTTTCTGCGTCTTTTGCATCTATGGCGATAATTATCTCCCCGGATCTTGGAGATGATGTTTTTATCACGTTTCCGGAGGAGTCCCAATTAGAAAGGTAGCGGACATTTTTAGCATCACCCGCAATAAAAGAGGCGATGAAACCGATCCAGGGTGAGGTCGCAGCAAAATTTTCCGCACTCGCAGCTGCCGGAAGGAAAAGCAACATCAGCAGCGCAAAAGCAGTGAATAAAACCTTATTCAGACTTCTCCTCAAAGTGAGAACAGGCATCAGCCCGGACGGCTCCCCGGCTTTACAAGGGGAAGGCCCTCCTTGCACAAAGGACAATTTTGCTCTTCATAAAGGGGAAAACTCAGTTTCCAGAGGGATACAAGGTCCCATTCCTTATAAGTGTCATTTGCTCGCCTGTCGATTATTGAAGCGGAAGAGACCCACTCCGCTCCCCCTTCGGCAAGTATCTGCGCTGTTTCCCGTGATGATTTGCCTGTAGTCACCACATCTTCGATGAGTGCGAAACGCTTTTTGCCTGGGTGGGGAAACCTTCTGAGCCTCATTACCCCCTCCTGCCTTTCGCAGAAGATAAAAGGCACACCCAGTGCCCTGGCAACTTCGTGGCCTATGATGAGTCCGCCCAACGCAGGAGAAAGGATGATCTCAGGTTTTTTGTGCGCTATCCGCTCTGCGATCATTTCTCCCGCGTATGCTGCAAACTCAGGAAAACGGAGCATAAGGGCGCACTGTATGTAATGACCGCTGTGAAGTCCTGAGGTCAGCTTGAAATGCCCTTCGAGATGGGCGCCGCTCTCCTTCATCATTTCCATGATCCTTGCGGCCACGGCCTCATCACCTGTCTTTACAAAGCTTTTTTCCATCACTGCACCCCCGATATTTCCTTTAGTATACTTCTGACTTCGCTGATAGGATCCGCTGCTTCATGTATCGGTCTTCCGACAACGATGTATGAAGCCCCTGCTTCGGATGCTTCCTTTGCTGTTGCCACCCTGGTCTGATCTTCTGTCGATGCCCTTGTTCTCCTGATACCAGGGACTACTCTTGCAAGTTTTTCTGCCTTTCCGCTCAGAAGCGAAAGATCGAGCGGCGAACAGACTATGCCGTCAAGACCGGCCCTTTCGGCTGCAAGCGCTCTTGCCTCAAGTGAACGGTCCAGGTCAGATCCCGGATGCACTTCGCTCCATGAATCTCCTCCAAGGCTTGTCAGCACCGTTATCCCGAACAGGTTCATCCTGCTTCCTGTCTTATCTCTCATTGCTACTGACCGAGACATCATTTCACGTCCGCCTGAGGTGTGGATGGTCAAAGCCCAAAGCCCCATCTCAGCAAGAGGTTCGACCGCAGATGCTACAGTGTTGGGTATGTCATGCAGTTTAAGGTCAAGAAAAAGGCTGTATCCTTTTTTGACTATTTCACTTATGAACATAGCTCCCCCCAATGCGTAAAGCCTGGGCCCTATCTTTACATACGGGGTCGCTTTATCGAGTTTCTCAAGAAACTCCCTCGCTGCGTCCAGGGTCGGCAGATCCACCGCTGCGATCAATTTACATTTTTTATTTTCCAAACCTACACCTCCAGATTATATCTACTGCTTTATACACATACATCAGCAAAAGAGCCCTATTGCACCCGGCATGAAGGATAAACGGAAACAGGGACGGCACTAAAGATGTCAAGACCTTATCCTCTGATTACCTGACATACTTTAACACGCCCCTGCGATTGTCCTGCAAGATGCTTTATGGTCGGGTCAGCTTCTAAAGATCTTCGTTATCCTGCCAGATCTTCCTGCCTTCGACAAAAGTCATCACCGGCCAGCCGGTCAGCGCGATCCCTTCCCAGGGACAGCACCTCGCCTTGCTGTTCCATTCAGAGCAGTCTACTATCCTGGTCCTCTCTTCGTCTATTATCGTTATGTCTGCCGGAGAGCCTTCCTCTATCTTTCCCAGGGCCTGCCATTTCTCAGTCAAAAGCGATGCAGGCGAGCTTGTCATTTTCCTGAGGATCATTTCAACCGGAACCTCAGGGTAATTCTTATTTTTGAAGTCTATAATAACAGCTGCTGCACATTCCAGTGAGGCGATGCCAAAAGGAGCATCCTGGAATGGCTCGTCTTTCTCATCCATGTGCCATGGAGCATGGTCTGACACTATCGCATCTATCGTTCCGTCAAGCATCCCCTCCCACAGCGCTGCCTGGTCTTCCTTGCTCCTCAGAGGGGGATTCACTTTGTACCTTGAATTATAACCGCTGTTTATCACGGCGTTTTCATTAAGGGTAAGATGGTGGAAGGTGGTATCACATGTGACGTCCAACCCTTCCTTCTTGGCCTGCTTTATAAGTCCCAGAGCCCCGGCGCTGCTCAGGTGCGTAAAGTGGACCCTTCCGCAGGTCTCCCTGGCAAGGGCTATGCCTCTTGCCACATCTATCTCCTCCGATGCTGCCGGAATACCCTTCAGTCCGCTGAGTGCGCTGACCTTTCCCTCATGCACCTGCCCCCCCTTGAAGAGGCTCATCTCTTCAGGATGCTCCATTATTCTTGGATGGTCCTTGCCGGTATAGATAAGAGCCAGGCGGAAGAGTGAACTTGTCGCTATCGGCGCACCGTCGTCTGTAAAAAAGACCGCTCCAGCCTCAGCCATCTTTAGAAGTTCTGCCATCTCTTTTCCTTCCCTGTTTTTGCTTACGCATCCGGATGGAAGGATCCTTGAAGCACCGGCTGCCCTTCCATGGCTCAGCACATACTCAACAAGCGAAGGTTCTGATATTGCGGGCTTTGTGTTGGGCATGGCAACAAGGGTGGTAAAGCCTCCGGCGGCTCCGGCCCTGGCCCCTGAAGATATATCCTCGTTCCATTCTCCCCCGGGGTCCCTGAAATGAGCGTGGAGGTCTACAAAGCCGGGCGAAAGTATCTTCCCGTATCCTTCTATTATCTCAGCGTCTGTGCTGTCAAGGCTGTTGCCTATCGCAGATACCCTTTCGCCATCCACAAGCACCTCTCTGGCATCTATGAATTCTGTCCCGTTGAAGACCTTAAAGTCTTTGAACAATATTTTTCCCATTATCTTGCGCCCCCTCCACAGAGATAGAGCAGAGCCATGCGTATGGCAACGCCGGAACGAACCTGCTCCAGTATTACGCTCTGATGTCCGTCTGCAACTTCGGAGGATATTTCAACTCCCCTGTTGATCGGTCCCGGGTGCATTGCAAGTGCTCCCGGTCTTGCATACTTCATAAGGTCGGCGTCGGCGCCCCACCAGCGATGATATTCATCCACCGATGGGAAGAGTCCGTCCTGCTGACGCTCCTTCTGTATTCTCAGGAGGTACACCATATCAGCATCCTGAACTGCCTTTCTCGGGTCTTTTTCATACCTGCAGCCAAGAGAGTCTATCTCCCTGGGCATCATCGTTGGCGGACCGGAAAGCACGACATCACAGCCAATCGTTTTGAATGCAATGATGTCGCTTCTTGCAACGCGGCTGTGGAGAACATCACCTACAAGGGCGATTTTTTTGCCTTCCAGATTACCCAGGTGTTTCCATGCAGTGTAGAGGTCAAGCAGAGCCTGTGTGGGATGCGCGTGTGTCCCGTCTCCCGCATTTAGCACTATTGCTCTTTTCAGCTTTGAAGCCAGATACTGTGCAGATCCTACAGCTCCGTGCCGCATTACTACTATATCCGCTCCCATTGCTTCAAGGGTCCATGCTGTGTCCCTCATTGTCTCGCCCTTAGCGTGGCTGGAACCTGAGACAGACCAGTTGACCACGTCTGCAGAAAGCATCTTCTCTGCAAGCTCAAATGAGACCCTTGTCCTGGTAGAATTTTCAAAGAAGAGATTGACGGCCATCTTCCCGCGCAGGACCGGGACCTTTTTGATCGGCCTGTCCATGACGTTCTCCATGTGGCGGGCCTGGTCGAGCAGGAAGTAGAGTTCTTCCCTTGTAAAACAGTCTACATCTATCACATTTCTGTGACGCCAGACTATCTGTCCGATCTCACTGGGCATCGCGTTCACAGATCACCACCTCATCCTTTCCGTCAAGCTCTGTGACTTTCACTTCGATAACTTCATTTTTTGATGTCGGCACGTTTTTACCGCACATATCCGCGTGTATCGGGAGTTCCCTGTGTCCTCTGTCGATTATTACGGCCAGCTTCACTGATGAGGGACGCCCGAGGTCTACAAGGGCCTCAAGGGCTGCACGCACGGTCCTTCCTGTGTAAAGAACGTCATCTACAAGATAAATATTCTTGCCGGAGATGTCCTGGGGCATCCTTGTGCTGTGTACCATCGGCTGTTCGAAAAGCATGGTAAGGTCATCCCTGTACAAAGTGATATCAAGCTCACCGCATGGAACCTTCGTGCCCTCCACCTCTTCGATGATCTTCTGCAGACGGCGCGCAAGGTAAACACCCCTTCTGTGAATGCCTACAAGGATCATGTTTTCTGTACCCTTGTTCTGTTCGACCATCTCATGTGCGATCCTCTTGATAACTCTGTTCAGGTCATCAGAACTCATAAGTTTTGCCTTTTCTCTTAAAACTGTCACTATTACCCCTCCTTCTCAAAAAATAAAAAAGACCGCCTATCAGGGCGATCTTAAAGAATACAGCTTGAAAACGGCACAATACGCCGGCGGGAGAGCTGAAGAGATATTACCGATATTATCTCCGTTCTCATTCGCTTCCCCTCCGTTTGCTGGACTTGGTGTATTATACCTCTATTTTTATTTTTATGCAATCGGTTGCAAAAATTATGTTGCAAAAATTGTTTTTTTGTTATCATAGCTGTTTGCGGTGTTTGTGCACAGTTTCAGCTGAAATAGTATCGTTACTGTTGTATGATCAAGGAAAAAGGGAGACCCTTATGGCGTCACAAGGATACTTGAAGGCAGTGAGGACGTTATGTCTGCAGATTACAATGGGTAAAAAAACATTCAGGCTGAAGTGATCACTTCAGCCCCGATCCTCTTTCGTTATTTTCCTATCTTCTCGAGCGCTGTCCCGGCTGCCTCGAATTCGGCCTCTTTTATCGTGTTCCCCCAGGCTTCTGCCAGCAGATCATCCCCGATAGTTACTTCTACTTTGAATCTGAGCGAATGGTCGGGACCTGTGCGTTCTACTGTCCTGTAGTATGGGACCCCCATCCCCATAGCCTGAAGGGTCTCCTGCAGCATGGTCTTGGAGTCTTGCCTGTCAGGAGAAAGTTCGTCGCCGTGAAAGTCAAGGTAGGCTTTTGCCAGAGCAAGGGCAGCATTGTAACCGCCGTCAAGAAAAACTGCCCCGAAGAGGGATTCTGCTGCGTCGGCAGCAATTGCAGACGTTGGGCCCTTCTTGATCAGGCTTTTTCCAAGCCTGATCGCATCACGAAGTCCTACAGCAAGGGCCCACTCGTACAGTTTTTTCTCACATACTATCTGAGATCGTATCCTGGTGAGCTGTCCTTCATCCAGATCTTTGTATTTGTTGTAAAGAAGGTCAGAGACAGTCAGTTCCAGAACAGCATCACCGAGATACTCGATCCTCTCGTTGTGGGATGAAGACCCGGACTCATTAGCATAAGACGAATGGGTAAGGGCTTCCGTGAGAAGATCTTTATTCCTGAAACTATAGCCTATCTTTTTTTGGATCGCATCTGTCAGCTTCTCCCTGTCGGAGTTTTTCATATCAGTCTTTGAAGCGTTCGATCGCAAGAACTCCGTTGTGGCCTCCAAAGCCAAAATTGTTTACCAGGACTTTGTTTACCTCAGCCCTGACAGCTTTGTTTGGAACTGTATTGAGATCACATTCCGGATCCGGATCAAACTGGTTGATTGTCGGATGGACTATGCCCTCCTCTATCGCCAAAAGCGCAGCTATCGTTTCAACAGCTCCTGCTGCACCAAGAAGATGACCGACCATGGATTTTGTTGACTGGACCATAACTGTACAGCCATGATCACCAAGGAGCCTCTTTATTGCAGCGGTCTCCATCTTGTCGTTCAAAGGAGTCGAAGTCCCGTGGGCATTTATAAGGTCCACATCTTCAGGGGTCCATCCTGCGTTCTTCATTGCCATGGCCATGGAGCGGTAAGCACCGTCGCCAGTCGGATCAGGCGCTGTTATGTGGTATGCGTCACATGTATTGCCGTAGCCTGTTATCTCTGCATAGATGTGAGCACCGCGTTTTTTTGCGTGTTCGAGCTCCTCAAGGATAAGTATCCCAGAACCTTCGCCCATTACGAACCCGTCGCGGCCTGAGTCGAAGGGACGTGAGGCATGTTCGGGGTCATCATTCCTCGTAGAGAGGGCTTTAAGGGATGTAAAACCTGCAGTGGCTATCGATGTGATAGAAGCCTCTGCTCCTCCGGAGATCATTATGTCTGCATCTCCGCGCTGTATGCAGTAATAAGCTTCACCTATATTGTTTATGGAAGAAGCGCAGGCAGTTACTACTGCCATATTGGGGCCTTTTGCTCCATACCTTATTGCGGCGTAGGCGGCAGGCATATTTGCTATCATCATCGGCACCATGAAAGGGCTCACCCTGCTTGGTCCTTTTTCAAAAAGGACGGTAAAGTTGTCATCTATGGTTCCGATCCCTCCGACACCGCTTCCTATATAGACACCGAACTTTTCCTTATCCAAAGATCCAAAATCAAGGCCGGCGTCTTTTACAGCCAGGTCAGTCGCAGCTGTAGAGAGGTGCAGTATTCTGTCTGTACGCCGTGCCTCTTTTTTGTCAAGCCAATGTTCAGGATCAAAATCCTTTACCTCAGCGCCTATTTTTACGCTGTGGTTAGAAGTATCAAAAAGGGTTATAAGGCCAACACCGCTTTTGCCTTTTTCAAGAGCCTTCCAGTACTCCTCTTTGCCGATTCCTATTGGCGTTACTGCGCCCGCTCCTGTGATCACTACTCTTCTCATAGACTTTCCTCCGTGAAGATTAGGAGGGACCGGGTATAATGCAGCCCCTCCTAAAAAGATTCATTTCGTGATTTAGCCTTCTACTCCCAGTTTAGCCTTTACGTAACTCATTGCCTCGCCAACTGTGGTGAGTTTCTCTGCATCTTCATCAGGGATCTCGATATCAAATTCCTCTTCGATTCCCATGATAAGCTCAACGATGTCAAGGGAGTCAGCGCCAAGATCTTCAACAAATGATGCTTCGGGCTTGATCTGCTCCTCTTCCGCGTTAAGGCGGTCCATTACGATCTCCTTAAGTTTTGCCTGTATTTCTTCCAATTTCATACAGTTCACCTCCTTCCAATTTTACTCTTCTTATCCGGATATGCTTTTGTTTTTACAAATTTTTGTTCTACATAGTCATGCCGCCATCAACAGCTATCACCTGACCCTGTATGTATTCTGAATCGTCGGAAGCCAGGAATGCAACGGCTTTCGCAACGTCTGAAGGAGTTCCGGTCCTTCCTGACGGGATATTCTTCAGCATCGCTTCCTTGACCTCTGTCGGAAGCTCCGTGGTCATATCTGTTTCTATATAACCGGGAGCGACTGCATTGGCAGTGATGCCTCTTGAACCTACTTCCCTTGCGAGACTCTTTATGAAACCAGTCACCCCTGCTTTAGCAGCGGCATAGTTGCACTGCCCGGGATTTCCTATAAGACCTGTGATCGAGCTTATGGCGATTATCCTTCCCCATCTTGCCTTCAGCATAGGTCTCAGAGCCTCTTTGGCACAATAGAAGAGCGAAGAAAGGTCTGCCGAGATGACATCGTTCCACTCATCTTCCTTCATCCTCATGAGAAGATTATCCCTTGTGATCCCTGCATTGCATACGAGGATCTCTACAGGTCCGAGCTTTGACGCAACAAATGCGAACATCCCTTTCACTTCAGCGGCGGATGATACGTCTGCCTTGACAGTGAGGGCCTTACGGCCCATTGCTTCTATCTCGGCAGCGGCTTCTTCAGCCGCTTTTTCGGACCTGCTGAAGTTAAGGGCTACGAAACATCCCCTGCGGGCCAGTTCAAGTGCTATCTCTCTCCCTATGCCTCTGCCAGCACCTGTAACCAGAGCTATCCTTTCCTTCTGCATCAAATTCCCCCTCTCAAAAACTCAAGGGCTGCTTCCAGCTCTTCCGGTCCTGAGACCGGATATGGTCTCTTGCTCTTTGATATCTTTCTGATCAGTCCGGAAAGGACACTTCCGGGACCAAGCTCTATATACCCTTCCGTGCCCTTGTTCTCCATTTCAAGCACGCTCTGCATCCAGAGCACAGGTGAAAATGTCTGCATGTAAAGAGCTTCTTTTAGAGTTCCGACATCCTGCACCGCTTTTGCTGCTGCATTAGTAACTATGGGACAGCTGGGCTCGTTCCAGCCGATGTTCTCAAATTCATCCCTCAGCTTAACACCTACCGGGCGCATGAGTTCACAGTGAAAAGGGGCGCTTACCCTCAGCGGAAGCACTTTCGCCCTTCCAGTCGCTTCTATTGCCGCGGAAGCCCTGTCAACTGCTCCCTTATGCCCTGATATGACTATCTGTTCCTGCGAATTAATGTTGGCCGCTTCACAAACCTCGCCATGAGCCTCTTCTTTACAGAATTCGACTACTTCCTCCATGTTCATTCCTACTATCGCAGACATGGCGCCTACTCCGACAGGAACTGCCTCCTGCATCAGAGTGCCTCTCAGATGAACGAGCCTGACACCGTCAGCAAGGCTTAACGCACCGGCAGCAACAAGTGAAGTGTATTCTCCCAGGCTGTGACCTGCAGTCAGAAATGGTTCAAGCTTTTTTCCGTAAGCGCTTTCAAGGCCTCTTAAAGCAGCTATGCTCACAGTAAGGATCGCCGGCTGTGTTATGGCCGTCTTCATAAGATCTTCCTTTGTTCCGTTGAAGATAAGATCACTTAACTTAAATCCAAGAGCATCATCTGCCTCTTCAAAGACACTTTTTGAGGCTTCAAACTTATCATAAAGGTCCTTGCCCATTCCTGGCCTTTGAGCACCCTGTCCGGGGAAAATAAGAGAATAATTCATCAGTCGGCAAACCTCTTCAGTCTTTCTATCTCTGCAACAGCGCCATTTACAATGTCTATGATCATCGCTGACGCGGGCTCAATTATTTTTACCAGTCCGGCAGACTGTCCTGCCATAAGCGAACCCCACGTTGTGTCTCCGTCAACTACGGCCAGCCGCAGTTTGCCTGTCCCTAATTTTTCAAGTTCTTCTGTTGTTGCGCCTCTTTTTTCAAGATCTTCAAACTCCTTTGAGAGCTTATTCTTCAGCACTCTCACAGGGTGTCCGGTAGACCTTCCAGTGACAACAGTGGCCCTGTCGTTTGCCTCGATTATTTTTTCTTTATAGTTGAAATGTACGTTGGATTCCACGGCACATACAAAGCGTGTACCCACCTGGACCCCTTCAGCTCCCAATGCAAAAGCGGCAGCCATGCCCCTTCCGTCTGCCACTCCGCCTGCAGCTATTACAGGTATTGAGACGACATCTGCGACCTGTGGCACCAGATTCATGGTAGTTATCTCGCCTATGTGTCCCCCTGCTTCGCTGCCCTCCGCGACGACAGCGTCAGCACCCTGCTTTGAGACTCTCTCGGCATGTGCTGTTGAAGCTATGACCGGAATGACTGTCGTTCCCAGCGGTTTGAGCCTTTCAAGAACTTTGCCCGGCATTCCAGCCCCGGTCGTCACTACCGGAACTCTGTACTGGGCGGCTATTTCCAGTGCGTCATCGGCTGTCGGGGAAAGGAGCATTATATTCATTCCAAACGGTTTATCGGTCAATTTTCTGATTTTTACTATCTGCTCTTCCAGAAGTTCGGTGGGCATGCTTGCAGCTGCTATTACACCCAGCCCACCTGCGTTGCTCACTGCGGCTGCAAGATCAGCATCGGCCACCCAGGCCATACCTCCCTGAATCACAGGATATTTGATTTTCAATAGTTTAGTGACCCGGTTGTTTTCAAACATGTCTTTCACTCCCTAAGCCTCGTAAAGGAGGACTCCCAGAGTCATTCCTGCTCCGAAGGCCACAAAGCAGACCTTGTCTCCGCTTTTTATCTTACCGGCCTCCATCGCCTCGTGGAGTGTTATCATTAGCGACGCCGAAGATGTATTGCCATACTCGGGAAGGTTGATCAGTGTTTTTTCCTGCGAAACATGCAGTCTTTTGAAGACCCCGTCTATTATTCTCATATTTGCCTGATGGAATATCCAGAAATCTATATCTTCCAGAGTCACTCCTGATTCCTCGCAGAACCCCTTTATGAATTTCGGCAGTACTGTATTTACAAACTTGAAGACCTCATTGCCCTTCATCTTTAGGATCGGCATGATGTGATTCTCATCGCTCTCAAGTCTTATCATTTCGTGGCCTGTGCCATCTGCAAATAGACGGGTCGAAGTGAATCCTCCCCCTGAATCGGAGACTCCCATTACGCAGGCCCCTGCACCATCAGCAAAGAGGATGCATGTCCCCCTGTCAGTCCAGTCGATAATGTCCCTGAAAACTTCAGCTCCTATTACAAGGACCTTGTCCCAGATCCCGCTGGATATTCCGGAGGCTGCAACTGTGAGTGCAGTCAAACTTCCTGTGCATCCTGCCTGGATATCTATCGCTCCTGCATTGACAGCGCCAAGCCTTCCCTGGACTTTGCATGAGACGCTCGGAAAGACCGTGTCCGGAGAATTGGTCCCCACCAGTATCATATCGATCTGATCAGCAGCCAGCCCTGAATTTTCGAGGGCCAGAAGCGCTGCCCTGTAAGCAAGATCGCTGCACTTCTCACCATCGAGGGCAAGGTGTCTTTGGCGTATACCGGTCCTCTCAACGATCCATTGGTCGTTGGTATCTACGATTTTTTCAAAATCCTTATTTGTCATTATCTTTTCCGGGATATATTTACTGGTTCCCAGAATTTTTGCTGACCTGCCAATGTATTTGATCATTGCGCACCACCTCTGGCTATTTCTTCTCTGATCCTTCCAACACCGTTATGCTCTGCAAAATTTGCTGCTCCAAGTATCGCGTATGATATTGCCTTACTTTTTGAGCGCCCGTGTACTTTGATCACAGTCCCGTTTACACCAAGTACCGGAGATCCTCCTGCTTTTTCCCAGTCGAACCTTCCAAGCACCCTCTTCATTGCAGTCCACATAAATAAAAGTCCCACCTTGGGCAGCAAATGGTTGGCATATTCTTCCTTAAACTGGTCTTTCAGCAGTTCTCCCAGCCCCTCTCCGAATTTGATAACGACATTCCCTGTAAAACCGTCGCAGATTATTACGTCAGATATGCCGTTTGGTATATCGTTCGCTTCGGCGTATCCCTGGTAATTCAGATCGCTGTTTTCTATCAGCTGCCTTGCGGCAGATATAACTTCGTCCCCCTTTGTCAGTTCCTCGCCCATGTTCAGTAGGCGAACAGAGGGATTTTCAACATTCCTGAAGAGCTTCATGTATATGGATCCCATCTGGGCAAACTGGAAAAGGTTTATCGGTTTGCACCTCACTGTGCCCCCTACATCCATCAGCAGAGTCGGTCTGTTCAGGACCGGAAGCATTGCCCCCAGGCCAGGCCTATCTATTCCAGGGATGCGCCCAAGAAGGATAACACCTCCCGCAGCGATCGCCCCTGTGTTGCCGGATGATACGATACCTGCCGCCTCCCCTGATCGGACCATTTCAAACCCTATGACCAGGCTCGAATTCTTTTTTCTTCTGATGGAGATCGAAGGAGAGTCTCCGCCGTTTATCACTTCGTTCGCGGGAACTATGCTCAGCCTCGAACGGACGTTTTTTTCTGCTTTTTCTATTATCGGTTTAATTTTTTCGCTGTCACCGATCAGCGCAACGGAAAGATGCGGCTGGTCGCGACAGGCGAGAATGGCGGCGTTGCACGGCTCCAGCGGAGCGTGGTCCCCTCCCATTGCATCAAGTGCTATCAGCATATTTTCGCCTCCATTTAAGCTAGCTCCTCTGAATTCTTGGCGACTACAACAAATCTTCCGACAAATACTTCCCTGTCGCCGACCCGTGTATGCACACTGACGACATATTTGTCTCCCTTGTAAGTCCCCACTTTGGATCTTGCAAGTATCCTTTCTCCGACGAAAGCCGCTCGGCGGTACCTCAGCCTTGCGGATCCTACTACTACCATTTCCCTGTCGATCGTTGCTATTGCCAGAGTTGCAGCCTGGGCGTAAATATAATAATCACCAACAAGGTTCGTATGTCTGAACGCCATATCCCTGGTCGTGTTCAACACAGAAAGAGCCCATCCGTCAGGTTCCAGTTCAAGAAGTTCGCCGACCACTTCTTCTGCCCTTAAAGATTTGAGTCTGCTGGTCGCCTGCTCGGCCATTGTCCGCATTCTTTCCCTCAGCTCAGGTATAGAGAGAAGGCCGCGATCAAGACGCACCGTACTCATGCTCACTCCAAGGGAAGCAGCTATCTCTTCGTCCGTCATGAGAGGGTTAGTGGATATCAGCTCTATAAGCTGTCTGTGCCTTTGCTTTTTCAGTTCTGAACGCAAAATGGCATCTCCCGTAAAAAGTAATTGTTAGCAGGTCATAACACCAGACAAGATATTACAGAATTCAAAAGTTGTCAATAGGATATTACAGACCGCCTAAAATTTTTATGAAGGCTCGATAAATCTGTTACCATAGAGCTGGCCCGGATTTTGTCTACGGGTCCATAATATAAGATCCGGAGCAATGGGATAACCCTTTGCTCCGGATCTTCGGAAGGCATATCACTAGTCTTTAGCAGCCGCAGAGGCTTCTGAAACCTTTATTACCTGACGTCCTTTGTAGTAACCGCATGCAGGGCAGGCTTTGTATGTCTCTATCATCTCACCGCAGTGGGTGCAGGCCGTAAGACTGGGTCCTGAAAGAGCACCAAGCCACTGTGCTTTACGGTTGTGTGTACGGGAGTGGGATACTCGCCTTTTTGGAGTTGCCATTATTTGTTCCCCCCTTAAATCTTCGGCGAAAATGTCGCCTGTGCAATTCTATCACTTTTTTGCTTTTTATGCAGTCAGCTATTTCCCTGTTCTTTCTGCACTAAAGATCTCAGGACTTCAAAACGCGGATCCCCCTCTTCATCACTACACGTGCATGAAGAGGTGTTCAGGTCAGCGCCGCATTTTGGACAAAGTCCCCTGCACTCTTCAGAACAGAGAGGCGCAGTTGGAAGGAGTGTTATCATTACCTCCCACAACAGTGGTCCCAGGTCGATCTCATCCTCCCATGAATCAAGGATCATGAGTTCTTCGTCTCCATCTGTTTCATAATCAGGATCGGCTTTTTTATCCTCTTCTTTGTCCAGAGAGAAAAGATACCTTAATTCCCCCTCAATTGCAACCCCTGCCGGCCCAAGACATCTTGAGCATGGTACAGTGACGCTTCCGGATACTGATATTATCGTAATTATCCTGCCCTCAGCCCTGTAGGCCTCAACTTCGACCTGAAGCGGAGCTGTAAGTGAGTAAAGCTGTCCCCAGTAGTTGATCTTCCGGTCAGCTGTCACTGAAAAACTCTCAGTATAAGGCGTACCATCCTTTGGTATGGCCGGGATGATAAGCCTGTGATGCCAACTTTTGGGCGCAGCCTTGATATATTCAGACATTATTCTCCTGTTATTTTGCCTCACAGCAGCGTTTCGTGTCCCTTGCGATGACCCTTTCTTCATCTGTAGGAACGACCATTACAGCAACTCTTGAATCGGGCGTGCTGAAAACGACCTCTTTGCCGCGGACTTTGTTCTTTTCCGGGTCGATCTTCACACCCATGAATTCCAGTCCTTTGCAGACTTCTTCACGGAAGGATACTCCGTTCTCTCCTATGCCTGCTGTGAATACCAGGACATCAATGCCGCCCATTGCAGCAGCGTAAGAACCGATATATTTTTTGACGTGGTAAATAAGCATTTCCTGCGCCAGCTGTGCCCGGGCATTTCCCTTTTCCGCTGCCTCTTCGACATCGCGAAGATCGCTTGAGACTCCGGAGACTCCCTGAAGCCCGCTCTTCTTGTGGACGATGTCACTGACAGTTTTGACATCTTCGTGTTTCTCCATGAGGAAGAGCATTACGGAGGGGTCGAGGCTTCCGCTGCGAGTCCCCATCAGGACTCCTTCAGCTGTCCCGTATCCAAGGCTCGTGTCAACTGACTTGCCGCCGTCAACAGCGGTGATTGAGCTCCCGTTTCCGAGGTGGCATGTTACGATCCTGAGCTTTTCAACGGGTTTGCCAAGTATTTCAGCTGCCCTGTTTGCAACGTAGTAATGGCTGGTGCCATGGAAACCGTAGCGGCGGACCCTGTCTTCCTCGTAATAGCTGTAAGGGATCCCGTATATAAACGCCTTCGGAGGCATAGACTGATGGAAGGCTGTGTCAAAGACAACGACATTGGGTGTTCCAGGGAGAACTTCCATGAGGGCGCGGACTCCCTGCAGATTGGCAGGGTTGTGGAGAGGCGCGAGATGTATAACTTCTTCTATCGCGCTGATGACTTCAGGGGTGACAAGGACTGAAGATGTAAACTTCTCTCCGCCGTGTACCATCCTGTGCCCTGCGGCTGAAAGTTCGCTCAGGTCCTTGAGGACTCCGTATTCCGGGTCGATGAGCATATCAAGAACATATTTGATGGCGACTGTGTGGTTAGGGAAATCTACTACACGCGAGACGGGATCTTTCCCTGTCTTGGTATGCTTGATCTTTGAGCCGTCTATGCCAATGCGCTCAACAAGTCCCTTGGCGAGGACGACTTCCCCGTCCATGTCGATAAGCTGATACTTAAAAGAAGAACTTCCGCAGTTAAGAACTAGAATTTTCATTAAAATCAGATTGCCTCCCTTATTCTGATTATCTCCGTCTCTTTGTGGTATTCTTACCCTAAGAGGACGGTGATCGAATTTATGCATACTCCCATCACAGGGATAGTTGCCGAATATAACCCGCTTCATCTTGGACACCGGCACCACATGAAAGAAGCCCGTTCACTCTCAGGTGCTGAGGGCATCATAGTAGTGCTCTCCTCAAACTTCGTCCAAAGAGGAGAACCTGCCTTAATATCAAAGTGGGAGAGGACAAAGGCCGCGCTAAAATGCGGTGCTGATCTGGTCCTTGAACTTCCTCTCGTCTTTTCATCTCATAATGCAGGGGTATTCGCCAATGCCGCTGTTGATATCCTAGCTATGACAGGAATCGTAACACACATTTCCTTCGGGCTGGAATCCCCTGACTGGCAAATGGACAAAATCTTAGATATTTTAATCGAAGAACCCGAACCTTTCAAGTTTTGTTTAAAAGAAGAACTTGACAAAGGCTGTTCTTTCGTCGAATCAAGGGCTACTGCCCTTGACCGTATGATACCGGGAACAGCTGAAAAGCTCAAAGGTTCGAACAATTCCCTTGCACTATCATACATGCTTAGGATAAAGAAAAAAAACTGGAAAATATATGCAGTGCCGGTCAAGAGGCTTGGATCCGGATATCATGAAAATGAGCTGGCCGAATTTTCAAGCGCGACCGCTGTAAGAAAAGCTCTTTCAAAAGGGAACGTCTCAGAGGCGCTCTCCAGGATCCCTGATTTTTCTGCCGAGATATTAAAAGAGGCCATCGAAAGTGGGCGTGCCTGCACTGATGAAGGAAGGCTGTGGAATATCCTACGGTCCAGGCTCATCTCAATGGATCCCGGCGATATCTCAAAGTACGCAGAGATCGGAGAGGGGATAGAGTACCTGCTGAGGGAAAAGGCTATCGGGAGCTCTTCCTTCACTGAATGGGGGAAGGCATGCACAAGCAAAAGATATCCGCTTGGGCGGGTACAGAGGCACGGAATACACATCCTTATCGGCCTGGAACACTGGACAAACAGAGCTTTCCAAAGGATAGGACCACCATACATAAGAGTGCTCGGAATGAACGGAAACGGCAGAAATATGCTGAGGCGTATGAGAAAAACAGCATCTTTGCCTGTTATTACAAGGTGCGGCGCGGCTTCTTCAATATCTGACACCGCATCAAAAGTCATGAAATACGAACTTATAGGATCTGAGATATGGGAAGAGCTGGTGACTAAGGGAGAATTCGGAATGGAACATTCCAGAAAAATCATTATAAGCGAGAAATAAAATATGGGCATCATCTATAAATGACGCACACGGACTTTACGAAAAATGCGGATTCAAAGTCATTGCCCGTCCGCTGGACTTTATAGAGATCCGAAGCCCCCGGCCAAAGGACAGATGACTTACTTCCGCCGTATAACAGCAGAAACACGTCAACAAAAGGTGATCAATTTTATTTGAGATGAAGACTACACGTTGCGTGGGGGGATGCGTTCCCTCATGCGCCTGAATACCCCTGGCGGGACCATATCTTTTATCGCGCCTCCGAACTGGAATGCATCCTTGATGCCCCTGCTTGAAAGATATGAGTACTTGGCATCTGTAACTATGAAGAAAGTCTCTATCTCGGGTGCCAGCTGCCTGTTCATCTGAGCGAGCTGGAATTCATATTCGAAGTCAGAAAGCGCTCGAAGACCCCTGATTATTATCCTGCTCTGTTCCTGTCTCATAAAGTCGACCAGCAGTCCTTCAAAAAATTTGACCTTCACATTGGGAAGATGGACTAGCGCTTCCCTGGCCATTATCTGCCTCTCCTCCTCGCTGAAAGTCGATCTCTTTTCAGGATTTACGAGGACTGCTACGACCAGCTCGTCAAAGAGGGCAGCGCCTCTTTCTGCTATATAAATATGCCCGTTGGTTATCGGGTCGAAAGATCCGGGATATACGGCCCTTATCATTGATCAACACTCCTTTTGTAGAATGTGAGAACTGTGCCGCCGTAAGTTCTCTCTTTCCTTTCCCATCCCGGAATATCATCTGCGTCTTCTTTTTCAGAGTGCTCGAAGATCAGCGTTCCGTTCGGGGAAAGGACTTCGCTGTGTTTAAAAATCAGCTGCGGTAGTTCGGCGCACCAACCCAGTCCATATGGCGGGTCGGCAAAAATAACATCAAACGACTCCCCGTTTTTTACAAATCTGGACAAAGCCCTTCTGACGTCCATACAAAGACATTTTACATCTTCAGGCATAGTTTTAACTATACCGCCATGGCGCTTTCTGTCAGATTCAACAAGACAGACCGGATCGGCACCTTTCCGGTAAGCATTGAGCGCTATCTGCCCGCTTCCGGAAAAAAGATCCAAAAAACTTTTACCCTCCAACGGTCCCAATATATTAAACAATGCCTGTAATACCTTGCCCGTAGTAGGACGCATTTCTTTCATACAAAAATTCACCCTGTTTCAACTAAATGAGATATAAAAGAGTATAATATCGCACATTAATAGTGTATACAATACAGGAGGCCCAAATGCCGCAGACAATAGATAAACAAACAAAAACACCTGAAGAACAGGGCGACAGGAGAAACCTTCTAGGATTTTCTTTTCTGCATTTCATGAATGACGTGCATTCAACAGCCTTACCGACAATTATACCAATGCTTGTTAATTCCATATCGATATCTTTGAGCCAGGCGGGACTTTTGAATGCTATTTTCGGACTGACGAATCTGTTGGGCCAACCGGTAGCAGGATATTTTGCAGACAGGCAAAAAAGACCCTGGCTTGCAGTCTGGGCACCGATGCTGAGCATTGCAGGAGCATGTCTTTTGCCTCTGGCTCCGAATTACTCCATAGCCTTCCTGTTGGTAGGACTGATGAGCATGGGCACAGCCTCATTTCACCCACAGGGGCTCGGACGGGCTGGATCATCCGCCAGAAGCAAGGACCTTGCCCTTTTCATATCGCTTTTTGCAGCATGCGGTAGTTTTGGAAGCGCAGTGGGGCCTGTCTATGTAGTATTCCTGATATCCCTTATCGGAAAAAAGATGTTTCCGATAGTCCTGATACCCGGCTTCATCATATGTCTCTACATATGGAAAAGAATCGTTTCAGACCAGAAGGCTGAGAACATAACAAAAGAAAAGGCTGAATTCAGGGGATTTTTCTCGAATATGGGCGTCATTATGAAGAAGATCACCTCCATAGTCGTTGTAGCAACAGTGAGAGACGCTACGCTGCAGGGCATAAAGATATTCCTGCCAATGCTCGTTATACTCAAGGGGGGAAGCATCGCTGCAGGCGGGATGCTGCTTTTCGCGATAACTCTGGCATGCACACTTGCAGGGATAATCGGAGGAAAGCTGGCTGATTCTAGAGGCGATGAGAAGGTCATGCTCTGGACACTTGGGATCTCACCGGTATTTCTTATCGCAGGACTTAACACAGCAGGGATCTTATCTGTTGCATCACTAATTGTCGGATTCGCTTTCCTTCAGGCAAGCACCCCTGTGACTACAGCTATGGCACAGAAACGCTGTCCCCTCTCCAGGAGCACTGCCAGCTCACTGGCCATGGGCGTCTCATGGGGCCTGGCGAACCTGTTCACCACATCCGTAGGTTTTTCAGCCGACATCATAGGGCTGGAGAAGACGCTCAGGTTTGTTGCGTTCCTTCCGTGGACAGTTACCGTATGGTACGCAGGCAGCATGATACTTTCAGCCACTAAGAGAAGACAAGGGCAGTGAGTTCAGATCATTCTCCCCTTGCAGCTTCCAGCGCATAGTGCAGGGCGGCACGCATAGCCGGAGTCCTGTAGGGATGCCCCACAGAGTCGACCTTTATCTTAAAACCATCCCGTCCGGGGATCACCTTAAGGTAGAAGTGCTGTTCGAACCCGTCATCAGTTGTTATGACAAGGACAAGACCGACTCCCGAATCTGAAACGAAAGTCTCCCTAAAGACCCAGTGGCCTCTTCCGCCGACACCTTTGCCCTCCGCGTCTTTTATCTTTGAAAGGACATCCTCGAGTTTCATTGGGCTTTCACACTCCATTTCCATCTGCCAGCAATTGCCTTCCATGATAGGATCATCGTATTTGCCCGTTTTATGCAGGACCAGATGCCATGTGCTTTTTCCCATGGCTCTCCACTTTCTTTCGTACTTTGTAATATATGGCCTCTTTGGGTCGGCCTCTATCGGATCTGCCTGAAAAACGCCCGGAGCTGATATGGTCTCGGCTGCTTCCTCAGCGTACCAGTCTACATCGGTTGCAAGTTCAAATGATCCTCCGGGAACGATGAGGTATGACAGAAGATCGGCAAAATGCGGTACCGTGACGCGCCTTGAAGCATGCCTTGTCTTTGGCCAGGGGCATGGGAAGTTCATGTATACTCTCTCGACCGACTCGGGAGAGAAACAATGGCGAAGCAGGAAACGGGCATCGCCGTGCATTATACGCACGTTGCCAAGTCCCGCCGCAAGCACTCTCCTTGCTCCCTTGGCAACACACCACTGCGAGACCTCAATGCCCAGGATCAGCACTTCGGGAAAAGTTTGCGCAAGGTATTCAATGAACTCTCCGTTCCCGAACCCTATCTCAACAAAGACTCTTCCTGACGGAGAAAGCGAGGCCCAGTCAAGGGGCAGATCGACATTCTCATCGACTATTATCCTGCCAAGATCCCAGGTCATATTTCTGACTCCTTCTCGTCTTTTGGTTTGAGGTAAAATTCGGGCTCCAGGGAAAGCCGGCTCCAGGTATCAAGGCTAAGTTCTTCTGCCCTGGCAGTAGGTTTCAGTTCGTTTCTTTCAAGTATCTCCAGCGCTTTATCGCGGTCAATGTCAGCGTAGCCGGATATCCAGTTGTTGATCAGGGTCTTTCTCCTCTGCGTGAAAGACCTTGCCAACAGCCCCCTCCATGTCCTGTCACATGCAAGTGTCCTGTTATTCTCGATCTTTATCTCGATAATACATGAATTGACCCTTGGCTGAGGCCTGAAGGCAGATGGAGGAACATTCCTAAGAATGGCTGATGTTCCCATTGCTTCAACTGTTATGCCGAGCGGGGAGCGTTCACGATGTCCGTATGGTGAAGTGATCCTCTCGGCGGATTCAAGCTGCACCATCAGAAGCATGTATTCAAGTCCATGCGGAGCAAGCTTTTCAAGGAAGGTCCAAAGAAGAGGCGTGGTGATATGGTATGGGAGATTGGCAATTACCCTGTTGGGCATCCATGGAAGTTTGTTTTCGTAATCGAACTGTACGGCATCTCCCCAAAGAGGATGAAGCCTGCTGTCTTTGATAGCGAGCATGTCTATCGTGTGTTTGAGTCTCGTATCCAACTCCAAAGTACACACTCCCGAGCATTCGGTCGAAAGAAGCCCCTCTGTGAGTATGCCCTCACCGGGCCCTATCTCAAGGACTGCGTCCTCAGCAGTCAGCTCTGCCCTACCGATCATAAAGTCCACGATCGAATGATCGATAAGGAAATTCTGCCCTATATCTGTGTTGTGAATAAAATTCGGTATCCTGGCCATCTCATTTTCCTTTTTTCTCTCTTTTAATTGTCTTAACTCAACTTTCCCACCTCTTACTACTAGTGGATTCAAAACCTCTATTTTTCGTCTTCTCTGTATATTATTTAGCGGAGAACCAGTGGCTCTAAAATATTGAAGTCGCTGGATTCCCGATCTCGAAACGCACTCGAAATAGTTCAGTCACTATGGTGATTTGTTATGTCCCTCTTTCGAGGAACAGCGTCCTTCCTGATCAAAAGCATGCGGGAAAGACGGTGGAAAAGTTGAGTAAAACATATATCTTAAAAAAACAAAAGTAAAGGGGCTTCCATAAACTACGGAAACCCCTATATCGTCTGGTCGGGATGAGAGGATTTGAACCTCCGACCACCTGCACCCCATGCAGGTACGCTAGCCAGGCTGCGCTACATCCCGTAAGCAGGGAGTATAATAACCCGCGATGAGCTTTTGGTCAAGTACTGCAATAAAAACTGCAATAAAAAAATCCCAACAAAAATTGTCGGGATTTTTTTACGTTCCCAAAAACCTAAAAGATATAAAAACTACTTTTTCTTGCTGTTGACTGCTTCTTTGAGAGCTTTGCCTGCACGAAAAACAGGTACTTTCTTTGCAGGGATCTGGATGACTTTCTTGGGATCCTGAGGATTACGGCCCTGACGAGCAGCTCTCTTCTGGACTTCAAATGTTCCAAATCCCACGATCTGGACCTTGTCTTCCTTCTTAAGGGAACCATGGATGCCTGCAAATACTGCATCTACAACTTCTGCGGCCTTTTTCTTAGTGATTCCTTCGACAGACTTTGCTACGGCGTTGACGAGATCTGTTTTTGTCACCTTCTGCCACCTCCTGACAAGATTGACACTGCTAGAGCAGTTCACTAGCATTTATACCGATAAAATCCGCTCAGGTCAAGTACTTTTGGAAAAATAGGCTAATTTTCCGTTCTGTTTCTCATAAAAATCTTTATTGGTACACCTGAAAAGTCTGCCATTGATCTTAAACAGTTTTCCAGATGACGCTTGAAAGACTTTGAACAGAGCTCAGAGTCATTGACAAAGAAGATGAAAGCCGGCGGAGCTCCGTCCGCCTGTGTGCAATAGTATATTTTGAGGCTGTGACCCTTTCCGTCACCGGGCATCCTCTCAAAAACCAGCGTCTCCTTGACCAGCCTGTTTAGCTCAGAGGTGGGTATCCTCCTTCTCCTGTTTTCTTCGACCTTCATGATAAGAGCCGGGATCTTGGAGATGCTTCGACCCGAGTTGGCTGAAATAAAAATTTTCGGTGCATGAGAAGCGAAAGGCAGCTCGTCCTTGAGCAGTTCTGTCATCTTGTCCCCGATTTTTTCTTCTCTCGGAGCAAGGTCCCACTTGTTCATTACGATTATGAGCCCCTTGCCTCTTTCGAGGACCTGGCCAATAAGCCGCTTATCCTGTTCTGTTACGGGATCCTGCGCATCAAGGAGCACAAGCGCAACATGGCACCTGTCTATCGCCTGGTATGTCCTGACGTTGGAATAGTATTCCAGGTCAGTGTTCACGCGGCTTTTCCGCCTCAGTCCCGCAGTGTCGAGAAATCTCATTTTGACTCCGTCGGCCTCTAAGACCGAGTCAACTACGTCACGGGTCGTTCCGGCCATTTCGCTTACCATTGAACGCTCTTCTCCGGCTATCGCGTTCAGGAGGCTTGATTTGCCCACGTTTGGTCTGCCGACTAGCGCTACCCTTATATCGTCTTCCTCTGACTCGAAGTCATCCGGTGGAAGTTTTGACACTACCGCATCAAAGATCTCATCAAAACCTGTATTGTGCTCGGCGCTTGTCGCTATAACAGTATCAAAGCCAAGTGAATATGCCTCGTAAAGCATCTCATCTTCCTGTTTTTGGTTATCAAGCTTGTTCATTGCAACTATGACAGGCTTGCCGCCTTTCCTGAGCTTCAGGGCGATATCCTTGTCCATAGGTGTAATGCCCTGCCTGCCATCAAGCACAAAGATCACTGCGCTGCTCTCGTCAAGTGCCAGATCCACCTGCTTGGCTATAAGGTCCATAAAAGGATGGTCAACTTCAGACATTATTCCCCCGGTGTCAACAACGTAGAATCTTCTGCTGGCCCATTCGGTTTCACCGTATATCCTGTCCCTGGTAACACCCGGCTGGTCGTCCACTATTGCAGCCCTTCTGCCGACCATCCTGTTGAAGATGGACGATTTACCTACATTAGGCCTTCCAATTATTGCAATTATTGCCATTTTATTCTCCTTGCCGGCATTTGGCTTCTTTCACATATGCCATTTTATTTTTTATCCTTACCCTGTCAGTCAAGCTTTATGCTGACCCTTGGGATCCCTGATCTTGTATTTTTTATGTCGAAATATGGCGCAAGCATTTTACTAAGGGAGTCAAACTTCTTCGTTCTGACCCATATCTGGCCTGATCTTTCTTCGGACTCCCAATATTCAAACCCTGCCCTTTCAAGATGTTCTGCAAGTCCGTTCCTCTTGAACGCCGGAATGTCTATCTTGAGCATCGGCTTGTACGGAGGAAGTTCCCATTCTTTCCTTTCCCGGAGCTCTCTCTTCCAGAAATGCCCCCATCCGATCCCAAGAGCCTGCTGCCAGGTTTTATCAGGCTTTCTGCTCTGTACCACTATTTTTCTTCTTTCAGGTTCTTTTCCTCTCCATGCCGACTCCCATATCAGAGAAAAGGCCCTTGCTTTTGCATCATACTCCTGTACCCTGGCTTCCGCATCCGCATCTATCCAGCCAATTACCTCCGGTGAGATATCGTCAGCAAGAGAGATAATTTTCCTCGTTCCAAGGATCAAGCCTCCGCCCGGGTACTTTTTAAGTATCGCTTCCCCTGAAGGAATCCTTGATCCTTCATCATGAAAAAGGATCACATTCCTGTCCCTGAAAAAAATACCCGCTCTGTCTTCCAGTGCCTCAAGTCCCGGTCTCTGTCCCTCAAGGAACGGGCCCCCGCATGAGGGACATTTTTCAGGGACAGGATCCCTTTTGCCGCAGTCGAGGCATTTAAGTGATTCCGATCTTCCTTCCCATCTCATGACTCCCCCGCATTTAGGGCAGCGGACCGGCGATCCGCAGTCTTCACAGAAGATCTCTCCCGCGTAGCCTTTACGGTCAAGGATCCAGAAAGCCCATTTTCCCTTTTCAAGCACTTCTTTAGTCTCCCTTATGAGAGGCCTGCTTATCGGGAGAGTGTCCTTTATGCCGTCAAAGTCATAGGAAGAGGAGTCTTTCATGTCCACAAATATGAGTCTGTCCCTAAGTCCGTTGCGGCTGAGTTCTTTTCCGCCCTGCAAAAATACCTTTGCTGAAGGCATCCTGCCGCCAAGGACAAGGTCGGCTCCTGCAAAACCCGCCCGTGCGGCCAGTATCGTCCTGTGGTGGAATTCAGGGTGTTTCAGGGTCCGCCATGCCCCGCTGTTCTCTTCGTCCACAATTATGGTCGAGAGTCCTGATATCGGGATGAAAGATGCCGTCTGGCAACCTACGGCAAATCTTATCCCGCCCTTCCTCGACCTGTCCCAGAAGTCCCACTGTTTGGCTCTGGAAAGATCAGACCATAAGACACCCTCTTGCTTCAATGAGTCCGGCAGCATTTCCCAGAATCTTTTTGCTGCCGTGACCTCCGGAAACACAACTAATGAAGCTCCCTCTGATGCTTTGAGGACATCGCAGTATACGTACATCCTTTGAGTATCTCTGGGTTCGAATACATATTTTACGGATGAGGATCTTCCGGCAGGCTCATAAATTATCTCTTCAAGCGGTTCCCCGCTTAGGAATCTGGCCGGCAAAAGGGTCTTGGCAGCCATTCCGGTGCCTACGAACCATGTCTTTCCGAACCAGCCTATTGTCCGCCACAGCTCATCAGGCAGAGGAGGGGTCTGATCTATTACCTCACTGATCCATTTAAGTTCTTCCGGTGCTTTTGTTCCGGAAATGTCTCCTACGGTCAGTCCTATCCTGAAAGAACTTCCTAAAGGGACCCTGACCCTTGTTCCGTACGGCAGGGTACATGTATGTGTATAAGAGAGGTCAGTCCACCACGGTCCGGGGACCGCGACAGATATTGTCTCCATTATTCTTTATTTTTTTTTCTGATGACAGCGTCAAGCAAAGAGTCGGCAACGTCGTCTTTTGTGCCTGAAAACTCGACCTCTGACCCGCCTTTTGTCATTATCATCAAAGAATTTGTGTCAGACGCGAATCCGGCGCCGTTGGCAAGTACGTCGTTACAGGCGATCATATCCAGGTTCTTCGCTATCATCTTCTTCCGGGCGTTTGCTATAAGATCCTGGGTCTCAGCTGCAAAACCCACAAGCATCTGCCCCTCTTTTTTCATCCTGCCGAGTTCTGCGGCAATATCCTTGTTCTGGACGAATGTCACAGTAAGCGGCTCGCCGTCTCGCCTCTTGAGCTTCTGTTTAATCTCTTCTTCCGCTCTAAAGTCACCGACAGCAGCTGCTTTGACGATGATGTCCATTTCAGGGGCTTCTTTTATGCATGCCTCGTACATCTGCTCGGCGGATACGACATCTATCACTCTTACTCCTTCGGGACGCGGTATTGATACCGGTCCGGAGACAAGAGTCACCTCAGCCCCTCTGTACCATGCAGCTTTGGCTATCGCATAGCCCATCTTTCCGCTGCTTGGGTTGCTTATATACCTTACAGGATCTATGTATTCGTGGGTGGGTCCGGCTGTTACCAGGACTTTCATGCCCCTCAAGTCCTTTTTCGGAGAAAGGGCATTCCATACATGTTCGTAAATCACAGAATTGTCAGGCAGCCTGCCTTTGCCCTCATAACCACAGGCAAGCATTCCGCTGTCAGGGCCCACAACCGTGTGTCCCATGGATGTGATCTTATCGATGTTGGCCCTTACGGCAGGATTCCCGAGCATGTTCGGATTCATGGCCGGAAAAATCACAAGGGGATTCCTGTTGGCCAGCATCGCTGCACCCAGCAGTGTACTGCCGTCTCCCTGAGCACAAATGCGCAGGCAATTTGCAGTGCAGGGGGCTATGACAAATACCTCCGCCCACTCTGTGAGAGTTATGTGGGGGATCTTCCATCCTTCTTCTACAGAAAGGAAATCTTTTTCTCGCCAAACCTTTCTTCCGGTCAGGGTCGAAAGGGCAAGAGGGCTCACAAACTCCTCAGCAGAGCTGGTTAGAATTACCTCTACCTCACAGTCTTCTTTTCTCCAGCCACGAAGGATATCCGGAGCTTTATAGGCAGCTATTCCTCCCGTTACTCCGAACAGGATCCTTCTGTTATGCTTCCACGGACTCATTGGGATTCTTTTTTGGAGAGGTATCTACGAAGGAATACTTTATCCTGCCCTGCGTCAGATCCTCTACTGCCCTCGTTATAAATTTTTCGTCATAACCGCTTATAGCTCCCTTTCTCTCGCTAAGCTGGCGTGCGCGTGCGGATACGACCAGTGTCAGTATATATTTGTTTGGGATGTCCCTGTTTTTGTAAATTTTTTCCAGATCCATGAATATCATATTGAGCCCTCCCGGTATTTTTTAACTATTTTAATGAAATCATCAGCAGCTTTTTCTATTTTGTCGTTGATGATCATGTATTCATATTTGTCCGCATGACTCATTTCCGTCTTCGCGTTGCTGATCCTGAGCTTCAGTTCTTCCGGTCCTTCCGTCCCTCTCTTTTGCAGTCTTCTGACAAGCTCTTCGAATGAGGGCGGCTGGATGAATATCATTACAGCTTCTGGCATTTTTCCCTTCACCTGTGATGCTCCCTGGACATCTATCTCCAGAAGGACATCTTTGCCCTGCCGGAGAGTCTCTTCGACAATGTCTTTCCTTGTCCCGTAAAAGTGTCCATGAACATTTGCCCACTCAAGAAACCTGCCTTCGCCGACCATCTTTTTGAAAGAAGGTTCATCCATGAAAATGTAGTTGACGCCGTCTCTCTCTCCGGGCCTTGGTGCCCTGGTCGTGCATGAGACCGAATAGACTATATTGTCCAGTTTTTCAAAGACTCTTCTGAGGACAGTCCCTTTGCCGACTCCTGCCGGTCCGGAAAGAATATAGAGCCTGCCTCTCATTGTTTTTCTTCTTTACCTTCCTCACCTTCGAAACGACCGGTTATTGTTTCAGGCTGTATCGCTGACATTATTACATGCCTGCTGTCCATTATCAGGATCGCCCTGGTCTTCCTTCCCTGTGTGACATCAACCAAAAGTCCGGCTTCCCTGGCCTCTTCCCTGAGTCTCTTTATCGGGGCAGAGGACGGGCTGATTATTGCAACTATCCTGTCCGCTACGACCATATTCCCAAATCCAACGTGCACAAGTTTGTAATTCATTGTCATCTACTCCAGGTTCTGAATTTGTTCACGTATCCGTTCCAGCGCAGCCTTTGAATCTACTGCAAGCCATCTTATCTCCGCGTCGGATATTTTGGAATCAAGTGTGTTGACTTCACGGTTCATCTCCTGAACAATAAAATCAAGTTTACGTCCCGATGATTCCGCTTCTTCACCTGTGGACCTGAATTTGGATATATGGCTTTTGAGCCTGGCTATCTCCTCGGATACGTCCCACCTGTCCGTCATTACCGCTATCTCCTGCATCATCCGGGATTCTTCCAGCTTGCCTCCGAGAGTATCGAGCATTTCCGTTATCCTCTGCCGGGTGGTCTCAAAGGCCTGGTCCCTTGCCGGCAGCCATTTCTCCTCTATAAGGGCAGAAAGCCTTTCAAGTTCTGCCAGGTGGATGAGGACCTCTTCTTTAAGATGTTCTCCCTCTGTCTCCCTCATCTCCTGCCAGGAGCTGAGGCCTTGTTCTATCAAATCGCTGAAGGAAGCCTCCAGTTCCTCCGCTTCGGCGCTCTCTTCAAACCTGGGGATGTCAAGGACACCGGGAAGCGTGACAACGCTCTCCAGCTGAAGATCTTTTGCCTGCCCAAGCGTGCGCTGTATCTGCATCAGCTCTTCGCAGTAGGATGTCATGATATCTTTATTTATCCTGCCCATCTTGAAAGAGGAAGCCCACAGGACATCCATCCTGACTTGTACCTTGCCTCTGCGGAAACCTTTACGGAGCTTCTGATGGAACCATGGTTCCCAGCTTGAAAATTCCCTGGGAAGCCTGACATAGATCTCCTGGTATCTATGGTTGACGCTCGACACTTCCAGGCATACTGTGCCCCATGATCTCTGGATCTGTGTTCTGCTGAACCCTGTCATGCTTACATACATAAGATCACATCCTGTCTCTGTCCGGCTTTATTGAGCATGTGCGGCTTCCAGCCTGCTGTCATTGTTTTCCATCGTGTGTTTTTTCACTGCTGCAAGGAGCTCCTCGAAACCTTCGCCTGTAAGGGCACATATCTTTACGGTCTCTTCGCCTCTCGCACGCAGCTCCATTGCAGTAAAATCAGCTTCTGATCCGGTCTTGTCTATCTTATTCAGTACTACTATCCTTGGCAGATCATCTGCTTTGAGCTCTTTTAGGGTATGCAGAACTATGTCCATATTTCCGACAGGGTCCTTGTCCGCTGAGTCGATCACCAGCAGGAGCAGGTCGGCGCCTGACACCTCTTCAAGTGTCGCCCTGAATGCTGCCACAAGTTCAGGGGGCAGCTTGCGAATAAATCCTACCGTGTCTGAGAGCAGAAAACTTCCGCCGTCCCTGAAGCTGATCTTTCTTACTACAGTGTCAAGGGTCGAGAAAAGCTGATCTGCCGCCAATATCCCGCAGTCTTTTGAAAGCGACCCCAAAAGGGTGGATTTGCCGCTGTTCGTATAGCCTACCAATGCGGCGGTAAAAGCTCCGTCCTTTTTGCGTCTTTCCCGTCTGTCCCTTCTTCTGTCCTTGACAGCTTCCAGGCGCGAAGTGATGCTTTTCATACGCCTTTCGAGCTTCCTTCTGTGCCTTTCGAACTCCGTTTCTCCCGGACCCCTCGTACCTATGCCTCCGCCTGTCCTTGACATCTGGTGACCGAGACCTTTCAGGCTCGGTATCTCATATCTGTACTGGGCAAGCTCCACCTGCAGTTTGGCTTCTGCGGTGTGGGCCCTGCTTTCGAATATTTTCATTATTACAAAAGCCCTGTCCCAGACAGTCATGGAGGTCAGCTTCTGGAGGTTGCTTTTTTGCGTCGGGCTCAGGAAGTCATCTACAACAAGAAGCGTCGCTTCTGATTTCTGTGCAAAATCCTTTATCTCCTCTGCCTTGCCTGAACCTACAAAGCTGGCCGGGTCAGGGGTGCTCCTTTTCTGTATGACCCTCGCCATGGTTGGTATACCCAAATTTTCCAGAAGCATTACCAGCTCGTCAAGCGAAACTTCCGTATCGTCTGCGCTGTTGATATCAACTCCGCAAACTATTGCTTTTTTAGGTTTTAATGAAAGATCAATGGATCTTTTCTGCCTGCTCAATTCTCTTTAGTATCTCCCTGTTCTCTTGCTAAACTGACGATAACGTCAGTGACTTCTTCGATAGTCATTCTT
The DNA here is from genome assembly GCA_002428495.1 of Synergistaceae bacterium UBA6101. GTDB lineage: Bacteria > Synergistota > Synergistia > Synergistales > Synergistaceae > Caenicola. Next base: position 167,860 of record DIWR01000011.1, read on the forward strand.
GTGCTGTCCAGTATCACACAGCCGGCTGCGGGACGCAGGGGAGCTATTTCCCTGTTCATGTCATAGAGGTCTCTTTCGTTGACATACTTGAGTATTTCCCCATAGTCCGCTTTTTCGCCACGGGCAAGCCTCTCCAGGTAACGGCGTTTTGCCCGTTCTTCCGCATCCGCTGTAAGGAATATCTTAAGATCGGCGTTGGGGAAAACAACAGTACCCATATCTCTGCCGTCTGCAACAAGACCATTGGAAGCCTGTTCTCTCTGCAGCCCAATAAGGACATCCCGGACAGGCTTGAGCGCTGAATAAGACGACACTGACGCATCAACGTCCGGTGTGCGGATCTCGGCAGTTACATCGCGGCCATTGACCGACACCCTGCCGTCTGATAAAGAGATCGATATCCCGGTCAGGACTGCCTCTATCTTATTCGTTTCTCCGGGAGCTACAGACCGATCTTTTAGAAACCATGCCACTGCCCTGTAGATAGCACCTGTATCAAGGTAGGGAAGACCAAGCTTCTCTGCGGCGATCTTTGCTACAGTACTTTTGCCTGCCCCTGCGGGTCCATCTATCGTTATAACAAGCGTACGGACAATTTTTTCATTCATTTGAAAACTCCCTCACATGACTGATGGCAACACAAAAACTTTCCGGGCCTGATATTTGGGACCGAAACTTTCATAAAGAGACATTCCTTAAACTCTTATTATACTATCTTTCCGTCTTTAATATAACTCCAAAGTTCTTCCCTGCTGACTGAAATATAGCTGCCGGTATTCAGCTCTCTTAGTTCCAGACTGCCTATCCTTCGCCTTATAAGCCTTCTGACATCATTCCCCAGGGAGCGTACCATGAGGCGTATCTCTCTTTTTATCCCCTCTCCCAGTACCACTTCAAACCAACATTGAAGGGGGCTGCGTCCGATCCGGCGCACTGAGATCGGCTTAAGGAAGAGTCCTTCGCATTCCACACCTTTTGTCCACTCTATGAGCTTCTCTTCCGGCAATGGTTTCCTTAGTTCGACTTCGTAGGTCTTCGTTATTCCTTTTGAAGGATGGATGAGTTCCTGGGAAAACATCCCGTCATTTGTAAGGATCATAAGTCCCTCGCTCTCCCTGTCCAGCCTGCCGACCGGGAAGAGACGGTATTTGTCCATCTCAGGCGGGAGTATATCGATGACTGTGCGCTCCCTGCTGTCTTCAACTGCGCTGAGTATCCCGCACGGCTTGTTGAAGATCAGATATTTCTGCTTGACAGGCGAGATCTCTTTGCCTTCAAACATCACAACGTCACTTTCCATGACCTGCCTTCCGGGCTCAGTCACCGCTTCTCCGTTGATACAGACCTTTCCGGCCAGTATGTGTTCTTCTACTTTACGTCTTGCGCCGATCCCACAAAGAGCTAGGTACCTGTTCAGTCTGATGCTGTTTTTAGATTCTCTCATCGTTATCATCTTCTTCTGTTCCGTTTTCAGCTCTTTCGGAGGGATCGAAAGCAGCCTCTTCTGACCTGTAATCTTTGAGCTCGTCAAGCGAGGGCAGAGAATTTATCCCCGTAAGTCCAAATATTTCGAGAAACCGGTCAGTCGTTCTGAACAGCAGAGGAGAACCAACGCTTTTTTTTCTCCCGGCTATCCTGACAAGCCCATGCTTCATAAGGGTATCTACTACTCTGTCACATCTTACAGAACGGATATCCTCTATCTCAGAACGGGTGACAGGCTGATTATACGCAATTACAGAGAGTGTCTCAAGGGCTGCTTTGCTTAACCTGACCTTCTGCAGTGATACAGAGTTTGAGAACGCTTCGATCACTTCGGCAAGGTCAGGCGATGTCGCCATCTGCCATCCGCCCGCGACAAAAAGGATAGTCAGGCCGTGTGATCTTGCATATGTATCTTTCAGAGTTTTCACTGCGTTATCCACTCTGGTTTGGGAAACTCCAAGATATGATGCTATCTCCTGACTGGACACAGGCTGAGGAGAGACGAACAGCATAGCCTCGACCTGCCTCTCCAGAAGACCCATCCCGCTCTTTTCATTTTCATCAAACTGCTGCAACTAGAACATCTCCCAACGTTTCTGGCTGAGTGATCCTTACCATTCCAAGGCGCGACATTTCGAGCAGGGCAAGCAGCGTAACTATAAGAATTTTTTTATTCTTCTCCTCAAGGAGGTCCCTCAGAGAGAGTTCCTTTTTTCTTACACTGCGCAGAAGTTCTTCCATCCTCTGCTCCACTTGCCGTTCCTCAGGGATGGCATCGGGGATATCGTCCCAGATAGATTCTTCACAGTAGTCGCCTAAATTTCTATTTTTATTGTATCTGTCCAGCAGCTGCCACCAGAGGGAAGCAAGCCCGTAAAGGTCACCGAGGTCATAAAAGGGTGTGTTTTCCTCGTCAGCGATCCTGATAAAAGAACATTCCCTCTCCCTTTGAAGCGATGCAAGATATGCCGCTGCGTTCCTGTACGGCCTGAAGATCTCGATCATCCTCCTGAGCTCTTCCTCGTCGGTGTACATGTCTTCATCCGGGATATATTCGTCTTCATCAGCGTCACGCTGGGCGGGAAAAAGCGAATGGACCTTCCTCAAAAGGAGTCTGCTGGCAAAAGAAAAAAACTCGGCCATCTCGTTAAGTGTAGTACGTTTACTGTTCACAAGGAACCTTACATACTGGGATACCAGCTCAGTCAGGTTAAGCTGCGCAGGATCCATCTCCCTGCTTTCGACCATATGGCACAAAAGGTCAAGCGGACCGGAAAAAGTCCCGAGCTGAACTTCGAAACCACTCAGGTCCTCTTTTTCGTTTTTAGTCACTGTTTCGGACTGTTCTGTCAATTTTTCCTCAATGAAGAAGTCCCATCGCCTTATATACGTCTTCCATTGTCTTTTCCGCTACTGAGCGTGCGCGTGCTGCGCCGGACTCGAGGATCTGCATCATGTCGTCCTCGCGTTCCTCGTAATAAGCCCGGCGTTCCTGTATCGGCCCCATCATTTTTTCGAGGTGCACCATAAGTTTCTTTTTGCAGTCCACACAGCCAATACCAGCAGTCACACATCCCTCGTGTATCTCGGACATCTCCTGCGCATCCCTGTTGAAGAATTTGTGTATATCCCAGACCGGGCACTTCTCCGGTGTCCCAGGGTCGGTCCGTCTCTCTCTTGCGGGATCTGTTGTCATTGTCCTGAGTTTTTCCCATATAGTTTTCATATCATCTGCGATGTCCAGCGCGTTGCCGTAGGATTTGCTCATTTTACGTCCGTCAGTACCCGGCATTTTGGCGGAAGGTGTAAGCAGTGTCTCAGGTACAGGGAATATATCGCCATAGAAGTGGTTGAACCTTCGCGCGACCTCTCTTGAAAGTTCGAGATGAGGTCCCTGGTCTTCTCCCACTGGAACCGCCCATGATTTATATAGCAGGATGTCGCCTGCCATAAGCACAGGATATCCCAGGAAGGCATACGTGGAAAGATCCTTGTTCTGTAGGTTAAGTATCTGCTCTTTGTATGTCGGACAGCGCTCAAGCCATCCAAGAGGAGTTATCATCGAAAGGGCAAGGTGTATCTCGGCATGCTGCTTTACATGCGACTGGATAAATATCGAAGATTTCTCAGGATCCACCCCGACCGCAAGCCAGTCAAGCAGGATCTCCCTGCAGTTTTCCCTGATTTTGCTGCAGTCCGCATAATCCGACATCATAGCATGCCAGTCAACGATCCCCCAGAAACAATTATAATCGTTCTGGAGCTTTACCCAGTTGATCAGTGCACCTGCCATATGGCCGTAGTGAAGTTTGCCTGTCGGCCTCATTCCGCTGAAAATCCTCTTTTGTTCGTTCATTCGTTCCACTGTCCCTTCTAAAGTTACGCCGGCCCCTGACGGGGCGGCAATATATGCTGATTATCCTACAGTATAAATTTTTCTCTGTCTGTTTCAGGGATCAACTCTGCTATCAGCCCTGTCTCTTTTTCAATTATAGATTTTAGCCTGGGCAGGCTGGCCCTTTCCATCTCTCCATGGTCGACATCGATAAGTTTGAGCCTGCAGTTGAGCGCATCCTGCCTGTTGTGGTATGACATGTCTGCCGTAACAAAGAGCGATGCGCCCTTCTCTGCAGCCTTCGGCCACATATCGCCGCACGAACCGCCTCCCAGAGCTATTTTCTTGATCATGGCGTTACGGCTGCCGTATCCTGTGCATGATGAAAGGCACCATCGTTCTTTTATCAGTTTCATAACGGTCTCAAAAGGCATAGGCATCATAAGCTCTCCGACTGCTCCCATTCCCCATGAGGAGGACAGTTCAGCCGGCGGTGTAAGAGGTTCAATATCATCAAGGCCAAGAAGTTCCGCAAGCGTAAAATTGACACCCTCCGGTGATGAATCCCAGTTGGTATGCGCAGCATATAATGAGAGGCCGTTTTTTATGGCCATGACCATTGCTTTGCCTGCAGGCCTGTCAGGTATGATATTCTTCAAGGGGCTGAAAATGATGGGATGATGCGTAACGAGAAGCTGACAGCCTGACCGGGTGGCCTTTAAAACTGTTTCTTCAGTCACATCGAGGGCAATGCCTGCCTTAACTATTTCCGAATCAGGATCTCCCACGAGCAGTCCGGAGTTATCCCATTCCTCGGACCATGTAAGGGGCATTCTTTTTTCTATAAGACTTACGACATCTCGCAGTTTCATGATGATCCTCCCGTTTATCGTAGCTTTCCTATTCTATTATACACAGCCTGACCAGTCAAAGAAGAGAAAAAAATCAGCTGTAATCTCCCCGTTCGACCGGCATTTCGTAACCTATCCCTTCGATCTTCTGCCTTACATAGGCCAGACTCTCAGAAGCATCGTCAGATGTGCCTATCTTATTGTCGTAGAGTATGTAATTTTTGCGCGCATCCAATGGCGAAATGTTCGGCATTACCACATTCGCTCCTGCGAGTATCCCCTGTTCCCTGCCGTCGGATCTTACAGTTCCCAGAGCAGTGGTGGCTGGCAAAAGCACCCTTGGCAGCATCAGCCTGACAAGGCTCAGCATGAAGAGTGAGTCCTCCGCTCTGCCCGCAGGGTGATCCCCGAAAGGTGTCTCCCTGTGAGGAATAAATGGGCCTAGGCCTACCATTTGCGGTCCGAACTCTTTAATAAAGAGAAGATCGTCCGCCAGGTTATCTTTTGTCTGGAAGGGAGATCCGACCATCATGCCGCATCCGGTCTGAAAACCGATCTCCTTGAGGTCATAAAGACACCTCTTCCTCTCCCTCAGTGTGAGGGCAGGTGGATGCAGCAGCGAGTAATGTGAATCACAGGCGGTCTCATGCCTTAGCAGATACCTGTCCGCTCCTGCGTCAAAGAGCCTTTGATATGATCTTCTCTCTTTTTCCCCGAGAGAGAGGGTAATTGCGCAGTCGCTGTATTTGTACTTGATGCTGCTTATTATTTTTACCAGAAGGTCATCTGTGAGATAGCTGTCTTCTCCTCCCTGAAAGACAAAGGTTCTAAACCCTGCCTCATATCCCCAGTCGCAGCAGTAATAGATCTCATCCTCCGAAAGTCTGTATCTGACCGCATTGGAGTTGCTTTTTCTTATGCCGCAGTAGTAGCAGTCGTTCCTGCAGTAGTTGGATATCTCCACAAGTCCCCTTGAATATATCTTTCTGCCAAAGATCGAGACTGATGTTTTCATCGCCTTTTCGGCAGCATACATTCTATCCTCTTTACTGTACGAAGACAGAAGTTCAACAAGCTCTTCTTTGGGCAGGATCCCGGCCTTTGCAAGATAATCTATCCTTGTGATGTTATCCATGTATTTAAATCGTCCCTTCAATTCAGGCTTAACAGTTTATATTCTAGTGAATCCTATCACGAACGTTTTTCACCTACAAGGATAAAATGACTACTTTTTGATTACTTCTACACGCCTCTTCTAATTTGACAACAAAATAACAGGGGGATGATAATAGGGAAAGGAAAGGCAGATGATGAAAATGTCTTACAACTTGGATCTAAGCTCAGGATTTAACGGTACCAGGCTCAGGACTCCGGACCACTCATCCTGTTCGGGAATGTGTTCCGACTGCGTACAGGAGTGTCCCGCCCTTTGCGAGATAGGTTTATCCGCTATAAGGGGAGAAGAGGCCGCCTATCCTTCTCACCCGGACGGCAGCCAGTTCGCTTCCGAAAAGAAATATCCCTTTAATTTTTCAGATTTCAATATCAACGGACGTGTCTTTGGAGCACAGGGACTGCCTGAAGATCCTGACGTAGCACATCCTCTCAGCGTTGACTTAAAGCGCAGTCTTGGTTCGATATATCCGGTAATGCAAAAAATGCCGATCATTCTGCCTGCTGTTGCAAAGCTGAACTGGAAAGACTATTACGCAGGAGCTGCAATGAGTGGCGTTAGCGCCGTAATAGGAGAAGCTGTTGTAAACAAGGATAAGGATGTTGTATTTTCAAACGGCAAAGTAACATCTTCGCCCCTTATAAAAGAGATGCTCTCGTCCTTCAGAAACTATGAGAGAGGTTATGGAGACATAGTCCTGCAGGCAAACTATGATGATGTCTCTTACGGAGTGCTTGAATACGCTATCGAAAAACTTGGCGTAAAAAGTGTTGAACTGAAACTTGGGCAAGCTGCAAAGGGAATTCAGGCAATATCAAAAAAACTTCAATACGAAGAGGCAATACTCCTCAGAGCAAAAGGAAGACTGGTTTTCCCTGACCCCGATTCAGAAGAGGTCCTGAAACTGATCGCCTCGGGCTTCAAGCCCGCTTTCAGGGCAATGGGGCGCCTTCCGATGTACACAGAAGAAAGTCTTGCCGGATACATCAGGGATCTTAGGTCATTTGGCGCAAAAAGGGTATTGATCAAGGTCGGCGGGTACGATAAGAATGATTTGGAACTGGTGCTCAAAATAGCTTCCGAGGCATCTGCAGATTTGGTTACCTTTGACGGGGCCGGTGGTGGGACCGGAGACAGTCCATGCAAAATGATGAACGAATGGGGCATGCCAACAATGTTCCTTGAAAGTATCGTATGGGACATTATGGATAAGATGAAAAAAGACGGCAAAACACTACCCTGCACGGCGATCACAGGAGGTTTCTCTCTCGAGGACAGTGTTTTCAAGGGGCTTGCCTTTGGAGCTCCGTACGTTTCCTTTGTTGGCCTCTGCAGGGCCCCAATGGCTGCTGCAATGTTCGGCAAAATGGTAGGAGAAGGAATTAATAAGCAGGAGATCCCGCCATCTGTAAAAAAATTCGGATCCTCGTCCGAAGAAATATTTAATGATATGCAGGAGCTTTGCATGTTATACGGCAAGGATGCAAAAAATATCCCTATGGGAGCCGTCGGCCTATTTTCATATCTGGCCCGTGTAAGCTTCGGTCTAAAACTTCTCATGGCTCTAAACAGAAAATTCTGCATTGAGTACATTGATAGATCGGATCTTATCCCCCTCACAAAACCTGTTAAGAAGCTTCTCAAAGAGCCTTGGCTCTGATAAAATTCTATTCTTCAACAAAACAGGGAACGGCCTCTGCCCCATATAAGGGAGAGGCCGTTCCTATAATGATCTGGATCTATTTGTTGCCGGGACCTCTACATCCCCATATATGCTTTGCGGACTTCTTCTGAGCAGAGAAGCTCCTGCGACGTACCTGAGTAGACTATTGTTCCTGTCTGGATGACATACCCTCTCTTTGCTATTTCAAGGGCCTCCTGGACCATCTGTTCCACAAGGAGGATAGTGACGCCCCTCTTGTTTATCTCAATAACAGTCTCAAATACTCTCTCTACAAGGCTCGGCTGCAGTCCGAGGGACAGCTCGTCGAGCAGGATAAGTTTCGGTTTCGACATGAGTCCTCTCGCGATAGCACACACCTGCTGCTCCCCGCCGCTCATAGTCTCCGCTGTCTGATCCCTGCGGTCTTTTAGGATCGGGAAAAGTTCGTACATCTCTTCCAGACGCTCATTTATGACCTTTCTGTCCTTTGTCGCAAACGCCCCAAGCTCAAGGTTTTCACGAACTGTCAGTTTTGAAAAAAGACGGCGTCCTTCGGGTACGTAGCTAAGTCCTTTTTTAATGGCAGCTGAGGCCGGTGTCTTTGAAATGTCCTCTCCCATAAAGCTTATCGTACCGCTTACAGGGTGCATTAGCCCTGCGATCGTCCTCATCGTAGTGCTTTTGCCGGCGCCGTTTGCACCAATTATGGCGACCAGTTCACCCTCGTTTACTTCCAGTGATATCCCGTGGATGACCGGTACCGCGTCATAGGCACAGTGTATGTTTTTTACCTCTAGCATCGCTGACATCACTGTTCCTCCTTACAAACCTTTAGTCTCTTTGCATATTTTTCGCCGAAGTACGCAGTTATTACTGTGGGGTCATTGACCACAGCCTGTGGGCTGTCTTCCGCGATCTTTTTGCCGCTGGCAAGAACGACGATCTTATCCGCAATAGGCATTATTGCCTCCATGATGTGCTCGACCATCAGGATGGTAACGCCTTCCTGTTTCAGTCTTACGATCACCTCGACCATCTCTTTTACCTCAGTAGAGGTCAGTCCTGCTACAGACTCATCCAGAAGGAGCAGTTTGGGGCCGGTCGCAAGCGATCTTGCCACTTCAAGCCTCTTCTTGTTGCCTATTGTAAGCCCGCCTGCAAGCTTGTCCCGGAGATCTCCGAGGAAACAGAGTCCCACACAGTGCTCAGCGACCTCGTTGGCCTTTGCTGTATCGCTGTATCGCATGTAGGCTCCTACAAGAATGTTTTCGTATACAGTCATCTCCTTGAGCGGCCTCACGACCTGAAAAGTCCTTGCAAGACCAAGACGGGCCATCTTCCATGAGGGATAACCGGTTACATCGCGGCCGTCAAACATTACCTTTCCTTCCGCCGGTTTGTAGAGACCTGCAACGCAGTTGAAAAGAGTCGTCTTGCCCGCTCCGTTAGGGCCGATAAGACCTACTATGGTCCCCTCTTCTACATCAAAGGAGACATCGCTGTTGGCAAGCAGAGATCCGAATCTCATGGTCAAATTTCTGACTTCAAGCAGTGCCATCACGCGTCACCTTCTCCCTTTGCAACTTTTCTTTTTGTAAAGTATCTTATCAGTCCCATTATCCCGAGAGGCTGCTTGATCATAACGATGATTATGATCAGACCGAATATCATCAGGTCAACGCCTGCTCCGAGGTGGGAAAGATATGCGCGCGTATATTCCTGAAGCGGGATAAGGACAAGTGCTCCGAGGAATGGCCCCCAGAATGTCCCAATACCTCCAAGTATGGTTATCAGAACAAATTTCATGGACATGTCAAGAGACATTACCATGGGCGGATCAACTCGATAGTTGTACTGAGCGAAGAAAGCACCGCAAAGTGCTGCCAGTGACGCGGAAAGGGCCATCGCAGAAAGTTTCACAACAGCGCTGTTTACTCCCAGTGACTCCGCTGTTTCCTGTCCTTCACGCACGGCCCTGAGATAGTATCCCATCCTGTGTCTCTCTATCCATCTTACAACGCTGAAGACAAGTATGAATATTGCAAGCGCTCCAAGATAATATCCGTTCTTGGTGTCTGACCAGGAGAAATTCTTCCATCCGTCCGGGAGTATCGGGTAGTCAAGTCCCAAAGCCCCTCCTATGGTATCCCAGATCATAAAGAGCCTGTTGAATATCTCGACGATCGCGAATGTTGCTATCGCGAAATAGTGTCCCTTAAGTTTGAAGCAGGGGTAGCTGATCACCACAGATACCGCTGCTGCCGCAAGCATTCCAAGCGGCGCACCGTACCAGGGCAGGCTGTTGAAATTCACAACTGCAAGGGCTGCTCCATAGGCTCCTATACCGAAAAAGACAGAGTGGCCGAAGGAAGTCTGCCCGCAGTATCCGCTTATTATATTCCATGACTGTGCCATAGCCGCATAAAGCAATATCATCGTCGCGACGTGGCCGAAGAAGGATCCTCCTATTACACCGGGGACGAAGGGCAATATGAAGGCAACAGCGATAAATCCGTACCACAATTTGTCTGCTTTATTCTTAAACATCGCCGTCACCACCCAAATAAGCCCTTAGGCCTGATAAGTATTACAACAAGGTATATCGCGAAGACCGCCACGTATTTTACGACCGCAGCAATGTAGAAACCGGCAAATGATTCCACAAGTCCGATCAGCAGTGCCGCGAAGAGCGCTCCGGGAATGCTTCCAAAACCTCCGAGCGCAACTACCACGAATGCGATGAGACTGAAAAGTCCCCCCACTTCTGGATGCACTGCAAGATATGTAGTCATAAGTCCGCCCGCTACGCCGACACAGGCGCCGCCAATGCCAAAAACGAGCAGATAAATATTTTCCGTGTCGATACCCATAAGCTCAGCCGCTTCCTTATCCATGGCAGTAGCCTGGATCGCCCAGCCCACCCTTGTTTTTTTGATCAGCCAGTAAACGCTGAGGAGCACAGCCAGCGAGAAGATGGCCGTAACAAGTTGGGGGACGGAAACTATTGCCCCTGCGAATTCGAAAGTCTTGCCTTCCATTATTGTCCCGGAGAGCAGGCGGAAATTAGGGGTAAAACGATTCATGCAGAAATTTTTAAGGAGCATCGAAAGGCCGAACGTCGCAAGAAGAGGCGCCATAGCGGCTTTTCCAAGGCTGTTCTTGATGATCAGCTTATACGTAAGTGCTCCGATAATGAATAGGAATATTCCACCCGCTATCCAGGAGAAGAGGGGGTCTATCCCCAGTATCTCTCCTATCCAGTAGCAGAGATACATTGCAACCATCAGGAATTCCCCGTGTGCGAAGTTGATAACATCCATTACTCCCCACATCATGCTGAGTCCGGCTGAGACAAGCGCATACAAAAGGCCGCTGAGGATCCCGTCTATTAAAACCTGAACAAAGTTGCTCACTGTAAAAACCTCCCTAAAAGAGGCGGGGCAATAGATCGCCCCGCCTCATAACGCATATATTTATTGATCGACTAGCGTTTGTCCCACGGGGTCATGGGGAAGACAGGCTCCGCTTTCTGGTACTTAAGCGGGAATACTGTCTTGTAATCCAGGTCCTTTATCTGTGTGATAACGCTGAGAGCATGGACGTTCTGTCCGCCGGGCTCAAATTTTACTTTTCCGCTGAGGGACATTACTGACGGGAATTCTTCTGTCCTTAGTATCTGAGCTACCTTTTCGGTATCAAGCGATCCGGCCTTCTCTATCGCCTGTGCGAGCACGAAGAGCATTACACCTTCCTGGATGGAGTCGCTGTCAAAGGGCTGGTTGCTTCTGGGTGTATAGTACTTCTTCTCGATCTTTATTGCTTCGGGCATAAACGTCTTCGCAAGTTCCGGTGAATATCCCATTCCGCCCATGAAGTAGTCGCCGTCTCCGGCAAGTTCCTTCTGGACCGCTGGGTTCTGGTATCCGGTGCAGTAGTTGATAGCGATCTTCGGGAGCCAGTTTACCTGTTTCATTGTACGGACCCAGAGTGAGTAGTCTCCGCCAAGGGCGGCGCCGAATACTGCATCGGGGTTCGCCGCTTTGAGTGTCTGGACTTCACTGTTGAGGTTCGTTGCGCCGTTGTTGAAGGGAACGTCGGCTACGACCTTAAGTCCTGAATGCTTTGCAGCCTTGTGGGCTTCTTCTGCCGCGTGCTTTCCGAACTCAGTGTTCTCGTAGATGAGACCAAGAGTCTTGATCCCTGCTTTCTTTTCTTTGTTGAGATATTCGATGTACTCGACGAATTCCTTTGATTCAATGGCGTCTGTCGGGGCGTGACGGAAGAAGTACTTGTAGTCGCGCTCCGTAAGGGCTGCTGAGCTTGAGCATCCGCACATGAAGATCTTCTTTGCACGCTCGGCAACTGCGCTGGCCGGTTTAGTGGCAGAACTGTTGTAGGAACCGATGACCGCAAAGACTTTTTCCTGATTGTAGAGACGCTCGGCTTCAGACTTGGCAACGTCAGGTTTTCCCTGGTGGTCAGCCTTGACTATTTCGATCTTATAACCGTTGAGAAGGCCTTCTTTTGCTGCAAGAGGAGCGTTGATATCAGGGTTCGCCTTGTTGATGACATCAGCTGCTGCAAGAACTGAGTTTACGCAGTTCTGGCCTGAAACAGCCGCCGGGCCTGTGAGGGGGAAGAGTGCGCCTATCTTGATGACCTTATCAGCCGCAAAAGCTGATGAGCAGATCATCAAAGAGAGAGCGAGAACCATAAGTACCGCGATCGTGGAACGCTTTCTGATTAGCATTGAAAATCGACCTCCCGTAATAATTATTAAGATGCGACAACCAGAATTTTCTGGCGTATCAGTGCTCAGATTATTATAGTTAACCAAGTAACAATATGTCAATTTTTTGTTATATTTTACTCAACTTTCCCACCTCTTGCTACTAGTGGATTCAAAACCTCTGTTTTTCGTCTTCTCTGTATGTTATTTAGCGGAGAACCAGTGGCTCTAAAATATTGAAGACGCTGGATTCCCGATCTCGAAACGCACTCGAAATAGTTCAGTCACTATGGTGATTTGTTATGTCCCTCTTTCGAGGAACAGCGTCCTTCCTGATCAAAAGCATGCGGGAAAGACGGTGGAAAAGTTGAGATATATGACTTAATCTACGTTGACATTTATTTTATTGAGGGCTATATTATGAACTAGCTGGTGGACAATTTTTACTAAACCATCAAACAACTTAAGGAGGCCGATTGTATGATCTTTCAGGCTGAAGTACTAATAACACCACGCGAGGGTGTACTGGACACACAGGGCAAGGCAGTTGAAAAGACCCTGACTCACCTTGGATACAAGGGAATCGACGAGGTCAGGGTAGGTAAGATAGTAAAAATGAAACTGGAAGCTGACACGGAGCATGAGGCAGTAAAAATACTCGAATCGATGTGTTCCGATCTTCTCTGCAATGATCTTATAGAGACCTTTAGTATATCAGTTAAGGAAACAGGGCGATGAAAACTGCTGTAGTCGTCTTTCCCGGAAGTAATTGTGACAGGGATGTCCAGCGGGCTGTAAGTGAATCAATGAAAACAGCCGTGGACATGGTATGGCACGAAGAAGAAAACTTCAGCCGGCAGCCGGACCTTGTGATCCTGCCCGGAGGTTTTTCATACGGAGACTATCTCCGTTCCGGGGCGATGGCAGCTAGATCCCCCATCATCAAAGCTGTGAAGGAACATGCGGCACGGGGCGGGCTTGTGCTCGGCATATGCAACGGTTTCCAGATACTCACAGAGACAAAGATGCTGCCCGGCGCGCTTCTTTCGAACACTTCCCTTACTTTTATATGCAGCAGATGCTATGTGAGGGTCGAACAGACCGATAATAAATTCACCTCCGGCCTTAAAAAGGGAGAGGTACTCCAGTTTCCGATCGCTCACCATGAAGGGCTCTTCTTCCTGCCGGACAACGAGCTGAAAAAAATTGAAGACGCAGGGCGTGTAGTCTTCAGGTATGCAGACCAGGCTACAGGCAAAGCAGGCGCTGAATATGCACCTAACGGCGCATTGAACGGCATAGCCGGTATATGCAGTGAAAAAGGAAACATACTCGGACTGATGCCGCATCCCGAACGTGCTACGATCCCTCATCTTAACGGCGGAACAGACGGCATCAGGTTCTGGGATTCTATAGCAAACGCTTTTGCAGAAAGAGGTGTATGCTGATGGACTACAAAAGCGCCGGTCTTTCAGACTCGGAATATAAACGCATAAATGAACTTCTTGAAAGGGAGCCCAACCCACTTGAGACACAGCTGATCGGAGTGATGTGGTCAGAGCACTGCAGCTACAAATCGACCAAGAGGCTTCTTAAGACATACCCGTCGAAGGGGAAATACGTTCTCCAGGGACAGGGGGAAAATGCGGGCGTTGTTGATATGGGAGAGGGGTGGGGCTTTGCGTTCAAGGTGGAAAGCCACAACCATCCATCCGCAGTTGCCCCTTTCCAGGGAGCCGCTACAGGCGTAGGGGGCATAATAAGGGACATAATAGCCATGGGTGCCCGGCCCTCGGTCTCAATGGACGGACTGTTCTTCGGAGATCCTTCACTTAAAAAAACAGAAACCCTCTCCAAGGGGATAGTTGAGGGGATAGGTGCATACGGCAACGCAGTCGGCGTTCCTATCGCGGGAGGAAAGACATTCTACTCCCCATGCTACACGGACAACCCCCTCGTAAACGCTTTCAGCGCAGGGTTCGTCCGTCTTGACAAAATGGCAAGCTCGCAGACAGCCAAAAAGGGGGACCTTGCAGTACTCCTTGGTTCAAAGACAGGACGTGACGGTATCGCAGGGGCTTCATTCGCTTCACGTGAACTTGACGAGGACTCAAAGGCAAGCAAGCCTCAGATACAGATAGGCGACCCATTTGAAGAAAAACTGCTCATTGAATGCTGCATGGACCTTCTCGAAAAAGGCCTTATCGCTTCAATGCAGGATATGGGTGCAGCAGGTATCCTTTCATCTTCCAGCGAGATAGCCCACAAGAGCGGATGCGGTATAGACATATCCGTTGAAAAGATCCCTCTCAGGGAAAAGGGCATGGCTCCGTGGGAGATATTCCTCTCCGAATCACAGGAACGCATGCTTCTGATCGTTGAAGAGGATAAGCTTGATCCTGTCTTCGCGTTGGCCGCTCATTACGGGCTTGACTGCGCAGTAGTCGGAATGATGACTGACTCAAACCGTTACAGGGTCTATGAAAATGGCGAACTTATCGCTGACCTTCCTACGTCCATCCTGGGCGATACACCGGAAGTTATATGGCCGTCGGCAGAACCGGCAAATATCAAGGAAAGAATTGCCATTGACCCTTCAAACCTTAAATCGATCGATCCGGAAAATGACCTTCTGTCCCTGATAAGCTGCCCCAACGGCAGAAGCAAACACGGGATCTGGGAGCAGTACGACTCTATGGTCCAGCTGCATACGATAGAGGGACCGGGATCACCTGTTGCTGTGGTCGAAGTCCCGGATACTGAAAGGGCATGTCTGCTCACAATGGAAGCTGAGCCCAACAAGTGCTGGACTGACCCCTATATGGGCGCCTCAGAAACTATGGCTCTTTCACTGAGGGGGCTCTGGATATCGGGTGCAGAAATATTGGGGATGACAAACTGCCTTAACTTTGCCTCACCCGAGGCTCCGGAAAAATTCTATGAACTGGAACAGTCCATCAAAGGTCTCGCAGACACATGCAGAAGCCTTGACTGTCCGGTAGTGTCAGGGAACGTGAGTCTCTACAACGAGACAGCAAGCGGACAGATCTACCCCACTCCCCTCGTGGTGACTGCCGGACTTCTTAAGGACAGAAGGAAACATCTTGCATCAGGAAATGCGGGAACCGGAGACACGCTATACATCGTTGGGAATCTTTGCGGTTCACTGGGAGCTTCGCGCTACCAGGTAATGAAAAACGGCAAACCGGCCGGCAAAACTGTCAGGCCTGATCATGATAAGGAAAAGTTGTTCCGAGAGAGGGCGATGAAAACTGCTGCTGACGGAGTTGCGTCTTCCGGACGTGCTGTTGCCGGCGGAGGCATTGCAGTTGCACTTGCAAACGAGGCAATAGCTTCAGACAGGGGTATCAATATCGAAATAAACTCATCCATAGCCGCGGAAGAGCTCCTCTTCTCAGAAGGCGGAGCACGAGCCATATATGCGGTCCCCAAAGAAAAAGCCGACTCTTTTGAAAAGATATGGGAAGGTTTTCCATGCACTGAGATCGGAACTGTTGGTGGAGATAAGTTTGAGTGGAAAGATATGCTCAGCGTTGATCTGTCAAAACTGAAAAAAGCCTTCTTGGAGGGCTGTTTCTAAAAATGTGCGGCGTTTTCGGCGCTTACAGCATGAGCGGCGCCTCGGTCCTTGAGGATGTCTACCTTGGTCTTTGCGCGCTTCAGCACAGGGGACAGCTTTCTGCCGGCGTAGCATGGATAGAGGACGGAACTGTAAACATAAAGAAGGGTATGGGGCTGGTCCACGAAGCACTGAGCCAGAACTGCCTTTCCAACATCCATGCAGATACTGCGATAGGACATGTAAGGTATGCCACAGCAGGAGGCACCAGGATAGAAGACTGCCAGCCTCTGGGAGCAAATTATTCCCAGGGTCCTGTTGCCATCGCCCACAACGGCAACCTGACAAACGCCAATGGTCTCAGCGGCTATCTTGAAAACAGGGGCGCCATATTCCACACATCATCCGACACAGAGACCATCCTTCAGCTTATGGCCCACCAACCGGGGGTCGTCCAGCTCGAAGCCCTTGAAAAAGCACTTTCTAAGATCCAGGGGGCATACAGCCTTGCTGTACTCTTCGATGGATGCCTCATAGCTGCAAGGGATCCCTGGGGTTTCCGGCCCTTGGTCATAGGTCAGAGAGATGAAACTATCTATGTCGCATCAGAGTCATGCGCTCTGGACATACTTGGAGCCGAGATAGTCCGAGATGTTGAACCGGGCGAAATACTTGTCATTGACAGAAGGGGCATGATATCCCGCAAACTCCCGGCAAGCCCTCCCAAAAGATGCCACTGCTCTTTTGAATATGTATATTTTGCCCGCCCTGACAGCGTTATAGACGGCAGATCCGTTTACAGAGCGAGGAAAGAACTTGGTGTAAAACTGGCAGAAGCTGCTGTTCCGGAAAATTCTGTAGTTACAGGGATGCCGGACAGCGGCACACTTGCAGCCCTTGGATACGCCCAAAAGTCATCTCTTCCCTTCGAGATGGGGATCGTGAGAAACCGGTATGTGGGCAGGACATTCATACAGCCCACACAGCTCGTGAGAGATATCGGGGTCAAGATAAAACTCAACCCGCAGCGTACAGCATTCACAGACAGAGAGGCTGTAGTGGTTGACGACTCTCTTGTCCGGGGAACGACTGCAGGAAGGATCGTTTCAATGATCAGGGAGAGCGGAGCTAAAAAAGTCCACCTCCGTATAGCATCACCTCCCGTCTGTTTCCCATGTTACTACGGAATAGACACCCCAAGTTCAGACGAACTGGCGGCGGCTCAGATGGATATACCCGCCCTCTGCAAAAAGATAGGTGCAGACTCCCTTGAATACCTTACCTGTGCACAGCTTAGGGATGCTATAGGGCTTCCCTCGTCAGAGCTCTGCACAGCCTGCTTTGACGGCAGCTACCTTGAGAATGAGGATTACTCTGATCTTCTGGAGGTCTGATCAAAATCCGCTCCGCTCTGCCGGCAGTTCGGGGTAAAAATAACAGAACGTGTTAAACGAAAAACTATGCACATAAAAATCTTTGGAGGTGCTCGAAATGGAACTGAATAAAAAGGATTTCATATATGAAGGCAAGGCAAAGAGGCTCTACACTACAGAAGATCCGGATCTTGTCATAGTTGAATACAAGGACAGCTTCACCGCTTTCAACGGAGAGAAGAAGGCTACAATGAGCGGCAAAGGCCAGCTCAATAACAAGATAAGCTCAAAGCTTTTCGGGTATCTGAAATCAAAAGGCATAGAATCACATTTCGTCAGGCAGACAGACGATGTCCATCAGGTCGTTACAAGAGTTTCCATCGTACCCCTTGAGGTCATCGTAAGAAACATAACTACAGGATCACTCTGCAAGAGGCTGGGCGTTAAGGAAGGCATGGTACTTCCCCGCCCTCTCGTGGAGTTTTGCTACAAAAACGATGAGCTGGGCGACCCCATTATCCTTGAGGATCATGCGATCCTTTTCGGATGGGCGACAGAGGAAGAAATAGCCAAGATCAAAGACATTTCACTCAAGGTAAACTCCGTGCTGAAAGAATATTTTGCAGAAAAGGGCATCGTCCTTGTCGACTTCAAGCTTGAATTCGGCAAAGATTCAAAAGGAAACCTCATGCTTGCAGATGAGATATCACCTGACACATGCAGGTTCTGGGACAGTTCCACAGGAGACCGCCTCGATAAGGACCGCTTCCGTAAAGACCTGGGGAACGTACTCGGCGCATACGAAGAGATCTGGAAGCGGATATCAGCGTAAAAGATGAGCGGGATATTCGGGGCTTACAGCAAATCAGGAAAACCAGTCCTGGAGGAGGTCTACCTCGGGCTTTACGCACTCCAGCACAGGGGACAGGAATGCGCGGGCATAGCCTGGAGCGAGGGCGGGCGTATAGCAGCCGCAAAGGGTATGGGGCTGCTCCACAACGCTATAGAACAGCAGTGCCTTACCCAAAAAAATGCTTCGTGCGCCATAGGACATGTACGTTACACACCGCTTCCGGGATCCCAGCAGCACAATGTGCTTCCCATAGGGGCAAACTATGCCAGGGGAGCTGTCGCAGTTTCACATGACGGACTTATCACAAACCTTAAAGAACTGACGGTGCAGCTTGAGAAACAGGGGGCCATTTTCCAGTCTTCAACAGATTCTGAAGCTATCCTCCATCTCATGGCTCACAAATCCCATATGCAGCCTCTGGATGCCCTCATAGATTCCCTTCGCAAGGTAAAGGGTTCATATGCAGTTATTGTGCTCCTTAACGGAGTTCTTGTGGCGGCGCGGGATCCATGGGGATTCAAACCCCTTGTGATAGGAAAAAAGGATGAGGATCACTATGTCGCTTCAGAATCCTGTGCTCTTGATATTGTAGGGGCAAAGCTACTGCGCGACGTCGAACCGGGAGAAATCGTCGTCATTGACGACAGGGGTATGAGAAGCCTGAAGATTCATCACGAGTGCTTCAGAGGCATGAGATGTTCATTCGAGTATGTGTACACAGCCAGACCGGACAGCATAATCGACGGCAGATCGGTATATGAGGCACGCAAAGAGATGGGCAGGCTTCTGGCTGAACAGGCTCCGTGCCCGGAAGCCAATATAACGGCGGGTATGCCTGACAGCGGAACGATAGCTGCGGTCGGCTACGCAGAAAGATCCGGCATTCCGCTTGAAATGGGAGTAGTTAGGAACCGCTATGTCGGGCGGACATTTATCCAACCGACCCAAAAAGTACGCGACCTGGGTGTTAAAATTAAACTGAACCCGATCTCTGAAGTTTTTAACAATAAAAAGGCAGTAATAATTGATGATTCGATAGTACGTGGGACAACCGCAGAGAGGGTCGTCTCCATGATAAGAGACTCGGGAGCATCCGAAGTACATTTGAGGATCGCCTCCCCTCCTGTGCTGCATCCCTGCAGATACGGCATAGATACCAGAAAAGAAGAGACTCTTGCCGCAGTCCGAATGACTATCCCCGAACTTTGCAAAAAGATAGGAGCGGACTCCCTTGAGTACCTAAGCGAGGAAAACCTGATTGCAGCCATAGGACTGCCTGAGGATCAGATATGCACAGCCTGTTTTACCGGTAAATATCTTGATGAAAATGATTTGAAAGCTGGTGCGTGATCTTGGATAACAACTTGACCTACGAAAAGGCGGGAGTAAGTATCGAGGCAGGCGACCTTTGGGTCGAAACAATAAAGGGCATGCTGAAAAAACGCCCGAAAGACCCTGACTGCGTTGGCGGAGTAGGGGGATTTGCCGGCCTGTACCGCATTGGAGGAGGAAAATGTATAGCAGCCTGCTGCGACGGAGTCGGCACAAAACTTGAGCTGGCCAAGGAGACAGGGATCTACCGCGGGCTTGGACAGGACCTTGTCGCCATGAACGTCAACGACCTTGTCACCGGTGGGGCAAGACCTCTATTTTTCCTCGATTACGCTTCATGCGGAAAACTGAACGTTGATATTTTTAAAGATATCCTTGAAGGCATCCTAGATGCATGCAACGAAAGCATGTGCGCTCTGCTAGGTGGAGAGACGGCTGAAATGCCCGACGTCTACGGCGAAGATGGTTTTGATCTGGCCGGATTTGCTGTCGGCATGATCGACGAAGATAAAATCATCGACGGAAGCGAAGTAAAAGAGGGCGACATTATCCTGGGGGTCAGCAGCTCCGGTGTGCACAGCAACGGATACAGCCTCGTAAGGAAGGCCCTTGGCAAAGACGGGCTTAACGCGGGGCTTGACACTGTCCCCGACGGCTGGACCGAAAAACTTGCAGAAGCTGTCATGAGACCTACAAAATTATATGTAAAGCCTGCCCTTGCGGCAGTAGAAACCGGAGCTGTCCATGCCATGGCTCACATTACAGGCGGCGGGATGTACGGAAATATCATAAGGGTCATCCCCAAAGGACTCGACATCGACATAGATTTCAGCTCATGGCAGCGCCCCAAAATTTTTGAACTTATTCAGAGCGCAGGCATTGAGGAAGAAGAAATGAGGAAAGTATTTAACCTTGGCATAGGGTACGTCTTTATCGCTGATCCTGAAGAGGCGTACATGATCGAAAATGCCCTCTCCGGTCACGGAGAGAAAGCTGTGAAGATAGGAAGGGTAGTAAAGTGTACCTCCCCCGAATAGCGATCCTGATCTCCGGCACAGGTTCAAACATGGAAGTTATCCTTAAAGCCTGCATTACCGGAGAACTGCCTGCCGAGGTCTCTTTTGTGGGAAGTGACAACATAAACGCAAAAGGTCTTGACACTGCGTCCGCCCTGGGAGCTCAAACACGAGTATTCTTTTACAAAAGGGACGGACGAAAGGCGGCAGAGGAAGCTATCTCCATGGCTGTCAGGGAGACAGAGACAGACTGGATAATACTTGCAGGCTTCATGAAAGTGCTCTCCCCTGAATTTGTAAGAAAATTCCCTGACAAAATCATAAATATCCACCCTGCAATGCTGCCCTCATTCCCCGGCGCCCACGGTATACGTGACGCATGGGAAGCGAAGGCGGACCACACCGGCGTAACTGTCCACATAGTTGACGAAGAGGTGGACCACGGACGCATACTTGCCCAGGAAAGGGTCGACATCCTTCCTGAAGATACACTGGAAACTCTTGAAGAGAGAATTCACAGGGTCGAACACAGGATATACAAAGAGACTCTGATAAAACATTTTTTAGAAAATCCGATATCTATCGAAGACCGGGAGGAATAATGATGATGGAAACAAGAAAAGCGCTTATATCTGTCTGGGATAAGACAGGTGTTCTTGAATTGGCAAAGGGACTCGCGGCACACGGATACGAAATTGTTTCAAGCTCAGGAACTGCAAAGCACCTTGAAGAGGGCGGCATTAATGTTACTGAAGTAGTTGACATGACCGGACTTCCTGCGATCCTTGGAGGAAGGGTGAAGACCCTCCATCCGGCTGTTATGGGCGGGATACTGGCAAGAAGGGGTATGGCCCAGGATGACGAGGACAGAAAGAAGTTTTCCATCCCGCTCATCGACGTTGTTGTGTGCACGCTCTATCCCTTTGAAGAGACAGCTGAAAAAGGTGCTGACCTCGACCATCTTATCGAAAAGATCGACATAGGCGGAGTCTCCCTGATCAGGGCGGCTGCAAAAAACTATTACCACGTGACCGTTGTGACTGACATTGCAGATTACGGGTGCGTCCTTGAGGAGCTTGAGAAGAAACAGGAATTCACGCTTGAATTCAAACAGAAGCTCGCCCTCAAGGCCTTCCGCCTCACTTCATCATACGACGCAACGATATACAAGGGCCTTTGCTCCGAGATAGGCGCTGAAGATGAGACCGGGGACGATAAGATCCTTCCGCTGCGTAAGGTACAGGACCTGAGATACGGTGAAAACCCGCATCAGAAAGCCGCTCTCTTTCTTCCCCCGCTCGAGAAGCAGCCATTCGAACAGCACTCCGGAAAGGAACTTTCCTACAACAACCTTCTTGACCTTGATACGCTTCTTCGCGGCTGTTCAGTATTCCAGGACCTCTGCGCCTGCACGATCGTAAAACACACCACGCCTTGCGGAACTGCACACGGTAAAAACCCGCTTGAGGCATTCAGGAAAGCACTTGAGTGCGATCCGGTCTCTGCTTTCGGCGGCATAATCGGGATGACAAGAAGTGTCGACATGGAGACTGCAAAGGCTATCACAGAGACCTTCTTTGAGATAGTGGCTGCGCCTTCTTATGATGAGGGCGTGATCGAATGGTTCAGGGAAAAGAAGCCCAACCTCAGAGTCCTCACAATAACCCCCGGATATGCCCCAAAACTTCAGATAACAGGAAATCGCTGCGGCTTCCTTGTTCAGGAAGATAAGCTCCCGGCCCTTCCCCGGATGGATGAAGGCAAATGGATCGGAAATGCAAGACCCGACCTCTGGGATGACATTATTTTTGCCTGGAAGACAGCTGCCATAACAAAGAGCAACGCGATAGTCCTGGTCAAGGACGGAGCTGCTGTAGGAATAGGCGGAGGATTCACCAACAGGGTGGACGCTGCTGATTACGCACTCAGGCTTGCCTGCGAAAAGGCAAAGGGCGCAGTCCTTGCATCAGATGCGTTCTTCCCCTTCCCAGACACAATAGAACTCGCTGCAAGAGAGGGAGTCATTGCTGTGATACAGCCGGGAGGCTCAATTAAGGATGAAGAGGTATTCAAACGGTCTGAAGAGCTTGGAATAAGCATGTTCGTCGGCAGCGGCCGTACGTTCAGACACTAAAGGAGGGGCTGTCATGAGGATAATGGTACTTGGGGGCGGCGGACGGGAGCATGCTATCGTTCACGCTTTTTCAAAATCCAGGATCGTCACAAAACTTCACTGCTGCCCGGGAAATCCGGGAATATCAAAGCTTGCTGCATGCCACGCAGGAAACCCGTCTGACCCTTTTCAGATGACGGCTCTATGCAAAAGGCTTGATATCGACCTGGTTTTCATTGGCCCGGAAGCTCCGCTTGTGGCAGGAACAGCCGATGCTTTGAGGGATGCCGGCATCCTTGTGATGGGACCCGGCAAGCTTGGAGCACAGCTTGAAGGCAGCAAAGTATTTTCAAAAAATTTCATGCTAAAGCATGGGATACCAACTTCTTCTTTCGACTGCTGCCATGACCTTGAAGAGTGCAAAAAAGCCCTGGACAAGAGATCTGCTCCCTATGTTGTAAAGGCAGACGGCCTTGCAGCCGGAAAAGGGGCTTTCCTTCCAAATACCAGGGAAGAGGCAATGACGATCTGCAGCATGATGCTTGAAGACATGATCCTTGGATCGGCAGGCAGGAATATAATAATTGAGGACTACGTTGAAGGACAGGAAATGACCATCCTTGCCATAACAGATGGTGAAACTGTCAGGATACTGCCTTCGAGCCAGGACCATAAAAGAGCTCTTGACGGAGACAAAGGAAACAACACCGGAGGAATGGGGGCCTATTCCCCTGTACCCTGGGTAGACGAGCCTTTCATGAAAAAAGTGGAGGATGTTGTGCTTCTGCCGACACTTGAAGGACTAAAAAAAGACAACATCCCCTTCTGCGGGGTCATTTATGCCGGCATCATGATAAAACCTGACGGTTCGCTCTATGTGCTGGAATACAACGTAAGGCTGGGAGACCCTGAAGCCCAGGTGGTCCTTCCTGTATTTGCCGGAGATTTTGGAGAGGCGATCTTTTCATGCTGTAAAGGCGACCTGGCAAAGGTCGATTGGCCTGTCCCCGAACACTTTGCCCTGGGAGTCGTAATGGCATCGGGGGGATACCCTGATAAGTACCAGACCGGCTATGAGATAGTGCTCCGTGAAGAGGAAGTTCATGACACATACATATACCATGCAGGAACATCACATGACTACACTGGAACCCTCGTTACATCGGGAGGCCGTGTCTTCACCGTAGTTGGGATAGCTCCTACCCTCAAAGAGGCTAAAGACCTTGCTTACAGGCGCGTTAATACGGTCTATTTCAGGGATGCTCACTACAGGAAGGACATAGGAGACAAATCACTTAAAGGGGAGGAAAAATAGTGAATACTCCCAGAATAGGAATAATAATGGGCTCTGCCTCTGACATCCCTGTGATCGAAAAAGGCGTTAAGGTGCTTGATGAGCTTGGAATTCCCTACGAAGTGGCAATAGCCTCCGCACACAGAACACCCCGTGACGTTGAGGGCTATGCAGTCAACGCATCAAAGAGAGGCATAATGGTGATCATAGCGGCAGCAGGACTTTCAGCGGCGCTCCCGGGGGTCGTTGCAGCTGCTACAAATCTGCCTGTGATAGGCATTCCCGTAAAAGGCGGAGCGCTTGACGGACTTGATGCACTGCTCTCGGTCACACAGATGCCTCCCGGAGTCCCCGTAGGCTCAGTGGGCCTCAACGCCTCACTGAACGCCTGCCTGATGGCGGCAAGGATAATTGCGATAAATGACAGAGAGATATCTGAAAGACTTGAAGCATGGACAAAGGAAAGGGCTTCTGCCGTAGCGGAGAGCCGCTCCAAGCTTGCAGGAATGCCTGCAGCTCCTGATGAGGCTTATAAAATATAAAGACGACTGATCCATCTTTATAGTCGTGAAGCAGCGATATCCTAACGCTGTGAAGCAATTGTGAAGCAGTGGCAAAGCAATTGTTGGAGTGGCTAAGGCAACGGGGAGTCAATGGGGAGTCAATAGCAAATCAGTTGGTTAGAACCTGAGAACCTAGCCCCTCCCCATCGTTCCGATATGCCTTAACGATGGTGAAGTGGCGATTTTTATCGCCGTGAAGCCGTGGTGAAGCAGTAGTGAAACGGTTGTAATAACCTGAGCCCTTGAACCCTGATCGTCTTCCCGGTATGCCGTTAAGCCGTTTTAACGGAGAGTGGGTTCTGTTTAGGAAATAATTCACCGTGGCTTGAAAAGCCGGTCATAGACTGAGTTAAAAGACGCTGGATTTCCGATACAAACACTCGGGGACGACGTCAAGGGCAAAATATCAAACCCAGACCTGGATCCCGGATCTCGGAACGTACTCGAAATAGTGCGGACACTAAGGTTTATATATGAGTTTCTCTAGCGAGAAACAGTCTCCTTCTGATCAAGGGCATACCGGGAAGAGGAGAAGGGGCGGATACTCAGGTTCTCGCAATTGCTTGCCTATTGCTTGCCAGTCTTTACAACCGTTTCACCATCGCTTCACGCGGCTTCTTCTTGCCGCGCTTCACAATTGTGAACTTGGTCATTTCCCCTTAAAGACCGGCTTTTCCTTTTTGAAAAAGGCATCTACCGCGTTTCTGTGATCTTCGGTCTGTATGCATTGTGCCTGAAGGAGGGCTTCCTGCTCCAGCAGCTGATCCAGTGTCATTGCGGCTGAAGCGTTGATCAGCGTTTTTGCCATTCTGTGAGCAAAAGAGGGGCCCTGCGCAATCTTTTTTGCCAGCTCGAACGACTCTTCAAACAGCTTTTCTGAGGGTGTGACTTTGTTCACTATCCCGATCTCTTTTGCTTCGGCAGCAGAAATGTTTCTTCCTGTAAATACAAGCTCTTTTGCTTTCTGAAGACCCACCAGCCTCGGAAGTGCATATAGGCCTCCAAGGTCAGGGATCAGTCCCACGTTTGCAAATGCCATGCCGAATTTTGCGTCCTCTGATGCAAGGATCATGTCTGCGTGGAGTGCGATGCAGAAGCCTGCTCCGACTGCGTATCCGTTCACGGCGGCAATGGTCGGCTTGCACATACCCGCAAACTGACTGACCCAGGGGGCAAACCTTTTCATGTAGAGATAACCTTCATTGGCATCAAATCCCTCTGAAAACCTCTTCAGGTCTCCTCCGGCACAAAATGCCCTGCCTGTTCCTGTAAGTATCACAGCCCTTACAGACTCATCTCTTTCAACGTCTGATGTCGCGTCGCAGAGCTCTTCAAAGAGGAGACTTTCAAGAGCGTTCATCGACTCGGGGGAATTCATTCTTATAACTGCAACATTTTGTTCTTTGACAAGCTCTATCTTTTTATATCCTGACATCTCATCACTCCTTAATGTCATGCCCGCACTGCGCAGGGACCCTTGCATTATACCGAAAAAATGCTGAGATATTTATCTCCCCTGTCAGGCTGGACAGTGACAACTATGTTATCTGGCGGAAGTTTTTTTGCTTCCTGAAGTGCAGCCCATACGTTTGCTCCGGTCGATATGCCGCTGAAAAGCCCCTCTTCGGAAGCAAGCCACCTGGCTGTCGCAAGGGCATCTTCGTCGCTTACCCTTTCGAAACTCGCAACAGTTGATCTATCTAGATTTTTGGGAACAAAATTTGCACCTATCCCCTGTATTTTATGAGGACCGGATCTGCCCTCTGTAACGATCGGGCTGGCGAGAGGCTCAACAGCTATTATTCTCACATCGGGGAACTCTTTGCGAAGCACTTTTCCAACACCGCTTACTGTCCCACCTGTGCCAAACCCCGCTACAAAAGCCGCTATTTTTTTGTCCTTCGGAACCTGCCTCAGTATCTCAGGACCTGTAGTCATCTCGTGTGCCCATGGATTGCCTTCGTTTGAAAACTGGTCCAGCATAAGTGCGTTTTTCTCCTTTGAGAGAAACTCGCAGGCGGCATTTACAGACCCCTGCATCCCTTCCTTTGCGGGAGTAAGGATAAGTTCTGCGCCAAAGGAGGATAGTATCGTCCTTCTCTCTACAGACATCGACTCAGGCATTGTGAGTACGACCCTCAGCCCCATAGCTCTTCCAAGCAGCGCAAGTCCTATGCCTGTATTTCCGCTTGTCGGCTCCACAAGGACCGTATCGCTCTTCAGGTCGCCTCTGAGCTCAGCTCTTTTGAGCATTCCCCATACTGCCCTGTCCTTTATCGATCCTCCGGGGTTGGAACCTTCCAGTTTTATCCATACATCGGCTCCCCCCGTCTCTGTCCTTAGTTTATAGAGCGGGGTATTGCCTATGAGTTTCAATATTTCGATATCGTCAACTTTCATGTGGATCCTTCCAGTCTTATCAGATTTCCTATTCAGCTGCTTTTTCAAAGACAGCCTTTACCTTCTCTGCGTCCACCGCTCCCTCATGTACCTTTTCGTCTCCTACAAAAAAGCATGGCACGTAAAAGTAATCACACTTGTCAGCCTCTTCCGGCTGCAGTTTTTCGTCGATCATCACAAACGGAATCTCTTTGTATTCCGGCTTGGCGTCAAGAAGCGACGATATTAACTTCCTTGCTTTGGCACAGTGCGGACAGCTTTCGAACATAAACATCTTGATCTCTTTCATTTTGGTACCTCCTTTTAGGTATCGAAAATAAGGCAGTATCAGGTTCAGTTATGGATCACTACGTATAAATTCAGCCAGAAGGCAAAAAATCCCCAAAGAACATAAGGAATAAGAAGTGCCGCTGCAGGGCGGTCATGCCTTGTAAATTCTGCAGCAGTCCACAGGAGGGAACAAATTAGCAGAAACAGGACTGCTAGGGCGCAGGATGGCTGTCTGTAGTGGAAAAAGACCCAGCTCCATGCAAGATTCAGCAACAGCTGTACCAAGTAGGGCACAATTGCCCTGAATTCCGCCTTCCTTGCAACCCTGAAAGCAGAATATCCCATCAGTGCGTAGAGAAAAGACCATACTATGGGAAAGGCTATGTTGGGAGGAGTCAATGAAGAGCGGACAAGACCGCTGTACCAGAGCATAGAGTTTTCGTCCATCGCCCTGCTCCCCAAAAATGCGACTGTAAATGAGAGGCCTTCCCAGAATAAGAGGGAACGGAATATCTTCCTCATGCTCACTTATCCTCCTTTTTCCTCTGACGACTCAATGATCCGCCTTTTGCTTATCTCGTCTGCAACAAAGTATGCCACTGATTCAAGTACGTACATCTCCCCCTTGTACCTTCTCGGGGTATCGACACCGACAAATCCCCAGAACTTTCCTTTTATCGTTATGGGTATTGCATACATATCCTCTATCCCCTGGATGGCAAGCCTTTCGTACTCATCAGGATCGCTCTCCCTGAACTCAGAAATGTCAGTCAGGAATACAGGTTCCTGTTTTGAAAATGCATTATGCCAAAGCGGTGACCTGTCCAGCGGGAAATTCTGGAGGTTGCCAATTTCGGGCGCCACTCCCTCTGCAAGCCACTCATTGGTCATGCTTATCGTCTGTCCGTCTTCGTTGATCCTCATCATGTAACTCCTGTCTGCCCTGTAGAGTTCCGCCACACGCCTGAGGATGATGTTCATAGACTCTTCAAGGCTGGTTGCATAAGTCATCTCACCGATCCCATCCAGAAGCGCCTTTTCGATCTTCAGCCTTGAAGAGAGCATTTTCTGCTGTTCCTGCTTCTCTGTCAGGTTGATCGCCCATTCTATCCGGGCAAGCCTTCCGTCCCAGTCCAGAAGTTTATCCTTAAGCAAATAGTGGTTTCCTGAATCTGTGTGTGTATTTTCCCAGACATAGTATTTATCCCTCGAAAGGAGATGCATCGTACAGAAAGAGCAAGGCTGATCATTTCCATAGAAAAAATCATGGCATTTGCTGCCTTTGAAGTCTCTTCCCTTGATCCACGGAAGTTCCCTGCCTGCCTTATTCAGATAAAGGAGATCATAGTTATCTGCGTCGCTTACGTATACAACGTCATCTGTTTCATCCAACATTACTTCCCAGTTTTTCATCTGGGAAATTTTCTCACTATAAAGGGCTCGTTCCCTCGCTCTGAGGACAAAGAGGCTTATTGTGTCTGATATTGTCCTTATAGTGTCTTTTTCCTCTTTTGTGAAGATATGCTTCTCCTTAAAATATTCAAAGGCAAGCACAGCCTTCCTTTTGCCACTTTCGACTATGTAACAGAGCATTGTCGACTTGACGCCCCGCACCTTCATGTGGTCATTCTCAAGATAGTCGGGGATGCCTTTTTCGGCTTCTTCGCACAACAGTATGTCGTTCTCGTCAAGCTGAGCTTTTATTGAGGACCACTCATCAGCAGGGAACGTTTTTCCTTCTCTTTTAAGCGGGGGCACTCCCTCGTCGCACCACTCGTATAGGATATCGTAGTATGTCTCGTCCTCTGAAAAGACAGAGACATCCATCCTCCCCATCTTGAAGGAGTTTCCCACAAACTCAAGGAGTATTGGCACAGCTGTATCAACGTTCTCGTATTGGCTGAAGAGTTTAAGGATGTATTCAGCCACATTTTCCCTGAAATTTTTCTGGACCAGCCCCTGCCTCTGGTTGATCTCTGTTCTTTCTCCTGTCAACCTGTCTTGGGGCAGATCACTCTCACATATTGAATTTGTGTAGATAGTATATTGATTTTTTCCGCTGTTCTTAGAGAAATAGAGCGAGAGGTCTGCCTTCTGCATCAGTTTTTCGTATGTTGTCCCATCCGATGGATATAATGAAATTCCGATACTGCATGATATTCCATATTCATTCCCCTCTTTGCGGAATGACCGTTTGAATGCGTTCAGAATTTTCTCCGCTTTAGAACGTATTACAGCGGTATCGCTGGTGTTAGCCATGAATACTACGAATTCGTCGCCGCCTATCCTTCCGATAATGTCAGAATCCCTGAAAAGTGATTTCAGGGTGTGAGCCAATTCACTTAGGACCGCATCACCATAGAGATGTCCGAGAGTATCGTTGACTCGTTTGAAATTGTCTATGTCCAGCATCATAAATGCTCCCTGGCCTTCTCTGCCGCTTATATAACTTTCGATAAGATCCCTGGTCGATACCTTGTTAAAAAGCTGTGTAAGTGGATCTTTCATTGCGCTCTCCTCAGCAGTAAGCAGCTTTCTTTTTTGCTCATCTATGTCAGAAAGTATGCCAACCACTTTTATGGGATTGCCAGTTTCATCCGCAATTAATGACATTGAGACCTTATACCATAAAGGATCACCGTATTTATTTACCGCCCTTACCTCAAAAGAGCTTTCCTTGAGTCCTTCGGCAGCCCGTTCAAAAAGGGAAATGATATCTTGTGCGTCTTCCTGTGAAAAGGCTTCGTATCCTTCCAGGCAGTAAGGGAAATTATCATAACTGGGGAGAGCGTCAAAGAAATCCAAATAATTATCGGAATGAGAGATCCGGCCCGTTTTAATGTCCCATTCAAAGAATATTACGCTGGTGAGCTCTTTGACGATATCAAACTGCTCCTTGTTAATATACAGCTCCTGATCGGCCATTTTTATGTCTGTGATATCAGAAAGGATCGCAACTATCTCTTTGGTCTCCTCATCACCGGTAACGTAATCCACGCTGAGACAAATCCATCGTGTGCTGCCGTCTTCCATATCCAGTCTTAATTCGGACTCAAAAGCCTCTTCGTTCATTATTTTTTTTGCGTAATCATTTCTTTTTTCTTCAGAGATAGGAGCCGACAAAATGTTCAAAATGTTATTATTGCATTCTTTTTCAAATATTTCCTTTGTTTTGCCTATCAGCTCGTAAAACCTCTCGTTTGTGGATCTTATTTTCCATTCTGACCCTTCGCGGACATATCGCACAATGCCGCCCGGCATACTGTCGTGCAGAAGAGAAAGCTCCCTGTTCGTACTTTCGATGATCTCTGAATTTTTCTTAATGGCAATGAAGAAATAGTACATAATTGATGCAAAAGTAATTATGGATACCAGCACGAATGCCAATCCCTTGAAGAATTGCCCTGAGGCTGCGGAAAAGACCACATCTTCGGGAACAGAAGTGATAAGGTACATGTCTGCTATTTCTACAGGCAGATAACTCACAGCTCTGTTGCCGCTTTTGATAGGATATATCATTTCTCCTGAGGCATTTTTTTTGATTGCGTCTGCAATAGCAGTGTAATATTTTTTTCCGTCAGCACCTCCGGGTACAGATGAAAAAAGCTCACTTAGGGTCATTGCTTTTTTATTTGCTGAAGGGTGGTCTGACCTGGCGATAATAGTTCCGTCTTTTGACAAAAGATAACAATATCCCGTACCCTTGAAAATATCAAAAGTGACCAGTGCATTCAGTTTGTCCCTGTAAAATCGTGCAGAAAGGACCCCTATGACCTCATCGTTGTGCCTTACAGGGGAGTTAATAGTGAGACAATGATCTGTTTCAGAACTAAACACTTTAATGTCGGGATAAAAAATGTTTCTTGACATAAGGTCTCTGTAATATGTTCTCTCTTCATCGCCAATGCCGGTGCCAAAGAACATATTCCCATTCCTGTTAATGAGGTAGAGAGCGCCAAAATCGGTAAACCAGTTCTGCTCTCTGATGAACCTTATAGCCTCGGCTGAGTTGAGGTCCGGTGTCAGTCTGCCCAGATTTACAGAAATGCTCGACACAAAGTTTTTGTTTATCTGAAGATTTTGCCTAAGCATGACAACATTCTGCTTTTCAAGGTCATGCATCGAAGCAAAGACCTCTTTCCTGGCATTGCTGTATGTCATATTCATAAATATCACGGCTGAAAATATAAAGACAAGGGCAGCAATTACCGCTGCGTTTGTGATATTTTTACTGCCGCGTTCCCCTATTGTTGCCAAGAGGATTACCTCCCCTGAAAGAAATTGCCGATAGGTATCAAAAACGAGCCTTTTATCAGAAAGATAAAACGCTCTGTAAGTTTGTTAAAACGCGAGGCCTGTTCTTATCTGTTGCAATTTCATAATAAAGAGCTTGTTTTCTACAAATTGTTAAAAACAAGAATTATTATAATTATAACCTTTTTATCGCATTTTAATCATTCTGATGGTCTTCGAATATTCAAGATAAGTTTGATTTTATGATATCACACGGGTAAAAAAGATTGATACAGTTTTGCATGACAAAAACTTACGCTGTTATATTCGTTCAATCATTACTGAACTGTAATCAATCATTTTCCCTGAAATGCGTACCAAGCGAGCCCTTCCTCTTGAGCGCTGCATCGGCGACAGCAGACGCTGTATCCGTCAGCCCTCTCATCTCCAGTGCAAGAAGCATCTCTGTCGGTCTGCTTATCATGAGTTTCCTATCAGCAATGTCATGTATCTTCGACTGCGCGCGAATGATGTTTTTTTCACTTCTCACCGGTCCAAGAAGATCCCAGGCAGTTTTCTGCAATTCTGACCTCAGAATTGATGGCGCTGTGCCTTTTTCAGAATTTGCAACCGGCGGGCAGCATTCCGGCTCGTGGTGGAATTTTGTCTCCCATGCGTCGCCCCCTGCCGCGTTCCTTCCGGCAATGATCCCAAAAGTCACTATGTTTGAAAATGCATTCCCGCCGATCCTGTTTGCCCCGTCAACTCCACCGGTGGCCTCCCCGCATGCATAAAGGCCGGAGATGCCTGTCCTGCACCCAGTATCTATCTTTATCCCGCCGGACATGTAATGCTGTATCGGAGATACCCTTACAGGCCGCCTAAAATGGTCGAAAAATCTGTGGTCTATCGTCAGCGAATATCTAAGCCCGCGATCCTCCCATTTTTCGTCGCTCACATCTTCAAGGTGGGCAAACACAGGCCCTTTCTCTTCTTTTTTTGCCATAAGGACAGAGCATCTGTCCCTCGCAAAGAGGTTGGCCTCAGCACCGTTTATATATCCCCACTCTTTTATTGCCTTGATAAAAAATTCATCTCCGGTTTCGTCTGTGATCCTAATATGATCAACAAGACCAGTGTCTGCCAGCCATACGGGCAACCCGGGCTCCGCCCAGCCAATGGGATAGAACTGTACGAACTCCATGTCTATAAGCTCAAGCCCTGCTCTTTTTGCAAGCGAATAGCCGTCGCCTGTCATCCTTGACGGGTTGTCGCTCCTCCTGTAGATCTGCCCGCCTCCGCCCGTTGCTATAATTACCGCGTCAGCTTGCAACGATAAGGTCCTTCCTGTTCTCCAGTCAACGGCGCTGACGCCGGAGATCTTTTCTTTTGTCAGATCAAGAGACGTGACGACTGTCCATTCCATAAACTTGACGTTGGATCTTTTTGCGATCTCCACCAGTTGCCCTACAAACCCTGCCCCTCCCATCAGTTCATTGGGGGCGGTAGACCGTGTGTTTGCACTTCCGCGTGTAAATTCTATTTTCACGCCAAGCTCAGCAAGCCTTTTAAGGCTCTCTTCGCTCTTTTCGGAAAGGATCCTAACCAGAGATGGGTCATTTATTCCCTTTCCTACCTCTATAGTCTTTGCAAAATGTTCTTTCGGGGTCACACCGCAGACCGGAAGCGTAAAAAATCCGGCTCCATAAGCAGTACACGTTCCCAAACCCGCCGAAGTCTTTGATATTACGGTAACATCAGCTCCGGCCATAGCGGCTTCTATTGCCGCGGTAAGACCTGCGCCTCCCGCACCAACAACTATTACCTTTTTCTGCGCCATCTGATCACCTCATCCGATTATCTTACTATTAGTTTTTAATGTCAAAATTATAACAGAGGGAAGATATGAAAAAGGCAGTCACGACACAAACTGTCAGTGGCTGCCATGTAATTAATTGATTTTCTTATTTCAGGAAAGTGATAAGTTTTTATTCCGTCAAAGCATCATGAGCTCATTATGACTTCCAGAACTCCCCCGGCTATGGCAAGGGCTTTGTCTGTAATGCTGAAACAGTGTTCCCTTTCTCCTCTTGGATCTATGTCACCTATCTTGAGCCCTTTTTTTACTTTTACCGAAGGGTGTATCAATCCCCTGACTATTCCCTCTATCTGAGAACATACAGGAAGACCTTCAACATGAGCAACCGTATCACCTGGCATAACTGAGTCGCCTATGCTTTTTACAGGGGTAACGCAGCCTTCACCCGGTGACCTGAGCAGCCTTTCAACAGTGTAGCCTTTGATAATCCCGGGAACACCGGTATTGGGTATGGCAGATCCATTTCTGATGACCCTGCCCAGGTAATGTCCCCGTTTTGTTTCGATTACTGCATCGACATCATCCGGCGCGGAAAAACCCGGGCCTATTCCTATCACAACAGGGGCCATGTTTTTATTGGTTCCAAGATTCTGTTTTGCCATTATTGCGTCTACAAGAATGTCTGGCTTTATAGCACTGATGGAAAGACCTTCGGGGTCAACCAAAACAGATATCCTGCTTTGGTCACATGAAAAATCATTCAGAGAGTCTATCCTGACAGCCTTCATGTCTTCGATCACTGCTTCTCCGTCAAATACTGCAGAGGCGACGGAAACAGTTCTTCTCACGACCAAAGGAGCAGAGATCTCCAGCGAAAGGACTGAGTATCCGGCCTTCCATAATCTGTATATGACACCTGTTGCTAGATCTCCCCCGCCCCTGACTATCGCAAGTTTATCAGACTCCAATGATTGACACCTCCACATTGACAGTTACTTCTAAAGTATGCTGATTTTTAAAACATCGCACCTGAGGCATCTGCCGGCTTCCTTTTCTACCTGTTCAGCACTGAAGCCTTTTTCAACTTCACAGAAACAGCTCTTTCTTTCGTCCGGTGACAAAATTGGCATAACTTCACGGTCAGCTTTTGTTTCGTCTACAGGTTTTGTAAGCTCTCTTTTCAGTGTCTTGCGATCTATAACCTGTCCGTCACCACCAAGGTAGCGGTCGATCGAAGATGCTGCCTGCTTTCCTCTGTTGACGCCCGAAACTACCGAGTCAGGGCCGGAAACACAGTCTCCGCCTGCAAATATCCAGGGTGTATGGGTGATCCCGTGATACGATGCTCTGAACACGTTGCCCCTTATCTCAACCAGTCCGCATTCATCGCATACTACATCGCAGCTGAGTGCCTGCCCTATTGCACAGATCAGCATGTCTGCCTTCAGTGTCATTGTCGATGAGTCATCATAAGAGGGTGAGAAGCGCCCGGAAGCGTCAAAGACTGAGACACACTTTTTGAATACGACCTCTTTCACTGTGCCGTTATCAGCATTGATCACTTTAGGACCCCATCCGTTTACTACGTGAAGGCCCTCTTCTTTGCCTTCCCTTACCTCATCCGCATGTGCAGGCATCTCATTTTCTTTTTCAAGACAGACAAGAGATACTTTGGAAGCTCCAAGCCTGATAGAGGTCCTTGCACAGTCCATTGCCACGTTTCCGCCGCCAACGACAACTACTTCTTTTCCTTTAAGGTCTGCCTTCGTTTCAAGTCTCTGGGTACGGAGGAACGAAACGCCTGACATTACTCCATCAGAATCCTCTCCGGGTACGCCAAGCTTTCTGTCATTGTGGTCTCCTACAGCCAGGTATACTGCCATATATCCCTTTGATCTTAGTTCTTCGAGCCTGATGTCCACACCTATTCTGGTCCCTGTGACAAACTCTATTCCCATCTCTCTGAAAACATCAAGTTCTCTTTCAAACATTTCCCTTGGCAAACGGTACTCAGGAAGCCCTACAGCGAGCATTCCGCCTATGACATCAAGCGCTTCGAATACTGTGACAGAATATCCTTTTTTCTGAAGGTAGAATGCGCAGGAGAGGCCTGAGGGGCCTGAACCTACAACTGCGATCCTCTTGCCGTTTGCTGGTTCCATGTTGGGCAGAGGGAATCTGCCTTCTTTTTCATAAAGTGTATCAGTAATAAATCTTTTTATTCCTCTGATGGCAATTGGCTCATCGATCTTTACTCTGTTGCACATGGCTTCACAGGGGTGGTTGCAGACACGCCCACAGGTAAGCACCAGAGGTAATTCTGTCTGAATTACCTGATATGCCTCTTTGTACATTCCTCTTCTGGCAAAGTCAAGGTAAAGAGGAACTTCTACATTTGAAGGACATGCGTTCTGACATGTGTACCTCATGCAGTGTACATAGGCCGTCGGGTCGTGTCTCTCGTACAGGCATTCTGTACAGTAAAGGCATTCGGTTATCCTGTCCAGCCTGCCGTCCTGAGCCTTCTTGACCCACATTGGATCTGCGATCAGCGGCCTTGCAAGAGCGACCATGTCAGCCCTGCCTGTGGCGATCACTTCATCTGCAAATTCAGGGTTACCAAGCTTGCCAACTGTAACTACAGGTACGTCTACACATTTTTTTATCTCCTCGGCAAGGTAGACATTCGGTCCGTCAGGATATTCAATAGTCGGTTTGCCGCGTTGGTCTGAGTAGCCCTGTACAGGAGCATCGTCAAAGCGTACGCCTGCGGATACATCCATACAGTCGACTCCGTTTTTCACCAGTTCCTGTGCAAATATCCTGCTCTGTACTATCGTGTTTCCTCCGAGCACAAATTCTTCCGCGCTGATCCTTGCGAAGATCGGGAAGTCGGGACCGACAAGCTTTCTCACTTTTTTTAGTATCTCTAGATGGATGAACATCCTTCCGTAGACATCTCCGCCAAACTCATCAGTGCGAAGATTTGTCCGTCTGGAAATGAAATCAGCCATCGTGTAAGTGTGGGCATAATGAAGCTCAATAGCATCGAATCCTGCTTCATAGGCCCTTCTTGCTCCTTCCACAAAATCGTCGATTATACCGTAGCATTCCTGGTTCGTAAGCTCATGAGGCTTCATTCCTACGCCGTAAATGGAATGTGCGATCTGCAGCCCGATTTTGCAGTCTTCCTCATGAACAGCAGCAATAAGGCTCTTAAACCCGTTGATGTGCTCGTCCTTGCTTATCTGAAGCCTCAGCCCTGCATGGATGTATTTTGAGCTTACGCTTGTATGCTCAGTCATTATCAGTCCCACGCCTGAACGGGCCCTGTCAACGTAGTGCTTGATCGTATTTTTGGAAACAAACCCATCTGGGCCTGCCGAGTTTGTAAACATCGGAGACATTATCACCCTGTTTTTAAGTTCTATCCTGTTTATCTTTATCGGAGAAAAGAGACCTATGCGATTCATTGATTTATCATCCTTTCATAAACTTATTTCATTAACTTTTGTTCTGTCATCCAGTCTTGGACATATTGAGCGATTACATCAGAGTTTTTCTCGAGATAAAGTAAATGTCCGTTACCTCTGATATCCTTAGAAGGAAGGTCCACCCATATTACATTTCCTCCGGCCTTAATAAGAGGATCCGTTAACGTTCTTTTTACGCCTTCAACCCATTTGACCCATTCAGGATGATTAGGCAAAAAGTCTCCGTAAATTACAAGCAACGGCGTTTCAACCATTTCAGAAACATCGAACCCCTTAGTGTCAAGAGACGTATATGGTTCAAGCAATACTAACCCTTTAACTTTTTCCGGCCGGTCAATAGCAGCTTGCATTGCAAATTTACAGCCTTGGCTATGTGCAATTATTACTGAAGGAGCATGCATTTTATCCAAATATTTTAGATAGGCTCCGTAAATCAAGGGATCGGTGTCTGTCCAACGCGGTACCCCCTGCTTCACAAACTGATCAAAATATTCAATTGGAAACTGTGTACCTGAAAAAGGCACAGGTTTACCATTAAGACCATGATATTCCGAACCGATCCTAAAAAGAGACCACATCTCTTCCTTATTTCTAGCCTGCGGTTGAGTCTTGTATATATACGGATACATTGAAAATCCAGATCTGCCCCTTTCAACTGAATCAGAGATATATACATCATGTCCTGCTTTCAAAAAAAACATCTGCCAACCGAAACGCCCATCCGGAGTAGTTTCAAATGTTGAACCGCAAAATCCGCCTCCATGCCACATCATTAACGGATACTTAGCCATTGATTTTTCTAAAAGGACATAATTTACGTACATCTGCCCTGTCTCATAAATTCCATTTGGGTTATATTTATTTCCGGTTGCGTCCATAAAATCAAGTTTCAAAAAATCTTCTTGAGTCAGTTTAATAGTTACAGGTTCACCTCCCACATAAAAGCTCCCTACTTCTTTGACATCCAGTGTTGCTGCATGCAGAATAGCTGTTGGAAATACACAAATATCCAAAAAAACGATCAGTGAAATTAATATTAACAATTCCATTAGAAATTTCTCCTTTTGTTCATTTTAGTTGGAGAAAACAAGCCTGATCTCTGCATGTTCAGCTCTCTCCCTGCTTTGTGAAAATAGTATTTAATGTTCTTTATATGAAAAAATCTGCGGAGAGCAAGTATTTTTGCCCAGCACAGATCTTTCATATTTTGAATTTTTTATAAGACGTTATTTTTATCTGCCTGCTTCTTTGCGGGCTTTGATCTTCTCAGATGCGATCCTTATCGCATCATAAAACTGGAGATATCCTGTACAGCGGCAGAAATGCCCCGAAAGCTCTTCCTTTACTTCTTCCTCTGACGGAGATTCATCACGCATCAGCATCGCTTTTGCTGACATTACCACTCCTGGAGTACAGAATCCACACTGTATAGCTCCTGCTTCTATAAATGCCTCCTGGATAGGATCAAGTTCATCATCGTTGATAAGTCCCTCGATAGTGAGTATATTTTTACCTGTCGCTTTCATCGCCGGAATAAGGCATGAGTTAACTGCAACTCCATCTATCAAGACAGTACAGGCACCACATTCTCCCTCTTCACAGCCCTTTTTTGTCCCGGTAAGGGCCAGGTCTACCCTGAGAACATCCGCAAGCGTGTGTGAAGGGTCTATCATTATGCTTATATTTTTACCGTTAACAATACAATTTAATTCCTGCATCTGTATCACTCCTTAAGCCAGAATCAGGGAAGCCTGTTTCAATGCCTGCCCGACAAGATCTTTTACAAGGTTTTTTCTATATGCTCCGGAACCACGCTGAAGTGAATCTCTCGGAGATGCCTCTTCTCCCGCAAGTTTTGAAGCCTCTTCAAAGACTTCCTCTGAAGGCTTTTTGCCCACAAGGTACTCCTCGGTTTTTTTTGCACGGAAAGGCACGATATCAACTGGCGAGGCAACTACCCGAGCCTCAGTTATAGTCCCGGAAGCATCGGCCATAAGCATTACAGCAACATTGACAACGGGCAGGGACATTGCCTCACGCGGCGAAATTCGCTTAAAAGCTGTACAATACTTGCATTTTGGAATATCAATAAATATTTTAGTTATAACTTCTTTAGTCGGATCAACAGTACTTACCCCAACCTTTTTGGGAAGTTCTCTGATCTTTTGGATCCTGGGGCCTTTTTCATCAACTATCTCACATGAGGCATCCAATGCGGTCATTGGTACAACCGAGTCTGCTGCAGGCTGTGCGCTTACGATATTTCCTGCAAGTGTGGCAACATTTCGTATCTGAGGGGAGCCGACGCTCCTGCATCCATCTGAAAGTGCGGGAAAATATTTTTTTACTGTTTCATTTGATGCTATCTCTGCATGAGTCATAGCAGCACCGATGACAAGCTTGTCACCTGACACCTCAACAAAGCGCATTTCCTTCATGTCAGAAACATCTACCAATACAGAAGGAGACACTTTCTCGTCTTTGATCCATAGGGAGAGGTCTGTCGCACCTGAAACAAGCCTTGCCTCTCCACTGTTTTCAGATAACATTTTTATGCATTCTTCTACATTTTTTGGAAAAAGATACTTTTCAACTTTTTTCAATTCGTTTCCCTCCAAATCCGATAAACTGTTGAACAATAAGTAGTGCTAAAACTGCAAACCCAGCGTAATCCGTCATATTTCCCGGATAGAGCAGCAAAAATCCTCCTGCAACGAGAAGACCTCTCATTATCAGAGGTATCTTACGTTTCATAAATCCTTCCAAGCCGGCGCATAGGATAAAAACTCCAATAGTCGCTGTCAGTATTATCCATACGCTTTCCAGCGAGAAATTCTCCGGAGTTACCATCAACATTGGTTCATAGACAAAGATAAAAGGTACAACAAAGGAGACAAGCCCTATACGGCAGGCCTGCCAACCTACTGTTGCCGCATTTGACTCGGATATACCCGCGGCTGCGTAAGAGGCAACAGCGACCGGCGGTGTTATAGCCGAGAGGGTCGCAAAATAAACTACGAACATGTGTGCCTCGAGGGGCTGAAGTCCAAGCTCGTAAAGCGAAGGAATGCACAATGCAGCAGTAAGACAGTATGCTGCAGCGACAGGCATCCCCATTCCAAGGAGAGTACATATTGCTGCTGTAAGTATGAGCGCGGAAAGGCTGCTGTTGCCACCCAGGCTGAGTATGAGACTTGCCAGTTTTCCACTGAGTCCGGTAGTCATAAGTCCTGCAATTACACATCCTGCCACTGCACATGAAAGGGATACTATGACTGCAGATTTCGCTGCGTCTTCAAGGGCGCTTAAAATTTTCTTTAAACCCATCCTTGTCTCTTTGCGCATCCAGGAGGCCACTATGACGGCTAATATCCCTACCACTGCAGAAAGGTTGGCTGTATACCCTTTCATAAGCATTGCAACAAGTATTACCAGAGGCACAAGAAATATCCAGCCCTCTTTCAGAGTTGCCCATACAGGAGGGAGATCCTTTACATCAAGGCCTTCAAGTCCGTCTTTCTTCGCTCTGAAGTGGACGATAAGCAGAAGAGCCAGATAATAGAGGACACCGGGAACAAACGCGGCGATAGCAATGTTTTTATAGGAGATCCCCGCCATTTCGACCATCAGGAAGGCAGCAGTACCCATTATGGGCGGCATGATACCTCCACCTGTTGCGGCAACTGCTGTGACAGCCCCTGAAAATGTTGGGTCATATCCGGATTTTTTCATCATTGGGATAGTGAATGAACCCGTAGTCACAACATTAGCAGTGGGGCTTCCGTTGATCATTCCAAAAAGACCGCTTGTGATGATTGCAACTTTCCCCGCACCACCGGCGTAACGTCCTGCAATAGCCATCGAGAATTTATAAAAGAAATCTCCGGCTCCGGACGATGCAAAGAAAGCTCCGAACATTACGAACATGAAAACATAAGTGGCTGCGGCAGCTATCGGCGATGAGTAAATGCCGTTTGTTGTAAAGACCAATTGGTCAAGTATGTCTACCGCAAGAAGTTTACGGTGATAAAGGATCCCCGGAATCTTGTGTCCCCAGAAAGCATATGCCAGAAAAAGGCAACCTATACTGGGCAAAATTATTCCCATGCATCTTCTTGTAAGGTCTATTACCGCAACTACTGTTATTACCCCAACTACTATATCAAGTGTGGCAAGTTCATCTACCTGAGGCATTCGGGTCAAATAATTTTCCATATTTGATATGTAGTATATGCCGCAGAGGAGTACAACAAACGCGTATACCCACTGTGTGACAGGTATCTTACCGTCTCTCTCACACGTACAATATGGGGTATACATAAGCGCACAGAGTATCATTATGAATGTAAGATGGATCGAATAATGCATCTGCGGAACTATTGTAAGAAAAGTTGACTGTGCAAGCTGGTAAAGGGACATTAGGATCGCTACAACTGTAACGGCCTTAGCATCCCTTCCTTCAAAGAGCCTTTTCTTGCCTTCTTCCATACAAATACTCCAAAAATTTTTCAAAATTCAGCACCTCAATCTTATTTTAAGGATCAGATCATATGCTCAAGTCTAGTTAGTCTTCTTGCCATTCAACGCCCAGAACATTTTTTCCGGAGTTATGGGAAGATCTCTGATCCTTACTCCGCATGCATCCTGGATCGCATTTGCTATCGCAGGTGCTGTTGGAATAAGCGTGGGTTCTCCGACCCCCTTGGCGCCGTAAGGACCCATCGGGTCGTTCGTTTCAATTGCGATCCCTTCTACCGGAGGCATGTCCTTAATTGTCATGTAGGTATATCCATGGAGCCCCGTGGAAACAGGCACCCCGTTTTTAAAGAGCATATCCTCATAAAGACACCAGCCGATACCCTGGGCAACTCCGCCGGTTATCTGTCCCTGAAGCCCAAATTCATTTACGACCTTGCCTACATCATGTACAGCGATAACACGAAGAACTTTGACTTTGCCTGTTACAGTGTCGACCTCAACTTCAACACCGTGTGCCCCATACGTGTACGCACTTGAGTAGTCCCCATAGAAGTTTTCGTCTGCGCCTTCTGTGGGTGGTTCATATGTTACATTGGCTATCAATGGAACTCCTGCATTTGTCCTGATTGCTTTTGTAGCAACATCTTTGATCGTCAAAAGTATTGAAGGATCCCTGCTGCACTTTACCAAACCATTTTCAACGTAAAGCGTGTCCCTTTGACGCGAAGTCATTTTAGCTGCCAAATCTAATATCCTTGAAAGAAGCTCTTCGCATGCCAGTAGAACAGCTTTCCCTCCAAGAGTCGTTACACGGCTTGAATATGTTCCAACGCAAAATGGACATATGTCGGTATCGAGTGGCATTACTGTAATCATATCGATAGGTATCGAAAGTTTTTCCGATGCGATCTGTGCAAATACAGTTTTAGCTCCCTGCCCCATATCAGATTCACCTGAAAAGATCAAAAGTCCGCCATCTTCCAACATACTTACTGTCGCGGCAGATCCGTCGTATTTTTCTCCGCCTCTGTTACCTGAAACGTGGGTCATGCATGCCACGCCAATACCACGCTTAATGCGGCCGTTCTGTTCTTCTGCCGGAAGCCTGTTTTCACGGATCTTTTCTCCTGCTATCCTTATG
The DNA here is from genome assembly GCA_002428495.1 of Synergistaceae bacterium UBA6101. Lineage (GTDB taxonomy): Bacteria > Synergistota > Synergistia > Synergistales > Synergistaceae > Caenicola. The sequence continues at coordinate 210,057 of DIWR01000011.1, forward strand.
CAGTCCTGTAGTCCGCAACTTTTTATTTTCCATCTGTGAAGAGTAACATCACCCTTTTGGACTGCATTCTTTATACGGACTTCTACAGGATCCAAACCTATTTCCCTGCAGCACTCATCAATAAAGGACTCGACCGCGAAATGGCTCTGGCTGTTGCCATATCCTCTGAATCCGCTTGTCGGAATAAGGTTTGTATATACAAGGTATGAGTCACACTTGGTAGATTTATATCTGTAAAGACAGTCTGTTCGCATAGACAGATTCAAAAGGACCTTTGGCGCAGCCCATGAGTAAGGCCCGTTATCCCCAATTATAGTCATCTGCTTGCTCACCATTGTACCGTCCTTCATCATTCCAAGCTTGACCTTCATTTTGGGAGCTACCCTCGGACGTGTGGTAAGTTGTTCTTCTTCTCTGGTCAAAAGTATTTTGACCGGTTTACCAGTTTTCTTTGCAAGTATCGCCGCAATGGGATGAAAGTTACGGATCCATATCTTGGCTCCGAAAGCTCCTCCTATAAACGGGCATTTGACTGTGACCATTGATGGTCTGATACCAAGAGCCTTAGCTATTTCGTTTCTTGCCTGGAAGGCTGCCTGCATCCCTGTCCAGACTGTCAGACGTCCATTAGATTCCCAATGGGCTACAGCTCCAAATGGTTCAAGGTAAAGCCCTGAAACACGATGAGTGCTGAACTCTTTTTCAAAAACATAATCACAGGCGGCAAAGTCTTCTTCTACGTTTCCACGTTTGATGTGATATTCTTTTGCAATGTTTCCGGGCTTATCGTCATGTACCAACGGAGCACCTGGCTCCATAGCTTTTATCGGATCATCAACAACAGGCAACACTTCATACTCTACCTTTATGAGCTTCAGAGCTTCCCTTGCGATTTCGTCTGTAACTGCCGCTACAGCAGCTACTTCATCACCGACATAGCGGACCTTATCAACAGCCAGCATATCTACGTCAGGAATTTCCATGCCGAATTTAATTTTAGGGCAATCCTTAGCTGTAATTACTGCCTCAACTCCAGGAAGATTTTCGGCTTCTGACGTATCGATAGAAATTACTTTTGCGTGAGGATGAGGAGACCTGAGTATTTTGCCTACAAGAGCCCCCGGAAATGCCATATCATCCAAATATTGTGCCTTTCCTGTGACCTTATCCAATGCGTCCACAAAATTCTGTTTTGTCCCTATACTCTTAAACTGTTCCATTTAAATACCTCCGTTGCTTATGATTTCTAATCAAGTTTTTTAACTTCAAAAAGGCATTTTTGACTATCTTTCCCGCCTACTACGACCATTTCACCCGAAACAAAAATCACAGATCCTTTTATCATTCCACATTTCAAAAGTAACTCCGCTCTTTTTTCCCCTGACATGAGCGCTTCTAAAACACTTTTCATTTTTAAATTGCCGACTGATTTTGTAACAAGAAGACCCTTAATATCTGTTCCGTAATCCAAATCTTCTGCCGGACATTGAACTATAGCAGGATCGTCACATATACATGCGTTTGCGATCGAAGTTGCAGCTGCATCTGCCATTGAAGAATTTTCAGCAAGAACTGTAACAGCGGAGGCTATGCCCCTGGTGAGACTGCGCCCCCCCATCCCGCTGGTGGCAATCCCTCTTATATCCTCAAAAGAATTGACCTCAAGACAATGGGTCTTATTTCCAATTTTAATGTCGCTTATAAGTGCTGCCCTGATCGATTTTCTCCCTTTTTCGCTGACTTTCCAGGCAATGTCGCCTCCATTGTTTGCCATTGCAAAATCTGATCCATATTTACTTATCTCTTCTACAGCAATGTCAGAGACTGTTCCTGCAACGGCGGCAAGGGGTGTGAAATCCGGCTCGTTAAGCATCCTGACTGAATTTACCATTCTTTTTACAGCATCAGGAGCATGCACCGGGATGTCTTTTATCTTTGAAACCTGTCTTCTGATTATTTCAAGATACATAGCCAGGTCATTAAAAACCTCTACGGCCTTTTCCGCTCCTGCAAGTGCCGCTTCTGTAAAGGGAAGACCCTCTTTTTTTGCTTCAAGCGTCATCGTCACAGGACCGTGGTCTACTAAAACTACGCCCTCTCCAATGACATGGAATTTTTTCGTATTAATCAAAACATCCGACCCCTGTTTTTCTTTCCTCAGAAGGGAGTGCTTGACGAACTCCCTTCTGAGGAAAGATGTTATGTGCCTTTACTTGTTTTCTTTGAAGAACTTAACTGCGCCCGGATGCATTGGAACAGGATCTACGTCCTTCAGTTCCTCAAGCTTAAGACCTTTGAGTGATCCGTGAATGTTGCGGAAATAGTCGAAGTTTTCCTTTATTGATTTCAAGACCGCGTAGGCTTCGTCATCAGAAAGATCTGTGCTGGCAAAAAGCACAACTGTCGCTCCGACTGTCGGCACATCAGCTTTAAGGAAGTTGTAAGCGCTCTTGGGGATAGTTGTTGAATATGTTCCAAGAGCTTCATTTACCTTTTTCTGTCCTGCAGGCGTCATAGGAAGAAGGTTGAGCTTCAGAGTCGTACCAGCATCAGTAACATGGCTTGAGGGGACCTGAATAACGTTGCTGTATGCCTCGATCTTTCCGTCCCTCATAAGGTCAAGGGATGAGCCCATCGAGCTGTTTTTGACCAGACCACCCATTTTCTCGATCTCTGCTGCTTCTATGCCTTCAGCCTTGATGACCTCTTTTCCAACGATGTCCATGAAGGAATCCTTGGTATTGAAGTAAACTTTCAAGGGGTATTTTTTATCCTTCAAATCAGCAAATGTGTTTATTCCTATATCCGACTTAATGATAAAATGTTCTACTGCACCCTTGTAAAGGACACATAGTGCCCTCAGGTTTTCCATTTTATCCTTAAACGGAGGTGTACCTTTTGCCGCCATGTTGATCAGCTGAGCATGAGCTATACCAAGTTGTACCTTACCCCTTGAGACAAGTGCGAGGTTTGCTGCTTCCTGCCCTACTTCATAAGCTGTATTTGATCCCGGGTAACTGCGCCTGATTACTTCTCCAACACCTTCTCCGATAGCTGCCCAAGCTCCTCCTATAGACCCTCCGCAAATAGCCAGATCTACCTTTTTGACTTCAGCCGAGGCTGTTGGGACGTTTCCGGCAAGAAATGCGAAAACCATTACAAACATGATGAATCCAACAATGATTTTTTTCATACAATGTTCCTCCTCTCAAATTATGTGCATATAGCACCTTGCAATTAATGTGATCAACACATTAAAACCTGAATTTAGTCTTTCAGCTCAGTAAACTCGTATCTTCCTTCTGCCAGGACATCTTCCTTTGTTCTCATGGCGTGTAAGTGACCTTTGATATCCTCGTATGTTTTTACCGTCATCGTATATTCGATCGGGGCAAGGACTGCAGGCGAGGCAGTATAGTTGAACGGATGCTCGATCATTTTTTCTACGTCAGCAAGGAATGTAATGCCGCCTCCGGGCATGATGAAAGTCGGGGCGCCAGCTATCGTGAGATTTGCATCTCCTTTGTGGACTGCCTTTGTGATCCGGATAGGATCAACAGTGACGCCTGCTCTTGCGCTGCCTCCAACTCCGGCGTAATACATAGCTGAAACCCTGCTGTCTTCGCAACACCCGGCAGCCATCTTTCTGAATTCTTCCATTTCAGGGGAGATCACGGCAGGCTTCACTGTTCCGTCTTCCTGGATCTCGAAAAGCGCGATCTTTCTCCATGTCGTTTCAGCAACCAGGATCTTCATACCGGGTTTGGCTATGCTCATATCAATGTCTTTGATCGCCTCAATAGGATCTTTGATGTTAGTTCCGCCCCAACCGTCTCCGTGTTCAAAGAAATAGCGTCCGTTTGTGGCTAGGCGGCCGACAGGGGTCACTCCGCTGTACGGTTTCTGTTCTGCCCCGGCGGGATGTTTCGTAAAGAGGCCGGTGATATGGTGGTCAAGTATTATTGCTTCATCTATTAGAGGGGCGAGGGAACGGGCAAAAAGTCCGCAGCAGGCTCCGCCGCAGCCGACTCTCATCTTGTCATCAACTTCTCCGTTGATCACCGGATGTTCTCCTACCTGAAGCTCCAGTTTGCACCCGCCGTCGACCGTAAGTTTTACTTTTTCTTTGTTTCCAAGCTCTGCCATAGTCTTGACAACGTACATTCCGTCAGGACCCTTTACCTTGTTAACTCCTCCCAGGATAAGGATGTGAGAACCGTACTGTTCGGTCGTCACTATGCCGACTACGCGGCCGTCGCGGCGCACCAACGCACCTTCGTCACCGACATGGGCGTTCGAGTCGATTTTCACCATCATGGAACTGTATGATACGGGAGCTTCCGTGACGACCGTTACAACATCAAAACCATCACGTTTTTCTGTAACTATATAAGGAGCAGGCTTGTAGTCCGGATAAGCTGCACCTGCACCTACTGCAGAGACTATCGGTTTTGTTATGGCGATCTTTTCAGGATCGACCTTTGTGTTTGTCGGTATCTGAAGCGGTCTTACAAGCACAAGCTGCCCGGACTCATTTTTGAATCTTTTACAGGCCCCTTCCTTGCCTTCGGGTATACGGCACTTGACGCCGCAGTTGCGGCACAGCAGTGTATCAGAAGCGACGGCATCTTCAGACAGTGCATCGAATTTACAATACTTGATGCAGGTGACACAGTGGACACAGTTATCGTTTACGACAGCCTTATTGTCCACGACTTTTATCGCATCCGATGGACATACCTGCTCACAGGCCTTACACCCTATGCATTTTTCAACATTTACTCTTATCATTTATTCCACTCCTCCAAAAAAGGGGCTTTAATGATCAAAAAAATATGAAGAAAACTCGGCAATGATACTATGATATTTTTAAGCGTCATTGCCGAGGGGGAAAACAATGATTTCTTTTTAGATAGTTTTATCCATTTTTGCTTTGAGGATGGCCAGCAGACGCTCCTGCTCGTTGCTGACGATCATCACGCCTTCATCAACACCCATTCCGGGCTTCCCTGCCATTGCGAAGGGCTTTGTCGCTACTGCAAGGTTTGCGCAGACCAGTGCAGATTTGTCGGTCTCATTGCAGGTGCCGCCCTGGTAGGCTAGCACACCGTTCTTTTTGCAGTAGAGAACTGCTTCAATGATGTTGTTGATGCCGCCAAGGTCTATGGTCTTGACCTGGACCATGTCAGCTCCCTTGGCATCCACCCACTCAACTATCTCTTCATATGTGTTCGCATACTCGTCTATGATGAGCTTCAATCTGCATCCTGCTTCGTCAAGACGTTTGCGGAGGTATTTCATGCCTTCGAGCTGTTTGGCATTTGACTTGAGGTCAATCGGCATTTCGATGAAAACTTCATAGGGCTCACATGCTTCTGCAACCTTAAGAAGATAATCGAACACCTTGTCAAGGTCGTCGTTGAATGCATAACCCATGCAGCCGTATACGTCATAGCGCATAACAGGTTTGTAATCAGCGTCACCGATCTCTTTTATACGGTTCCCCACCCACTTCACCCAGTCAAGGAACTTCTGTCCGTCTTTGCCGAGCTTCTCTTCGACGTTGTTTATCAGTCCGTGGGGCATCATGCCGACTTTTTTGAGGATCATTTTGTCAACGTTGGTATAACGCTCGTCGCCTGACTGTGCATTTATACGTACAGGTGTGAGATCTGCCTTCAGGCCGTATTCATTCATTACAACTTCGCACATGGTGAGCTTCTGCTCGTATGCAACAGTTTCAAGAATGGCCTGGGTCACTCCGTAGCGGATGGATGCAGGAAGCTGATAGCCGTCAAATACTGCATGGTCAAATCTTTCCGCTGTTGATTTGAATTCTTTGATGTCCATGCCTTCAAAATAAGGGACAACGTGCTTCTCAATAACCTTGATAAGTGCATCTGCTGTGTTGGGAACTTCCCTGCCGCCGCTTGCAGCATATTGTGCGACTGCGCAGTCTCCGTAAACGATCTTGCCGTCTTCAAGCACAAACATTACAGAAACAGCTACACCTGGCTGTCTTATCGACTTAAAGCCGGGGGTTACAGGCTCGCCTTTGTAAACAAAACCGTCAGATTTTGCTCCTGCTTTTATTGCCTGCTTGTCGTCCATATAAAAGCCTGTAAGTGCTTTGGAACAGATTACCTTTTTTACCTTCATCTAAAATCATTTCCCTTCTGTTTTTTACTGAAAATTACCTTGTATAAGGTTAAAACTAGTGTTTAATTTCTAATTAGCGAATTACCTTGCCGTCTTTTGCTGCCAGTTTGCCGCCAATGTAGACTCTCTCTACATTTTTTAGCGTAGGATATTCTGTTACAACTATGTCTGCCGTGTAGCTTTCCTTGATAAGGCCAAGGTTCGGGGCAAGGCGCGGGAGCACTTCTGCGACTCTTGCAGTTCCTTGGTACACAGCTTTGGCAAGCCCAACAAGCTTCTCTTCTAACGCTGCATGCTGGATAGCCTCAAGCATGGAATCGCTCTTTCCTGCGGCGAAGTCTGTCGATATTATGTCTACCAGGTCATTTTCGTAGAATGCGAAGAGGTTCTCCGGTGTTGCAACAAGTGCCTTTGCGCCCCATGGATCGTGGACAGCGGCATCAAGGACCACTCCCGGGAACTGTTTGAGGTAGCGGCCATTTTCTACACACTCATCCTTAGTGAAAAGGTAGTTTGAATGGCAGCATATCAGTGTATTGAGTCCCATTTTGGCGATTTCATGGACGATATGCTTTGATGTAGGTGCGTTGTGGATCATGAGCGGTACGTTGTATCTTTTTGCAAGGATCGCTGCCTCACGGTATCCGTCAAGTGCAACTTTTACAGAGGCCAGTGTGGTCTTGTAAACGATATCCTTCGTCTCTTCCGGTGTAAGGAAACTGTCAAGCTTAGCGTCTTTCAGGGCCTGCGCGACCCTGTCGCGGTCGTAGTAAGATTCCTCAATGTAGCGTCCAAGGACTGAGAGCTTCATCGCCCTTGCCTGAAGGTAGTCGATGTCCTTACCCTTGCGCTCCTTTACCGCCCTGGGGATGTAGAGGTAGTCCTGCCCGCCGCCTCCCAGGGTGTGTCCGCCTCCGACTTCGCCTATGCAGATGGCGCCTTCTGAAAGCATCTTCTCGACTGTCATTTCGTTATGTTTTTCGAGGAAGCCCTTTCCATCACAGAGTTCTCCGGCGTGATAGTTCGTGGGGGCGTGTGTAGTGGCTGCCTTTATCCTGATCGGGTGGACCTTCTGGGTCTCCCTGACCTCGTCCATTGTTACAAAACCATCTATATTGAGAACGGTCGTGTGTCCCTGAAGCAGGCTGCGGTCAAGATGGCTCATGATGAATTCGTCGCCGTAGTTGACACATCCGCTGGCAAACATCGGCCCGAAGGTTATGCCGTGCTGATGGTGGTTTATCATTCCGGGCATTACGCATTTTCCTGTGCAGTCTATAACTTCCTCTGCATAGGATTCCAGGTTCTCATCATAGCTCAGAGTGACGTCCATTATCAGACCGTCGGCTTCGATAACGTTTCCTCTCTCAAGTACTGTCTTTCCGTCTCCTGTTACTACTGTGCCGTTCTTAAAAATCTTCATTGCACTACCCCCTGATATTTTTTAAGCTTTTTATTTTTTTAAGCTTTTATCTAAGCTTCAAACTCCCACTCAGCACGACGTGGATCAAAACAGCAACCCAATCTCATTGAAACGACCCTGATGCCGCTTGCACGTTGTGGACCTACCTTGACAAAAGTTGCAAGAGCAGTTGTTTTTCCTCCAAGGCCCAAAGCACCGTAGCCTGCTTTATTGACTTCATCCGTTATCTTTTTTTCCATCTCAGACTGGACTGTGAAATTTCCCTTCGCCATTGCTTCCATGCTCAGTGAAGCAGCCTCAAGATTGCTCCGTCCGATACCAAAAGAGAGAATGCAGGGCAGACATCCCAGAAGCTTTGCACCTTCAACAGCCCATTCGATCATTTCGTTGACAACTGTATCTACTGAATGCTTGTGGAAAACTCTCAGCGTCTTTCCCCTTATTTCCGGTCCGCCTCCGTACATCATCAGAGTAAGGCGGATCTTTTTACCGGAGATCCTTCTTATCTGCATCGGTGCCATCGCCAAGTCGGAGGAATCTTCTGAAAGACCGGCAGACTGGCTTATGCGTTCGTAATCATTTCCTTTGACTGCCATAGGCCTGCCAGGCAGCTTACGGAGTCCCTCAGCAACACCTTCCTCGACCGCACTGAAAAAACCTGCGGGAACGACAGCATCTTCACCTACTTCAACAAGTACGTGAGGAATGCCTGTGTCATCGCAGAGAGGGAACACTTTATCCTCTGCTATCTCGGCATTCTTTATTATGTTATTGAGGACCCACTTTGCATGCTCGCTATCCTCACTTTCAGCCGCTCTTTTATAAGCTTCAAGCTGGTCAGGTCTGAACACTGTACTGGCCTTGAGGAGTGTCTCCGCTGTTTTATCTACGATCTCTTTTCTGGTTATCATCCGATTTACCTCTGTTCAGTTATTTGTCGTATATAGACTCACCGTGCGCGATCGCAACGATGGCCGGGAAATTCTCAACTTCTATTTCGTGAAGTGCCTCCATTCCCTCTTCAGGGAATGCTACGACCCGCCTGCTCTTTATAGAGGCGGTCAGAAATGCGGTGGAAGGAGGTGTCACAAGAAATATTGAATTATATTTTTTCAGAGCCTCTGTTGTCTCTTTCTTAAGGCTTCCCTTGCCGATGTGCATTTTTATCCCTGCTTCAGAAAGTGCCGGAATACTTCCCTCAATGTCTACCTTATTGCTTGAAGTGGGGCCTATTCCTGCCGGGCTCACTGCAGTATGAAAAACAGCGCCTCCTGTCAGGTGGATGCCCTTTTCTTCGCATGTTCCCTCTTCGATACACTTGACTATTTTAGGAAGGACTGCATCTCTGCCGGTAAATATCTTCCCTGTTATTTCTACCATGTCGTAAATCTTCAGCTGGTTGATCACGTTGTCATCAACAGGCATATTGATTTGCATACTGTTTTTCCCTCTTTTCAACTTACCCTCTTTACATATCCATATTATGGATATATTATCTTGTATGTGGTTATTCTATAATACAGGTTATTTGATCTGTGTCAATATAATTTGTTTTTGATTTGTCTGTATTGGGAAGAATTTTTATCGCTGGGTATAACCAAAACCCAAACTATAGGAAGTAAGTTAAAATATTTATAAAGAGATAAAATATCCAATGGCTTGGATCGGAGAGGAAGAAATGGTCAAAAAAGAAAATGAGAATCTTGAAAATGGTACCCAATCGATAGAAAGGGCACTTTCTGTTTTAAACTGCTTTACAAGGGGAACAGAAGATCTTTCTCTTACAGAGATATCAAAGATCGTAGATATACCATATTCAACAGCATCGAGAATAACCGGGATCCTTGAAAAGGAATCTTTCCTATATCGGGACAAACACTCCAAGAGGTTCAGCCTGGGTCGTAAAGTCTACTCTCTGGGCTATTGCGCGAAGCAAAACGATTTTATCCTTAAGGTCGTACACCCGTATCTTGAGAGTCTCAGGGACCAGTGTGGTGAAACTGCGCTTGTTTACGTAAGGGAAGGTGACTACCGCATATTATTGGAAAAAGCTTCTGCGTTCCACAATTTTAAATTTTCTCCTACCGTCGGATCAAAGTACGTAATATGGGCTGGTGCCGGAGGAAGAGGTTTCCTTGCATTTGCAGATCCGGAAGAACGGAACAGGATGATAAGCGAGAGCAGGCAGCTGACTCCGTATACAACTACTGAAAAAAAGAAAATGATGAGGGATCTCTACCATACATGCAAGTACGGGTACTGTTACTGTGAAAACGAATATCAGGAAGGATTCTCGTCCATTGCCGGACCAGTCGTCGACAATACTAACTCTATCCTTTGCACTATAGCTGTTACAGGACCGACCACCAGATTCAAGTCCGATATTCTGGAAGGGTTAAAGAAACGCATCCCCGAATACTGTCTTGAAATCTCCAAAACATTCGGCTGGACTGAAAACCTCAGTGAACCCGGAATAATGTTCCGAAGCCCCTCTTTTGACAACATAGTTTCAGAACTGGACGGCATGGACGCTTTAAAATAAGTCAACAGTCAGAGTTATCCGGTTTATCAGAGCTATAAGTTCGGAGCTTTCGCAGTCCATGAAATCAGGGCAAATACATGGTTATGCAACATAACAACAGTCCAAGATTTTGTCCGCACCCCCGTCTATCCTAGATTTTGTGTAAAGTTATGTCGCAAAAGATGAAAACGAACGTCTTATGGCCGCCCTGATCGCCAGGGAAGAAGCATTCGCATCGGAACTCAAAGAAATATGGACCGCCCCGACAGAAGAGGACTCACGTCGCCGGACGGAGCGTCTGACAGAAAAGCATGAAGAACGTTTTCCAAAGACGGTCAGGATACTTGAAGAAGGTCTTGATGATTCACTGGCTTTCTATGGATTGGAGGACGTAGATCCAAGGAAAATATCTTCGACCAACATGCTGGAACGCCTTAACAAAGAGATCCGCAGGCGTACAAGATCGATCGGGATATTCCCTAACGCTGATTCATACATAAGGCTCGTGACGATCTACCTGATCGAATACTCGGAAGACTGGTCGGCGAACAGAGCATACTTAAGTCAAGGCTCGCTACAAAAATTACCATCAAGAGCTGCGTAGGTTAACAGGAGTCCTAATGAAATTGCGAACTTAATTTGACACTAGCTGGATAACGTCAATAAAGCATGGAAAACCGCCCTAAAAAAAGCAGAGATAGAAAACTTCCGTTGGCACGACATGCGCCATACCTTCGCAAGCAACCTTGTTATGTCCGGAGTGGATCTAAATACGGTCAGAGAGTTGCTGGGACATGCGGATCTTAAGATGACCCTGAGGTATGCCCACCTTGCCCCAAAGGTTAAAATGTCGGCGGTTGAGATGTTGGATGGGTGAAACTCATCTTTTGATAAACGATGGGACCTTGGTTAACCTGACCTTACTTTTTTGTCTTATTTTTATTCTCTTCAGGTGTGTCGTTATCAACTATTCTCATGCCAAGTGAAGGCAAAAAAAACGGCCCAAAGGGGCTTGTTCCTGTTGTCACAGCGATACGCTCTCTAATCGCCCCTAATAGAATAGCTGATCCATGCAAACGAATCATGTGGTCCATCAATTCATTTTCTTCTTTTCTATCTGTGTTTTTAAAAAAACCTAAAGCACAAACGTTAAATTCAAGATTAAATTTCTTTTCTTCATTACCCTTTACCGTTTGTACTCTCACAGAAATTTCCCATAACTCTGGATGATCTTTATTTTTATCTGCTGAAGTCGTGATGTTAATATTTCCAGGAACGCTAAACTTTTCTCCTTCATTTTCCAAAGGAGAAAAATTAATATTGAACTCAGGGAAAAAATAGCTATTAAGCTCAAGCGGCAGTTTCGTTATCTGTAGGTCCATTATTTTTTCTCTCTTCATCAATAATACTGTAATTTAAAGTATTATTTTGAATTTTATCTTCGTTGTTTATCAAGTTCCACCTAAGCTCATGCTCAATATTTCTTTTCTTGTATTTATCAAATGATATTGATGAAAAACTATCACTAGCGACACAAGATAGTTCTTTGTCAGAAAAATTAATATCAATTTTATAGCCAAGCGCAAATGCAAACTTAGACATACTTTCAATCGAAAAATTTATTGTTCCGTTAAGAACTTTAGATATATATGCATTTGAAACACCTAAAAGCCGCGCCAAATCAGCACGAGATACGTCATTTTCTTCCATTTTTGAATATAGATTATCGGCAAAATCCATTTTTGCAACTTCCGCCCAATATTCGGGGGTTTTTTTTGCTTTTTCTACCCTAGTACTAAGGTTTTCCACTTATATCACTCCTTAATTTCCTCTTCAATATCTACCATAGAAGATAAATTATCGAAGTAAAAATCCCTCATGCTCTTACATTTTGCTATAACGGTTTTTGGTGTTTTCTGAGTTTTCTTCACAGAACAATGAATATAGACAATGATATCTTTTCTCAAAATTTGATTTGTATCATGGACTAAAAAAAATCTGTGTCCTGGATATTTAACAACTGAAATAAGAGGGTTTCCCCATTCCGGATATGAATGATACAATTCCCAACGCTGCGACAGGGTTCCTTCTGCAAGTTGACCAATCCGCCGGTAGCAACCGTTGAAGACGCTTGGTTTTGTTATGCTTGCGAGATACTCATCAAGGCAACTTCGGCCATTTTGTCCGGTACCTAATGAAAAAGTTAAATACCTCCAACCCGATAAGCTTGGGTGATAATACCTTTTCATGTTGTTAACCTATAGGTTAATGTATGGAATAATATAGCACTCACTCCTTTTCTGTCAATGAGAGAAATACTGACCAAACTGAATCAATAATATTATTCAAAGCGTTACAGTTATACCTTTACGCGACATCGCTTACCTCATTTATCCGTCCACATCTCGCACTGAGCTATAACTTTGTTCAAGGCATCTTCCTGACCTTCGGGCGGGTATTTGTATATCTTCAGCAATCTTTTTACCAGGGAGCGCATCTTTGCCCGTGCCTGTTCTTTTTTCTGCCAGTCGATGGTCCTGTTTTTTGAAAGCATCTCGATGAGCTCTTTTGTATATTTTTATTGATGTAATATGTTTTTTTATAATTATTAGGTATTTGGTAATTGGTAATTTACTTTATAATGTGGATATAAAACTTTTATCTCTGTTCTCATGCCGTATTGGTCATACTTGTATTAAATCATTTTTTTTAATAGTGTTAATCCCGTTTGAGAAAGAGACCATAAGTCTCCACCTTTATTTTCATTAGGACTAAGTTCTATAAGGTTATATTTGATACAAAGCAAAGATTTAATTTGGTTTTTGCTCTCAGATAAAATATTTTCAGATACTACCTCCCAGTTTTTTTGTAGATTCATAGTTTTTTTAACCATATCAGATCCAGCACCGAAATATCTTCTTGCTATTTGATTAATACACAGAACTTGATTTTTAGGTACATTTGTGATCTCTGGAGCAACAGCCAAAAAAACATCGGATAACGGAAGCTCTATACAGTATTCACGCGTAATATGACTGTAATCGCGATTCGGATACGGCAACCCATTTGAAATACTAAAATGTATATTTGCTTTGATTTTAATTTTTTCTTTATAAAAAACCTTTATATCAAAGTCTTTAAGTGTAAGACTATTCAGTTTTTCAGTCGCAGTTAAAAGATCAACCTCTGTTTTATCTAATTTCCTGCGTAGTTCTAGAATTTCATTTTTTAAATCGTCATTTGCTTCATCCCCACGAATCCATCCAACTGCAGGTATAGTTTTTATGAGCCTTGTCATACTCCTGCTTACGACACCTCCAAGATCACCTGGAGTTTTCCAGTATTTGCAAATTCGCTCTCTTTCAACAAAGGCTTTAAATTCTTTTAGTTTTTTCTTTCCTTCATCTGTCTGTTCTGTCTTTTCGCTAATGATTTTACCTGGCTCACCGTGAATAAAAGCGAGTCTAGGTTTACCAATTTCAGTGGCATAACGAAATTCTCGTTCAGTCCAGCTTATATTATCAGGTGAAATTGAACCATATTTACCACCTATTACAAGAATATAATAGTCACATTCATCAATAGATCGTTTAATGATATCCCATGTACTTTCATCAGCAGCAGGAAAAAGCTCCATTCCAGAAGGTATGCAGTCAAGCTCAAGTAAGGCCAGTATTACTTCAGCTCTTTCTTTCCTCAGGTCTTCATAAGTACTGCTTAAAAACACTTGATATCGTTTATCCATAATACAGCCCCTTAGTATTTATTTGAAATATGAAAATCTATTATTTTAATTCTTCGTTTTTATGAATTTTTAAATTTCTGACACAAATTTCTGCGTAGCGATGCTTTCTTACACCTTAATAATCCAAATATTGCCAAAATCCTTACCTAACTTCAAGGTAAAACACACTTCTAGACATAGCTTTCTTTACTAAAGCCTATAACCCTACACACTATTATCTTGTACTGCTGCAAATCGGACGCAAATACAGGTCCTGCGTGCAATTTTGGATGTTCTGAATAACCCGGTTACACAGCGACATCAAACATATTCTCTCTCCATTGTCATTATACGTTCGTCCAGTTTTTTTTGAGTTTAGACAGATCGGGAAAGGGTGAAGTGTTTCTTTCTTTATGTACAAAAAGCATGAGGCCGGGTTCTTCGGTGAGAGGAGTGAAGTTCAGATCAGAAAGCAGGCATTGGTAACCTTGGACATATTTATTCAAACAAAGTCCAAAGGAATCAGCTTTTCTAACGTCAATTTTTGCATAGATGGCAACCGAGGATCTCTCGATCGCAAGTGTGATGTTGTGTTTTATACAAGCATATAAAGTATCCATCAAATTCCTCCTTGTTTGACAGCCGAATCAAAGTAATAGAGTAAATGGTTATGTTTGTCCGTATGTGATATGAGCAAGTCAAAATCTGCCCTATTTCGGGAAAATGTGGGGTAGATAAATTTTTGTTTGAAGAGGCTTTTGTCTGGTCAACGGCCTATCTATTAAATTCCTGCATTCAGCAAGTAATTGTCACAAATGGCACCTTGTTTTCGGAAGCGATATCGATATCCTGGATCAGTTATTAGCAGCGAAGTTCTTGTTTTTTCTTTGGATACAAAAGCAATTTAGTAGCACAATGAATCAATTCTACCAAATAACTTAATTATTGCAATCTTTTACAAATATTTGTAAGGGCATCTGTCTGTTTAGTACCACTTAGCGAAAGAAAAATGACAAACGACTGTAAGCGTCAAACCATCCGTACCTGTGCAAAATAATCTTCCTCGCCTAAAGTCTCCCCAGCAAGTTACCTGAAGGGGAGATTTTTTTATGTTCGATCACCGTGGCAAGCAGATCTATCTCATATGCGGATCTACGGACATGCGCAAGGGAATAGACGGACTGTCGTCTATTGTGGACCTTCGTCTTGTCTGCAGCTCATTTGAGTCTGCCATGTTCATATTCTGCAACCGGAGCCGCAACAGGGTAAAGATCCTGGAGTGGGATCATGATGGTTTCTGGCTCTATCAGAAGCGCCTTGAGAAGGGAACTTTCCCCTGGCCCAAAGAAGGTAAAGTAAAGAAGATAACACTGAGCGGAGATGAGTTTTCCTGTCTTCTTGCCGGAACAAAACTTCGCCGCAGACTTTCAATGGATGAGGTGGTCCCGGGGCTGTCTGCGTAACACAATAGTCGGAATTGTAAGTCTATGGTATGACTGGATTTATGCTGTTTTTTACTGTATTATTTACCTATGGAAAATGTCATATGTCAACTGGAAGAACTGAAGACAAAATACAATGAGCTTGAGCATAAAACCTCAGACCTTGAGGACAAGAACTCATATCTTGAGGAGAAAAACTCTGAGCTTGCGAAGCTTGTCGCGTATTATGAAGAGTGTTTCCGTCTGAGCAAGCATCGTCAGTTTGGCCAATCTAGCGAAAAGGCTGATTCTGATTCACGTCAGATACTTCTTGTCTTCGACGAGGCTGAAAATGAAGCTGAAGTAAAAATGCCTGAACCCTCTGTTGAAGAGATAACCTATACAAGACGCAGATGCACAGGCAGCAAAGAGGACAATTTTGAAACCCTCCCTGTAGAGAGTATAGTGCACTCCATACCTGAAGAGGAGCGCATATGCCCTGAATGCGGCGGTGCTATGCACATCATGGGACATGAGAAGAGGCGCGAGCTTGAAATAATTCCCGCGCAGGTCAAGATAGTGGAGCATGAACGTGAAGTATACTCCTGCCGCCGCTGCGAACATGGGAACATAAAAGTTCCCGTCATAAAGGCACCTATGCCGGTAGCCCCGATAAAAGGCAGTGCTGCGTCTGCAGCATCCATCGCCCACATAATGGTACAGAAATACATGAACGCGCTCCCTCTCTACCGTCAGGAGATGTCCTTCCTTAATGAGGGTTTCTTCCTCAGCCGCCAGACAATGGCCAACTGGCTCATCCGCGCATCTTCGGACTGGCTTGAGCCTTTATATGAACAGATGAGGCAGAGGATACTTCAGGAAGAAATACTCCATGCAGACGAGACGGTCGTACAGGTACTCAAAGAACCGGGCAGATCATCCCGCAGGGAATCATTCATGTGGCTCTACCGTACAGGAAGATATACTAAAACACCTGCAGTACTTTATGAATACCGGGAGACCAGGTCGAGCGCCCATCCCAAAAGATTTCTTGAAGACTTCAAAGGATACCTACATACAGACGGCTATTCGGGCTACAAGACACTGCAGAAAGAAATTCGTCTCTGCGGCTGCTGGGCTCATGCGAGAAGAAAATTCCACGAAGCAGTGGAGGCTGCCCCTCCTGAAGAAAAGACAAACAGTGTCTCTCAGAAAGGACTTGATTTCTGCAGCAGACTATTTGAACTGGAACGGGAATATGAACATCTCACTCCTGAAGAACGTCATAAAAAGCGAGCTGAACAAAGCAAGCCTGTCTCAGAGGCCTTCTTTACATGGGCTTCCTCTGTCTGTGCGCTGCCGAAATCTGCACTTGGCAAAGCCCTGCACTACGCATTGGAACAGAGGCCATACCTTGAGACCTTCTATCTTGACGGCAGACTTGAGCTCTCCAACAACAGAGCGGAACGCAGTAAAAAAACCCTTTGTCATAGGCAGAAAGAACTGGCTCTTCTGCTGTACTCCTAAAGGGGCAAAATCCAGTTCAATAATCTACTCCATAATTGAGACGGCAAAAGAAAACAGGCTCAGGCCCTTTGAATATCTCAAATACATATTTGAGGTCATGCCCAACATTTCCGAAGAAAACTATCACACGCTGCTGCCTTGGAGCAAAGATCTGCCTGACAGCTTACGTCTGGAACAAAACAATATTAACTCTGCACAGTAAACTTCCGAGGCTCAGTCCAACTGTTTGTCTTTAGTGCAAAAAAATAATATCCCGGATCTCTGGACGTTATCCAGGTCCGGGATATTTGACGCTTACCTTCATGCTAACTTGTTGGGGAGACTTTAAATGAAGAATATTATTCCGCACAGGTGCGGATGGTTTGACGCTTACTGAACAACTAAAATCTTTTGATTTATTGCAACATCTTTAAAGGCAATAAAAAAAAAGATCCCCTCACCAGGGGATCTGAATTTTCTGGAGCGGAAGACGGGATTCGGACCCGCGACCCCAACCTTGGCAAGGTTGTGCTCTACCACTGAGCTACTTCCGCAATATAGTTTTATAAGTTACTGGTGGCGGGACCCAGAATTGAACTGGGGACACACGGATTTTCAGTCCGTTGCTCTACCTACTGAGCTATCCCGCCATCTCAGTGGCGTTAAAAAGTGGCGGAGCTGACGGGACTTGAACCCGCGACCTCCGGCGTGACAGGCCGGCGCTCTGACCAATTGAGCTACAGCTCCACTTTTTACAGTTGTATGGTGGGCGGAATAGGTTTCGAACCTACGACCCCCTGCGTGTAAGGCAGGTGCTCTCCCGCTGAGCTATCCGCCCGCTTCGCAAAGTCGTACCGCATCTGCAACAACGTTAGCTATTATACCGATTTCGCCAGACATGTCAACAGTTTTCGAAATCTATTTTTCTGACCTTCCTTACCTTCTGATGAAGAGAGCCTTTCCCCAGTCCGCTCCGACTCCGACCCAAATAACCGGAACACCGGCCTCTTCTTCGATAAATTTTATAAACTCCTGAGCCTGTACCGGAAGTGTTTTGAAATCATTGCATAAAGAGAGCTCTTCTCTCCATCCTTCGAAAGTCTTGTAGACAGGTCGAGCTTTCCAGGCATCTCTGTTTGTTATGTCGAGGATCTTTTTTTCTTCTCCATCGACATCGTATGCAGTACAGATCTTTAGTTCATCCACACCTGTAAGTACATCGAGCTTTGTAAGTGCAAGTGAGTGTACTCCGTTTTCTTTCAACGCGTATCTGAGGGCAGGCAGATCAAACCATCCAACTCTCCTTGGCTCCATGGTCACCTCTGTAAATTCTTTTCCCCTGTTTCTGATAAAAGCAGTCACGGCGCTTGTTTCTTCCGTAACGAAGGGACCGTCGTCGTTTCTTGTCGAGTAAGCCTTGGCAACACCGATTATCCGCATGGGAGAATTCCACCTGAGTCCTGTCCCCGTTAGCGCCGCCGCGGATAACGAAGATATCGGCATCACATATGGGTAGAGACCTCGTTCAACGTCATTGAGAGCTCCGTCGCAGGCCTCGAAGAGGATCCCTTGATTTTTTGATACAGCCTTCTCAACTATCTCTTCCGGGGCTCCTATGTACGGCATGAGCCTTTCTCCGAGACGGATGCATTTTGCATAGAGTTCGTCGGGATCCAGTGCCTTTTCCCCGTAAATTTTTGTAAAATATTCGTTCTTTACATTCAGGTTCTCTTTTATTTTGTCGAGGAGTATGTCCGGATAGAGAAGATCGGCTATCCTTATCCCCATCCTCCTGTATTTGTCAGAACAGCTATGTCCAAATCCCTGTTCGACCATTGTCCTGTTCCTGTTATGACCGAGTATTCGACCGTCAAGTACATCAAGTTTTTTATGATAGTCAAGTATAAGATGGCATGACTTGCTTATGGTAAGCCTGGCTTTGAGAACTCCTGCCTCCTTCAGCATCGCTATTTCGTCTGATACCTTTTCAAGGTCCAGCGTCACGCCGCCGCAGATAAGGCAGTTTTTGCCGTCATGGTGGATCCCGCTGGGCAGGTGGCTTACCCTGTATTTTTCACCGCAGGCAAATATTGTCCGCCCGCCGTTTGAACACCCCTGAAAACGGACAACGACATCAGATCTGTTTGCAATGAAGTCCACTATTCTTCCCTTGCCTTCATTGCCCCACTGAGTTCCAATGACCATGTTCGTCTCTGAGCCTGTCATCATTGTTCTTCTCCACCCTCATTTTCTTTCAGTATTTCAGGCATCTCCGGAAGCGTCACCAGCCGGACAGGAAGTTTCGCGTATTCCTTATTCAGTGTTTCAAGAAAGAGAAGAGTGGCCGGCCTGAAATGGCAGATAACTATCATATCCCCTCTCTGCAGTGTCGTTTTTACGACCTGGTCAAACCTGGCTTTTATTGAATCCTTGTCCGGTGTCCCGTCGAGGAATCCCCTGTTTCTCAAGGCCATTATACCCGCAGCTTTGGCTGCCTCATAAGCAACGCTTTTGCCGGAAGTCCTGCTGTCCAGAAACAAAAGTTTCCTTTCTTTGAGCACGTCAATTATCGGGACCATTATGTCCCATTTTGAAGTCGCAAGGGAACCTCTGTGGTTGTTTATGCCTATCGGTGAAGGAAGCGAGTTCAGGGCCTTGACCGTGACATCCCTTATCCTGTTCCGGTCCATTCCCTCGCCCACCAGGTATTCTTTTGAGTCTTTGTCTATTTCCGCCTGCATCGGGAGATGCAGCAGGTAGGGTATTCCGGCCTCGTCAGCAACAGCTGCCGTCTGTCCGGCGTACTTTGTGTAGGGAAGTATCGCCCATGTCAGAGGCAGGTCAAATGATGCGATTTTTTTTGCCATATCAAGGGAATTTCCACCATCATCGACCACTATTGCCAGAACGGGCCTTTTGTCCAAGGTCTCTTCTGGCGAAGCTTCTTCCTCTGCTGTCACATCTTCGCTTTTGAGAGGAGGCACTTCTTTTTCATCCTGCGGCTTCGTACCTGATATTACTTTTTGATCGTCCTTATGCCCTCTAAAGAGAGATGCGGCTTTAGATCCTAACCTATCGGCCATGGCCGATATGCTCTCGACCCTGCTGACTACAGAGGGGGAAAACTTTTCAGGGTAAAGCCTGCAAAAAAGAAAGAGCAGTGCAAAAGACAGGACTGCCAGCAAAGCCAGTTTGAGAAGACCATTTATAAAGCTCTCTTTGCTCTTGTAGTGGCGTCCCATCCGATCCACCTTTTCTACTTAGCTTGTTTTTTCTTCTTTGCAACTTCCTTGCGAAGTATTTCAAGCCCTTTACGGAGCTGTTTGTCGTTGATCTTATCTTTTGTTATCTCACCCTCGACCCTGACGTTGGGTTCAAGACCTTTGTGGTCGATAACGAACCCGGAAGGTGTCGTATAGCGTGCGATGGTTATGTAAATACCTGAGTTGTCCGGCAGGTTGAATAGTGACTGCACGGATCCCTTGCCGAACGTCTTTTTCCCGACAATGGTTGCCCTCTTGTGGTCTTTTAGGGCTCCTGCCAGTATCTCTGCTGCGCTTGCGCTTCCCTCGTTTACCAGAGCTACGACCGGCAGCTTGGTAGCCCTTCCTTCAACAGCGTACAGCATGTCATTGGCCTTTTCGAAACGACCTTTCATCCCTACCACTACTCCTCCGTTTATGAACTGTGACGTTACATCAACGCAGGAATTAAGAAGGCCTCCGGGATTGTTTCTGAGATCCAGCAGGATCCCTGTGGCCTTTTTAGCTTTGGCAAACTTTATTATCGCCTCGAGCTCAGCATCGGTCTTCAGGTTGAACTGATTTATCTTTATGTATGCTATCCTTCCGCCAAGCATTTCCAGCCTTACGGTCTTTATCTTTATTATTTCCCTTACTATGACAAACTCCCGTAATTTTTCTTCCTTTTGACGTCTGACACCGATCTTTACCGACTTTCCGGCTGGACCTCTCAAAAGTTTGACGACCTCGTCGCTGGTCATCCCAATGACGTTCTTTTCGTCGACCTTCACGATCTCATCAAGCGGCTTCAGACCTGCCCTGTCTGCAGGAGTGTTCTCTATAGGTGCGATAACTATGGTACGTCCTTCACGGGAGGTGATATATATCCCCAGACCTCCATACTCGCCCTCCATCTCAAGGTTCTCTTCCTCAAGCTCCTTGGGTTCCACAAAACGCGTAAATGGGTCACCTACAGAGCTGACCAGACCTTTCATGGCCCCGTAATACATTTTTGTGTCATCAATGGTGCCTTTTTTGTCTCCGTCGACATGGTACGTCTCAAGAGCCATCTTGGTCTGTTTGATTATCGTAAGCTGCTGGGACGAAAAGGGAAGACCCTTTGGCCAGTCGGCGCTGATCGCCTGGGGAGTCACATATATACCTGCAGCTACCATCAGACCCAAAACAATGCCAAGAGCTATATCTCTGTATTTATTAAACATGAAGACCACTAACCTTTCTTTGTGCCTGTTAATGTATTTGTTACTGCAGGTATCTCATTGGATTGACAGCATCTCCGTTTACCCTGGTTTCGAAATGGAGATGGTTTCCGGTAGCGACCCCGGTGGCTCCTACCCTGCCTATAGGACTGCCCCTGTTTACCTTTGCCCCCTCTGTACATTCTATCTTTGAGAGATGAGCGTATACCGTGGTGAGGTTTCCCCCGTGGTCAAGGATGACCACGTATCCGTAGCCGCTAAGCCATCCGGTAAAAAGTACTTCGCCTGTATCAGCGGCTTTGACCGGAGTGCCGTTAGGAGCTCTGATATCAAGTCCCGTGTGTGTAATTTTTGTTTTGAATATCGGGTGTATCCTTGTTCCGTAGGTGCTTGTGATCGTGCCCTGTACCGGCCAGGCCAGCCTTCCGCCCCTATAGTAAACTGTCTGTGGTTTACCTGGATGTTTCTGGGCAGCCAATTTTCTTTTTTCTGCCAGCAGCCTTTTGACTGTTGCCTGAAGCTCTTTTGACGCCCTTAGAAGCTCATTCTGCTGAGCCATGTAGAGATCCTTGTCCTTGCGTACCCTGGCAAGTATCGCGTTTCGCTCATTTGCCGCACCTTTCAGTTCATTTGTCTGCGTTTTCAGTTCTTTCCCGTGTGATTCAAGGCTTGACTTTTGAGTCTTAAGCTGTTCCTGCGTTTCGCTCAGTTTCTGTTTCTGGAATTTTAGTTCTTTTATGAGCTGCTGGTCCTGCTCAGCTATTTTGCCGAGCAGATAGGAGTTGGCCAGAGCATCCTCCGCTCCCTGCGATGAGAGTAAAAGGTTAAAGTCGGTTACTCCGCCGTACTTATAGATAGAAACGAGACGATGTTTTAAGAGTTCTTCTACCTCGGCTATCCTTTTGTTTTTCTCAACTATTTCGTTTGAAAGATTCACAATGTTCTTCTGGATCTTTTTTACTTTTAGACTGACTACATTTACCTTCTGCCGGGTTATTGTTATTTTTTGGCTCAATACCTCTATTTGCTGCGTAACTGTCTTTTCCTTTTTGGTAGTTTCAGTTAGTTTTTTCTTTGTAGTTGATATCTGATTTTGTATCCTCTTATACTCTTCTTCCTGTTTTTTGATCTGCCTGTCAAGGTCATCTTCTTTTTTTTCGGCAGCATAAATCAGCCCTCCTGTAAAAAAGAGAAGGAGTGATGCGGTGAGAAAAAAGAAAATTAAAATACCTGTGATCTTTTTGCAGCACAAATTCATTTTTACCTCCCGAAAAATCCTTTAAAGCGGTTTCGATGCTTTCCTTATAAATTTTTCCACGGCCATCAGACTTGAGATAAGACTCACTGTCGCACCGCAGCATATAAGCATAAATGCAAGTTTACCTGTAAGTTTTGTCGATTCTATGAACGGTATGAAAGGAAGCATGTCTTTTAATCTGGTCACCGCTGCATAGTATGTGCCTCCAAGAAGGAGAGATGCAAAAAATGCCCCGGTAAGACCAAGGATAAAACCCTGAATGACAAATGGAAGAGTCACATAGGTCGACGTAGCTCCTACCATCATCATTACGCCTATCTCTTCTTCCCTCGAATAGACAGATATCCTTATTGTGTTGAAAAGGACTACCCCGCTTGCCGCTATAGCTACCAGCAGCATAACTATAGAAAACTTTTCAACAAAGCCTGATACTTTCGTTAGTTTTTCAGCAACTCGTCCGGCGTAAACTATATCCTCTATCTCAGGAACAGCGACAAGCAGACGCGCCGTTTCGGCTACATCTGAAGCTTTTCTCACCTTTATCTCAATACTTTCGGGCAGTGGGTTCTCTCCCAGCAGCATAACAGCTTTTGCCTGCTCTCCGATCCTGGAGCGGAGACGTTCAAGCGCCATATCTTTTGTTATCAGTTTCGTCTCTTTGACATAAGGAAGCGCTTTGATAGCTTTTTCCGCTGCCTTAACATCAGCTTTCGGTTTGAGGTAAGCCTGGATCGTCATCTGGTTTTCAAGCGAACTAACGATATTTCTTACGTTAAGCACAAAGAGGGTGCTGGCTCCTATTATGAAAAAAACAGACATGGCAGTAAATATTGTCAGCAGGCTCATGCCCCAATGGCGAACGATAAGCCTCCATCCGTCCCTGCACGCATATCTAACAGCTGCCATGATGTTCATACCTCCCCTGCTCTTCGTCCCTTACGATGCGTCCTCTGTGTATTTCTATGACCCGGTGCCGGTATGTGTCGACAAGGTACTGGTTATGCGTCGCCATCATCACAGTAGTTCCTGCCGCGTTTATTCCCAGTATCAGCTGCATTATCTCATCAGCGGTATGAGTGTCGAGGTTACCTGTAGGCTCGTCTGCGATCAAAAGCGAGGGGCTGTTTACTATAGCTCTTGCAATTGCCAGACGCTGCTGTTCGCCACCAGAAAGCTGCGGCGGGTATAAATTTCTTCTGCGCCATATCCCTACAAGCTTTAGTACCTCAGAGGCCCTCTCAGTGATCTCCCGCGGGGTAAGTCCCATTATCTCAAGAACAAAGGCAACATTCTCGAATGCTGTCAGGTTCGGAAGAAGAAGGAAGCTTTGGAAGACAACTCCTATGTCCCTCCTGAAAAGGGCAAGGTCGAATCTGTTGATCTTCCTTAAAAGGTTCCCTCCTACGCTTATCTGCCCCCTGGTGGGGATGACCTCGCGTGTAATACAGCGCATAAGGGTCGTTTTACCTGATCCGGTCTCCCCTACAAGGTAAACGAACTCTCCTTTTTCAACCTGCATATATATATCTTCCAATGCTATTATGTCGGGCTGGAATATCTTTGTTACCCCGGAAAATTTTATTTCCATATCAGAAAAACTACCTCCTGCGAAGCGCCCATGCCTGCGCCGCTGCGTTAACTATCTCTTTCCATGTCAGTCCGAAATACTCCCGGAGCTCTTCAGGGGTCCCGCTGTGGACGAACTCGTCGTCTATCGCGACAAACCTTACCGGCACCGGATAGGTCCTGCAAAGGCACTCTGCAGTTGCGCTGCATAGACCTCCTATATAGCTGTGCTCCTCTGCTGCAACACAGCAGCCGGTCCTTCTTACAGAGGCGAGGAGTGCCTGCTCAGGAAAAGGCTTCAGGCTGTAAAAGTCGAGTATCTCGATATCGATCCCCTGCTGGCCTAGTATATCAGCAGCCTTAAGGGCCTGATGGCCCATAATGCCGCAGGTGCATACTGTAACTGAGGTCCCCTCACGCAAAAGCCTTGCTCCTCCGAAACTGAAGTCTCCATCAGAGTCATCGTTCAGCTGCGAAAGCTGGGTTTGTCCTAGCCTGATATAAACAGGGCCTTCAGATTTGCGCGCGGCATCTGCTATGCCCCTGACTGAATTTCTGTCAGAAGGAACAGCTACGCTCATATTGGGCATTGCTCTCATGAGAGTCAGATCCTCTGTCATTATTCTCGAGGCTCCCTCTTCACCGCAGGAAAGGCCTCCGTCAGGCACTGCTATCCTAACAGGCAGTGACGGAAGGGCAAGCGCCTCTCTTATCTGTGAATAACTCCTGCTCAGGATTTTCGAAGATATCCCTGCTATCCATGGTTTTTTACCGTTCAATGCAAGCCCTGCTGCATTGAGTATCATGTTTGGATCTGAGGCAGATGACACAAAGACTTTTTCCTCGGGAAGACCCTTTAAGGGGCCAAGATCTATGTCCATTTCCTGGACAACGAGAATGAAATCTTCGTCCTCCGCGAACGAAACAAGATATTCACAAAAATCATTCCATGTACATGTTCTCGTCCTGTCATCCATTTGATTTACCCTCCAGCTCTTCCAAAGCCCTGTCCATTGCTTCAATGCTCAGTCCCTTTTTTGTTCTGGTATAATCGCCTTCTGCAAATGAAAGTCCTCTTCCGTTCCTTATTGAGGCAAAGATGACTGTTGGCTTCGATCCGTCAGGGTCGAGCCTGCCAAAGATCTCCTCCATCGAGGCGAAATCGCTTCCGTCCATTTCAAGTATTTTCCACCCATATCCGGAAAGACGATCACGGCACTTCACCTGCGGGTAATTTGGATCAGATCCGTCTCTGTGTTTATATGCTGCGATCACGATAATGTTTTTTATGTTTTTCTTCGCGCATCTTTCTGCCTCAAGAAAAAAATCCTCGCAACCGCACTCGCTCTCTTCCAGGAAGCAAAAGACCCTTGAATTGAGGCCTTCCATGCTCAGGGACTGGGCAAGAGGTGCAGCTACGGCAAGCTCAGTTCCTGATGTCACACATGGTGCATCTATACCAGGTGTCCTTCTGAAATCCGGCAGGGCCTGCAGCATCGCTCCCAGCCTTCTATAGTGCCAAAGTTCTTCTCTTCCGTAGTATCCGCGTTTTGCAAGTATTGAATATAGAGCAGGGACGCCATACTCCGTTCCGAGGATAAACCTGTCTCTGTCATTCCTCCTCGGGCTCTGTGCAAGGAGCAGCATTTCTTCCCAGTAGAGATATACAAGAAGATCGGATATAAGAAGAGGGAATTCAAGGAGACCCGATCGTGCGACACCAACCATCCGCACGATATCTTTCCTTACTTCAGAGGCTATTTGTTCCAGTTCATTTATCCTGTTTATCTCCATAAGTTTCTCCCAACACCGTGCTTAGACCCTCTTTGAATGACCCTGCCACTTTTTCCGCTGTCTCTTCAAGTATACCTGCTTCAGGCAACGAGGAAAACTCTGCTCGTGCTGATCCTACAACAGGAATATCCCATTCCTTGCAAAATGAGACTACCTTTGGATCATATGGGGCTCCGCGAACAGGCAGTCCGGCAATAAATGCAAGAATGATGAAATGAAGCCTCATTCCAATAGCGCAACAACTCCGGCCCAGCGTATCTTCAAACTGAGCCAGAGTTTTTACAACAGTAATTTGTTCTAATTTTAAAGTACCTTTGTAAACGTACTTTTCGAACTCTTTAAAGTCATCATCCGAAAAAGCTATTGCGGATATTTTCAGGTTTCTTTCCTCCGCTGTTTTTATCGCGGAACTGACAGCCAGCCTTGAGACCTTATCATACCCTGTGCGAAGGTTGAGTAAAAGCCTGTCGCCTCTCTCAAAATCTCTGTTGACCTCCAGGGACATGACCAGGTCGGGAGACTGTGTGCCAAAAAACCCCCAATTGTTCAGCATTCCCAAAGAACTTCTGTTCCTGACATTTCTGTAAAGGCATCTGCTGAAGGACTTTTTTGCAAAATATGAACCGAGTGCAGTATTGAGCGGTCCCAGTGACTGCCCCACCGCCCATGTCTTTACAGAGCATAAACGGGCCATCTGAGTCAGGGACCAGTAGTACATACATGATCTGAGGCTCGTCTGGTCCTGAAAAAGACCTCCTCCGCCAAAGAGCATGGTGTTTGATTCCTTAAGAGCCTTGTGGATCTCAGAAAGCTTCCATCTGTCAAAAGCACTGACTCCGAGTGATTTTTTAGTGCCTTCCATGTCAGCAGAAAGAACAGCGATCCTCTCTCTGGGAACTCCGTTGCTCACGAGCAGCCTTACACAAGCCTCTGCCAGGAGTTCGTCGCCCAGGTTGCCAAAGCCGTAATAACCGGCCAGCAGGACATCATATGCACGATTCAACTGTGGATCTCTCTCGTAAGTTTCTTCGACATCGGGATCACCGCGTAATTTATGACGGCAACTGCTATTGCACCTATCAGAAGCCCCAGCCACCATCCATTGATAGTCCTAATGACGCTCAGTGAAAGCAGCGTGTGGAAATGGCAGAAGGTGTTTACTGCTGAGCTGAAAGCCAGTACTGATACAATCCTCACAGCCTCCCGATAGCCTGGTATCCATCCTTTTCTGACCACATACCAGTAAAAAACAAGGGCAGGATACCCGATAAGGAACTCTTTGGTCCTGGGTCTGACAAGCAGGGTCCTCTCCATGAATTCACGGAAAGCAACCTCCCAGGTCGGAACATTGGAAACATTGTCGCTTCTGAGAGCCATGATAAGCATTGCAAGTATCATTATGCCTATCAGAAAGAGTTCCCCCCAGACGGCAGGCCTGTTGATGATCTCAGGCAGCGATTCCGGGTGCACTCTCCTTCTGAGGTCATGGATCAGCACAAGAAGGGGCGGCAGCAAAAGCGTCAGCTTAACTCCTGAGAAGGGAGTCAGCCTCAGCGCAGCCATAGTTGTGCCGTAGAAAGCGGCGATAGCCAGCCCTCCCGCAGCGACAATGAAAAGTCCTTTCACGGCTCCAAGAACGGGCTTTTTGCAGCTCTCAAGAGCAGCGAGTGCTGCTTCTGACGCAGCCAACGCTCCGCATAACCCTCCGCATACACGTGCCAGCAACGGGACTTTCCACATTCCCACAGACATCATCAAAGATGCAAGGATCAGGAAAGAGAGTGCTTTGATACTTACTTTCTCATTTTCACCTGCGTTAAGGCGTACAATATAGAACCAGCCGCAAAATATCAGTGTGATAGCGCATGCCAGTGCTCCGGCAAGACTGTCGGGCCAAGCTTTGAGATTTGACGGCCATCCGAATTCGTAACCGCGGGCTTTTATCGATCCGCCCGTAAACTCGAGGTCTTCGATAAAGACCTCTAACCTTCCTCCCATGTTCAGGTCATAGGGCCTCACCATTATCAGCCTCACGGAACGTTCA
Organism: Synergistaceae bacterium UBA6101; assembly: GCA_002428495.1. Lineage (GTDB taxonomy): Bacteria > Synergistota > Synergistia > Synergistales > Synergistaceae > Caenicola. The sequence goes on from DIWR01000011.1 coordinate 237,935, forward strand.
TGGATAGCTCTGACAAAACGCTCGGTTATCTGAAGCCTTGATATGCTCCTTGATACAACTTCATCACGTGTAAGGCTGTGAAGCGGTATCACCATTGGGTACATGGCTTCTGCAAATCCTGCAGCTCCAACCTGTTTAATAAACTCTGTCTGGGAAAAAGTTATCCCTTTTCGCTTCATGACCTCTGAAAGCGGTTTGTAGTCAGGATAGCCCGCCATTATCATGCCGGAGGCAGTAACATTTTTAATATTGCTGTAGATAGAAGTAAGTTTATCGAAGGCGGCGGCAGTATCTGCAGCACCTGATACAGGACATGAACCTGGTCTGAAGAGGACAGGGATACTGTTCTCCCTGCAAAAATCAAGACCGTGGAGATCTGGGACAAAAGATGAAATTTTGAAGTCAGAGGTGTTTCCTGGAAGTATTATTGCGGCTTCCGGTACGATATCAATAATTTCCACAGCGGGCATCTTCAACTTCAGGTATTCATAAAGCGGTCCAAAGTATGGAGAAGATCTATCCATGAGGATGACAGCTCTGTCAGGAAGTATTTTTTCTGAACTGATCCCGAACTGCTCTGCAGGACCATACTTGAGGGGGAGTGGGTTTATTAATGAGAGCTCCTCACCAGTGAATTCAGAGACAGAGAGGCCAATGACCCCCAGCCTGTTTATTTCTTCCCAGATCTTATCAGCAGGAGAGTCGCTCTGTACTGCAAGCGTCATCAGATCCCTGAACTCCATAGCGAATGCGACCGTCTTATTAGACTGTTCAGCCCTGAGCCTTGGGATCATACCCAGACACGCCAGCAGCATTGCTGCAGCTATTGCTGTCATAATGATTTTTCTGGCTTTCAGATCGATCATGACATTTTCCTCCATTGTTCAGAGAGAGGCCACCCGAGATCGGCAAACATTCTGCTCAGTCTCTGGAGAGGGAGTCCAACAACGTTGAAGTAACACCCCTCTATGCTTTCTACCAGAAGCATGCCCTGTCCCTGTATGGCATATGAACCGGACTTGTCAAAACTTTCCCCGCTGCCGACATAAGAAATGATTTCTTTTTCGTTAAGCGGCCTGAATTTGACATTCGTCTTTTCCGCCTCTACCAGTTTTCTTCCATCCGGAGCAATGAGTGCGACACCCGTTATCACTGTGTGCATCTTCCCCTGCAGCATTTCGATCATACTCAGCGCACCTTCGTATCCTGATGGTTTGCCCAGGACATGATCTCCCGCTGCCACTACAGTATCAGCACCTATGACCCAGCTGCCGGGGAATTCATTGTAAACAGAAAGCGCTTTTGTGCATGCAAGGCGGCAGACCATTTCTTCCGGGTTTTCCCCCTGCACTGCAGATTCTTCTGCTGTCGGCACTTTTACCTTTATGTTCCAGCCCAGTTCTCTGAGGAGCATTTGCCTCCTGGGGCTTCCTGAAGCCAGGATGATTTCCATAGTCACCTTGAGGCCACGATACCTGCGATAGCCCCGATAAGCGTTCCCAGATTCATTTTGAGGGCAAATTGGAAACCGAACCTCAGCATGATCAGGTCTACCTGTTTAACATCTATCACAAAATCTATCACATTTGAAAAAAGAGCGGCTGAAGCACTGAAACGCTGAAGGAAAATGCCCAGCCAAGTGCCAAGTATGAGAAAGAGAAAAATTATTCCCCATCTCAGCCTGCCCGATTTAACAAGAGCCATCACCACACCCCCAAAAATGAAGTAATTACCGACAATGAGCCAAGAACGAGACAGTATATTCCAAAAATCCACCATTTTGAAGCTATCACTAGCTTCCTCAAAACAAATAATGAAACAAGTCCGCTGGCAAACGCCGCAGCAGCTCCCAAATACCACCCCTGAGGGAGTGAGGAGATGAATAAGTCAAATCCTCCGACTTCTCTTGCCTGCAAGAGCGCTGCGCCCAGTATAGACGGTATGGAGAGCAGGAATGAAAACCTGAATACTTCTTCACGGCTGATCCCGGCAGCTGTCCCTGCCATCATAGTCATTCCCGAGCGTGATACACCCGGCATCACAGCAACGCCCTGGGCGATACCGACCCAAAACCCGTCAAAGGGCGATACCCTGCCAAGCCCTTTCCTGATAAAACGGCTTGATATAAGCACTATACCGGTAAAGACAAGACCAAAACCGACCATAAGAGAGTTCAGCATGGCTTCCTCTGCAAAATTTTTAATCAGCATCCCTATTGCACCTGTTACCATGGTTCCGATAAATACGGCCCATCCTATCGACCATCCCGGAAGACTTCTGTCTTCCTTTGTGAAAATACCAGAGACCCATTCGCTGAACAGCTTAATGATATCATTAAAAAAGAATAGAACTGTTGCCGTCATCGTAGCAACATGGAGCACTAGATCATACGAGAGGGGCGGCATCTCCACCCCTAAAAATATCTTTGCAAGGGCCAGATGCCCTGAGCTGCTGACCGGGAGAAATTCTGTAAGACCCTGGATAAAGCCTAAAAGCACTACATTATGATCCATACAATGACGCACCTCTTCTGATGATCCTCTTACAATTGACGGGATAGTCAATTTAAGGCTGAACCGGAGTTCATCCCGGAATTATGATCTGAGAAATATCTCTTGGTGTCTACTCGCCGTGGCTGTGCATGCGTTCGATGTCAAAAACCACCATGGCGATGTTATGCGCGTGGTCTCCCACACGTTCAAGGTTACTGAGAATATCGATAAATATAACTCCGGCATCAGGGCTGCACCCTCCGGCGTTAAGCCTGGCAATATGTCTTGCCCTGAGAGTCTTTTCCATGTAGTCTATCCTATCCTCAAGATCCAGCACTTCCTGGGCTATCTTGGGGTTTTCCTCTTCCAGCGCCTGAACGCTCTTAGCAACGGCGGAAACGACCAGATCAAACATCTCTTTGCACTCCTCCAGCGCTTTTGGAGAGAATTTGAGCTTATGGTCCTGGAGGAACTGATACATCTCTACCAGATTGGTGGCGTGGTCACCTATCCTTTCTATGTCTCCCACACCGCTTATGCATGAGTTCAGTATCATTGAAAGATCCGAAGAGAGACCTGCCTGACCGACTTCTGTACCATATCGTATGATATCATGGGTTATTTCGTTAACGTTCCGTTCCATCCTGTAGATCTCTGCTACAAGCTTTTCGTTGTCAGCAAGGAACATCGTTCTGCATGCCTCTATCATCCTCAGCGACGAAATTCCGAGGCGTATCATCTCCTTGCGCACTGCATCTACCGCGGCAGCGCGAGATGCCGTGATAAGCGTCCTGTTGAGGAACAATGCGCCAAGGACCTTCTCGTTCTTGTCATCAGGGAGAAGTTTTCTGATGAACTTCGAGTACTGCGTGACGAAGGGAAGGAACATAAGGGCAATTATCACGTTGAAGATCGTGTGGGCGTTTGCCACCTGACGCGATACATCTGATGATGTGCTCTCTATAAAAGAAGTGTAGAAAGGCAGGATCAACATTATTGCGACAGTCCCGAGAACTTTTATCATAACGTGCGCCGCTGCGGCTTGCTTTGCTGACCTGTTTGCACCAAGTGACGCAAGGACGGCGGTAATAGTCGTGCCGATATTGTCTCCAAGAATGATCGCAATAGCGGTCTGGAGCGGTACTATGCCCTGAGAAGCTATCGCCATCGTAAGACCTACTGTGGCTGAGCTAGACTGTACAAGAAGGGTTATAGCAAGACCTGAAAGGAATGCAAGGAAAAGGTGGTCTCCGAAGATAGTAACGATTTCGGGTCTCTGTTTGAGGAAGGCAAGGGGTTCCTGCATCATCTCCATTCCTATGAAGAGCAGTCCAAAACCAACAAGACCTACTCCTATCTGTCTGTGCCTCTTCTTCTGGCACAGTATGCAGAGACCGGCACCGACCAAAGCACAAATGTAAGCCAGGTCAGTGATCTTGAATGCTATCAGCTGCGCTGTAACTGTTGTACCTATGTTTGCTCCGAGAATTACACCTATCGCCTGAGTAAGACTCATAAAACCGACGTCTACGAAGCTGACTACCATGACTGTTGTTGCGCTGCTGCTTTGAAGTATACTGGTTACCGCCGTACCGAGAAGTAAACCTTTTAATGGGGTCCCGGTGAGGGATCCGATCAGTTTTCTCAGTTTGTCCCCTGCTATTATCTGGAGTGATTCGCCCATTATGATTATTCCGTAGATCAGGATTCCAACTCCTGCAAATATCTGCAGAAATGAAGTAATAGACATTATATCTCTCCTCGGATATCAGCGGCCGGTCAAGCCCGCCTGAGTCTTTTATTCTACAAATGTTATCAGCGGAACGATCACAGGGTAATTTCGGGAGACCTTACCAAAAACATCCCTGATCCTTTTACGAATCTCTATGGGAAGTGTTTCCGGTTTTGCCCCCGGTGTACGGGCAAACTGTTCCAGTCCCATTTTCACTGCATTTTCAAGTTCTCTGAACGTGCTTCCGTCTTCGGTAGAGAAGACGCTCCCTTTGGTCTGTATCTGGATCGGAGCTGTCAGACGGGATTTGGAATCAAGCGTGATCGATATCGCCACTATGCCGTTTTCTGAAAGCTCCCTGCGCTCCTTCAGCAGTCCGCCTTCAAACTCGCCAAGGGCTATGCCGTCTACCAGCACTGCACCGGCCTGGACCCTGCCCTCTACAGAAGCGCTGCTTTTGCCCTTGAACTTAAGAACGTCACCGTTCTGCATTACAAAAACATTTTTTGTGGGAACCCCCATTTCACGGGCAAGCTGGGCATGACGCACAAGGTGCCTGTACTCTCCGTGGACAGGTATAAAATATCTTGGTTTGATCATGCTGAGCATGATCGTAAGTTCATCGCGGGCGGCGTGGCCGGAGACATGTATCTTTTCCCCGCGCTCATATATGACCTCGCATCCACAGGCAAAGAGCCTGTTGACTGTGTGGCTTACCAGTTTTTCATTGCCGGGGATAGGTGTGGCGGATATTATCACAAGGTCTTTCGGGCCCAGTTTTACCGTCCTGTGGGTGCCTCTGCTCATCATGACGAGCCCTGAGAATGGTTCTCCCTGGCTGCCTGTCGTCAGGACTACCACCCTGTTCTCGGGCATGTGGTCTGCCTCCTGTGAGGTGATGATCAGTCCTTCGGGCACATCTATGTACCCAAGATCTATCGCGAGCTCTACGTTTTTGATCATGCTCCTGCCCGCCAGGACGACCTTGCGGTTAAATCTCCCGGCAGCATTGAAGACCTGTTGTGAACGGTGCAGGTTACTGGAGAAAGTGGCGATGACTATCCTTCTGTCCTTATGAAGCCGGAAAAGACGTTCAAAAGTCTGTCCCACCGTTTTTTCAGAAGGAGTGATGCCATCTTTTTCAATGTTTGTGGAATCAGAGAGCATCAGCATCACACCCTCTTTTCCAAGAGCAGCAAATGAGCTGTAGTCGGTTCCGACTCCGTCTATCGGGGTTGGGTCAAGCTTGAAGTCCCCTGTGTGGACTATCATTCCCATTGGTGTGTGAATGGAAAGGGCAAGCGCGTCGGGGATGGAATGGCAGACAGGTATGAATTCTACAGAGAAAGCTCCCGCTTCAATGATGTCTCCGGGGCATATTTCCCTATAATTAGGCTTGTAGCTCGTTCTTGCATCTTCCATCTTATTCCCGATCATTCCCGCTGTCAGCCTTGAACAATAGAGCGGCACATCAAGCCTGGGAAGTATGAACGGAAGAGCTCCAATATGGTCTTCGTGTCCGTGTGTTATAAATATTCCTAATATCTTATCTTTATTTTCTATCAGATATTGAACATCCGGGATGACGAAATCGATCCCGAGCATGTCTTCTTCAGGAAATTTTAGGCCGCAGTCTACTATGATAATGTCATTGTCATATCTGAAAACTGTAAGGTTCTTACCGATCTCCCCTAATCCTCCAAGCGGGATAACGCTAAGTTCTCCTTTGCTGCCGCTGATCTTCTTTGTTCTCTTATCTCTTCTTTTATCTATGGGCATCTAAAAACAACTCCCCCTCAGTTTATTATCGTACCACTTAATACCGCTTAGAGCTATAGGGCTTTAAATATTCTCAACACTTTAATTTACCGCCCAAAAATTAACACGCCTTCTATTTTTAAGTTACCACTGAAAGAGGATCATCATTCCGGCAAAATTTACCTTACTCATTTCATTTCTCCGGGCAATATGGGAGCAAAGTACGAAAGTGCAAGATACGAAAGTGCAGATACGAAAGTGCGGGTTGACAAGGCACAAATATCCGATATAATTTTCACTTGTCATGTCTGTGCCTTACATTGACAGACTGGGCCTTTTTGGGGTATGGTGCAACGGCAGCACGCCTGACTCTGGATCAGGTAATCTAGGTTCAAATCCTGGTACCCCAGCCATATCATCAGTGATGTGGTCCCTTCGTCTAGGGGCCTAGGACGGCGGGTTCTCAGCCCGTTAACAGGGGTTCGAATCCCCTAGGGACTGCCAACATATAAAAAGCTGAAGCCGGGACTTTGTTTCCCGGCTTCAGCTTTTTGATTTTTTTATTATTCTATCTCTCTATCTGAATATATTCCTCGTCCATGTATTCGGATACCGTTTCGATCAGTTCCTTTTCCTGTTCGGGCAGGAAGGTAAATGGCCAAAGGGGCATATTACTGTGGAAGATGGCGTATATCTTCTTTCCCTTGTTGAGGATGATGCGTGCATCGCTTACCTCATCCCATGAGGCTCTCTGAAGTTTTTTCTGTCCCCAGAATGAAGTTTCCTTTGTGATACCGTTTTCGTCAATGTACATCCTGCGTTCGTAACCCGAGACATAGATCATCACTGCTCCGACAAATATCGGAATTATGACAGTCCTCATGGGGCCTCCCGAAATGAAACTGCTCATGCCGAAACCGGTGAAAAGTATTCCGGTCGCAGAGGATAACAGCTTTGCCCACAGGGGAAGCTTCGTCCCGGTAACGCCCTGTACAGTCTTTGGCATTTTACTTCTGGGCGGCTGCGGGGGCCGGGATGCCTCCGAGATTTTCAAGGGCTTTTTCGTCTATGTTGACACTGAATTTTGCCTCAAGCTCCTTAAGTTCGTTTTCCAGGTACTCTCTCTGAAGTCCCTGTACCGCTCTCTCTCCGGATTCATCAAAAGTGAGCTGCCTTCCCGGACGGCGTTCTGTAACTTCAATGATGTGCCATCCGTAGTCGCTCTTGACAGGTCCGACGAGTGAACCGACCGACGCTCCTTCGATAGCGGCTTCCACCGGTGCGACCATCATGCCCTTCTCGACCCAGCCAAGGTCTCCGCCGTTATTCGCGCTGTTGGGGTCGCGGCTGTATTCAGAAGCCACCTTTGCAAAATCCTTGGTCTTGTAGACCTCCAGTGCCGCGTTCAGCGCATCTCCCTCTGTCTGTGTCAGGATATGCCTAGTATGTGCACCGGGTTTCTGATAGAACTCATCTTTATGCGTTTCGTAATAATTTCTTACAGCCTTCTCGCTCATGTCCCACTTTGAGGCATTCTGCTCAAAGTATGCCTGCATTAGTATCTGCATCGTCTGCCATTTGATCTGAAAAGCGACATCGGGACGTGAGTCAAGGCCTCTTGTTTTCGCTGCTTCTGCAAAAAGGAGTGCATGCGCCATCTGGTTGACAAGATCAACTCTCTCGGGAAGTGTGGACTGTGCAAGCATAAGGCCCACCATCATCTGGTTGCCTCCTGTTGTGGTAGCCATGAGGTTCAGCACCTCTTTTTCATCGAGAGTCGATGTTCCTACTGTCAGGACCGGTTTATCGGCAGCGATGGCAGCTGAAGTGCCAATTAACAGTACAAATAAGAAAACTGCGATGACCTTTGTGACTTTTTTGAAAGACATAACAAAATCCCTCCCGGATATTCCCTGTTATTTTTAAAATGCAAAACAAATGCTATCACAAAAAACGAAAACCCGAGAGGATAAAAATACATATCATCCTCCCGGGCCCTGTTATTTTCTCAGCTCACTTTTTTTCTGTCTCGAATTTCAGTTCTCCGTCGGCTACAGTGACTAAAACTTTTTCCCCTGCTTTTACAGTTCCCTCAAGCATAAGATTGGAGAGAGAATCCTCCACCAGCTTCTGTATTGCCCTGCGAAGGGGTCTTGCTCCGTATTTGGGGTCATATCCGCGCTCAAGAAGCAGTTTTTTCGCTTCTTCATCTATTTCCAGAGTTATCTGACACTCCAACGTCCTGGCCTTGACCTCCTCCAGCATTATGTCAACTATTTTGAGGAGCTCTTCCTTGCCAAGCGGGTTAAATACAATGATCTCATCTATCCTGTTCATGAACTCAGGTCTGAAGACAGTCTTTGCTGATTCAAGAACGGTTGATTTCATCTTGTCTGTATCGAAATCACCCAATTTCTTATCAGCATCAGCAAATCCCATGCTCCGGGTCCTCATTGCGTCGCTCAGTCCGATATTGGACGTCATTATGATCACTGCATTCTTGAAGTCTGTAAGGTGTCCCTGGCCATCAGTCAGCCTTCCGTCCTCTAGAAGTTGAAGAAGCATATTGAAGACATCGGGATGGGCCTTTTCTATCTCGTCGAAAAGGACTACCGAATATGGCCTGCGCCTGATAGCCTCTGTAAGCTTGCCCCCCTCTTCAAAACCTATATAACCGGGTGGGGCGCCTATCAGTTTGGCGGCTTCGTGCCTCTCCATAAATTCACTCATGTCAAGCCTTATCATGGCATCATCGCTTCCAAACATAAATTCCGCCAACGATCTTGCCATTTCTGTCTTTCCGACTCCCGTGGGGCCAAGGAACAAGAAGCTTCCAACCGGCCTTTTGGGATCCTTCATTCCGCTTCTTGACCTTCTTATCGCACGGGCGACCGCGTGAAGCGCCTCGTCCTGTCCTATGAGTCTATGCTTTATCTCCTCTTCCATCCTGAGCAGCCTTCGGCTCTCTTCTTCGGTCAGCTGAGTCACGGGTATCCCTGTCCACTCGGAGACGATCGCGGCAATGTCTTCTGCCTTTACGTCAGGCGTAAATTGGTTCCTTGATTCAGTCCAGCTTTTGCGCCATTCGGCTATCTGTGTAATAAGATCTTTTTCCTGATCTCTGAGGTCAGCTGCTTTTTCAAACTCCTGGGCTCCGACCGCAGCTTCTTTTTCTCTTCGTATGTCGACAACGCTTCTCTCAAGCGCTTTAAGGTCATCCGGAATTTCAAGCGTCTGGATCCTCGCCCTCGCGGAAGCCTCATCTATGAGGTCAATGGCCTTGTCGGGCAGGAACCTTTCTGTTATGTATCTCTGTGAAAGCCTTGCTGCCGCCTCCAGTGCATCGTCTGTTATTTTCACTCTGTGATGGGCTTCATAATTGTCCCTAAGTCCCATCAATATCCTTACTGTATCCGCTTCTGTCGGTTCTTCGACCTGGACTGGCTGGAAACGTCTTTCGAGCGCGGCGTCTTTTTCTATGTATTTTCTATACTCGGTGATCGTCGTAGCTCCTATTACCTGGAACTCTCCCCTTGAGAGGCTGGGCTTGATGATATTTGCGGCGTCGACAGCGCCTTCTGCTCCTCCGGCTCCAACAAGAGTGTGTATTTCATCTATGAAGAGAATTACCTTTTTAGCTTCCCTTACCTCTTTTACGATCCTGCGCATGCGCTCTTCAAACTCGCCCCTGTACTTAGTCCCTGCTACCAGGTTCGCAACGTTGAGCTGCATGACACGCTTGTCTTTAAGGATCTCTGGGATCTCACCCGAGATGATCCTCTGTGCGAGTCCCTCCGCTATAGCTGTTTTACCCACACCAGGTTCACCTATCAGAACAGGGTTGTTCTTTGTCCTGCGTGAAAGTATCTGGACTACCCTCTGTATTTCTTTGTCCCTTCCGATCACCGGATCCAGCTCCCTGTTCCTGGCCATGTTCGTAAGGTCTATGCCTATCTGGTCAAGAGTGGGCGTCCGGCTCTGCTGCGGGCCTTCAGACCTGCCGGGCGGAAGCTCCTCTGCCTTGAGGGGATCGGTTTCAGGTTCAGTCTGATTCCTGCTGAGGATGTTCCTGACCATCATCCGTGCCCTTGTAAGATCCATCCCATGGGAGGCCAGGAGCTGGGCAGCCATCCCTTCGCCTTCTGCAAGTATTCCGAGAAGGATATGCTCCGTCCCAATGTAATTGACGCCCATCTTTCTGGCTTCCCTCATAGAAAGATCTATAACAAGCTTTGCCCTTGGGCTGGATGGAAGATCCACGGGCTCAGACCTGGGTCTTCCTGTTCCTATAAGGCTTTCTATCTCTGCCTTGAGCACTTCCGGGTGCAGCCCGTAATTTGCCAGGATCTGCGTAACTATGCCATCTGCATCATCCAGAAGCCCCAAAAGTATATGTTCTGTCCCTACGACCTCGTGTCCAAGACGCAAAGCCTCACGGTGAGCAAGCTGGAAAACCCTCTTGCCCCTTTCAGTAAAATTCTGCCACATTCAGCTTCACGCATCCTTTTCTTTTTCAGTCTTTTCTTCCAGATCTTTTATCTGATCCCTGATCTGAGCTGCAAGTTCATAATTTTCTAATTTAACAGCGTCTGCCATCTCGTCTCTCAGCAAGGAAAGCTTATCTCTTTTCACCGCAGGTGAGCCTGTGCTTTCAGCACAGGGAACCTTCTCCGAGCATTTTTTATCAGCCTGCGCAAGCATAGACCATGAAATAGGCTCGTCGCAGTGGGGGCAGGTCAATTCGATGTCTGCATCGTCATTCATTCCGGTCATTGCAGGTAATATCAGATCTTTGAGCGCTTCCTGGAGATCCAGTATCCCTTCGAGAGAGAATGTCATTTTCATCATCTTAGCGGCCTCGTCAAACGGTATGACTTCTTTAGCACACTGCCTGCAAAGATAGTCGACAGCACGTTTCCCGTTTACGATCCTCACAAGATGCACTTCGGCGTTATTTACACCGCATCTTTCGCACAGCATTAGGATCACCTCATCCAAGCGCAAGGCTTGTTAGTATTTTTTTCAGAAGTTCTGCCCTCATAAGGTCCCGCCTGTACGGCGAAACATCAAAGATTGACCTTCCGTTTTCCTCCTGACTTCTCAGCGCCACTTCGATAATGAGGCGCTCCCTGGGAGAGATCACATCCCTGTTTTGAAGATTGACCAGCAATTTCCTTGATTCCTGTTCCGTTATCGCATTTCCAACAAGGTCTGCCAGATGTACTACCTCTTCATCACAGTTGTTGAACGTCAGCTGGATAACTTTAATGTATCCATGCCCGCCTCTCTGGCTCTCGACGAGAAACCCGTTTTCGGGGGCGAACCGGCTTCTGAGCACATAGTTGATCTGACTTGGCACACATCCAAATCTTTCTGCTAGGTCTTTTCGCCTGAGAGATACTTCCCCCACTTCGTTTTCTTCCAAAAGCTGGGCTATGTATTCCTCGATGATCTGGGTAAGACTTGATGACGGCAAGGACATTCGTGTCACTCCATTTCCTTAGGCTGTAACGATTATATAATTTTGGTCAGTATAAGTCAAGGATATAAGGACTGAAGAAAGGTGCTTAAGCGTAATGAGAAAGAGCAATGTCTTATTGAATATAAGCCGGTCAGAGACCAGCTTATCCGTTCGAAAAGATATTCAGAGACGGTCAGGACCCTGCGGTATTTTTAATTGTGTTCGCCAGCCTTGTCTTCAGTGCCTTCGATCAGTCTCTTGATATTGCCCTTGTGGCGCCATGTCGAAAGAGCCGCCAGGAAGATGCCTGCCAGGTAATATGGGCGGGGCATCCCAAAGAGCGGCATAAGGAGAACGGAAGTAAAGAGTGCGGTTATGGAAGCCACACAGACATACTTTGTCATCCTGAGGACAGAATACCATACTGCTCCTCCTATGAGAGCAGGGAGGGGATTGAAGAAATCAAAAAATGCAAATACACCGAATGTCGTAGCCACACCTTTGCCGCCTTTCCATCCAAGCCAGACAGGGTAGTTGTGGCCAAGGACCGAGGAGACACCCGTCAGCGCCAGTATAATGCTGCTCTCAGTAAAGAAAGATGCCAGGAGCACAGCTATACCGCCCTTAAGCATGTCAAAGACAGCAACAGCGATCGCCCATTTTTTCCCGAGCACCCTTCCTGTGTTTGTCGCACCGATATTGCCTGATCCGAAGTCACGGACATCCTGGCCTTTCAATATTTTTACGGCAAGGTAGCCTGTAGGGCACGAACCTGCAAGATATCCGAAAATAAGCCATAAAATTGACATTAGATCACCTCCGATCAAAACTTATTCACAGAGACTAAAAAAGCGCCATCCCGAATTAACGGAACGGCGCCCAACTTATTCATAGTTCTACCTCTTAAGGGCGGTCACCACATCATTTGTAATATCGATACCGCCATAGTAGACAAGGCCCTTGTTCAACACTATTGTGATGCCCTTCGTCTTGGCGACCTTTGCGATGGTCTCGTTGATCTCCTTAAGGATAGGGTTCATCAGTTTGGCCTCTTCTTCCCTCATCTCAAGCTGAAGGGTCTGTACGATGTTGGCCTTTTTCTTTTCATCAGTTTCCTTGTCAAATGCAGCCTTAGCCGCTTCAGATTTTTTCTTTCCTATTGCATCGATCTGCTGCTGAGCCTGCTTGAATTTCGGGAACTGCTGAAGTACTGCCATCTCATCAACAAATCCCACCTTCTCCTCTGCTGCTGATGCAACGGTATATACAGAGAATATTGCAAGCACTGCAACCAATAATACTGCCAATTTTTTCATCGGGTGTAACCTCCTGTAATTTCCTGTCTGAGTTCACGGAGAATTTTATATCCTGATATGGATATTGTCCATAGCTTATTTTACCATTCTCCGCCTGAAACGGCGCTCCTGAACAAGGCATTTGTTGTCATTTCCTATCAGATCTTCGCGTCCCGCTTTGATAAGCGCTTTTTTAACTGTATCTGCATTTTCCGGCACCCAGTACTGCAGCAGGGACCTCTGCATCTTTCTTTCCTCATGATCTCTCGGGACATATACCTCTTCTCCTGTCATAGGATCGATGCCGGTATAGTACATGCATGTCGACACAGAACCCGGTGTAGGGGTAAAATCCTGTACCTGCTCAGGCCTGAGGCCGCTGTCCCGTATAAACTCAGCCAGGTCAACAGCCTCCTTGAGAGTTGACCCGGGATGTGAGGACATGAAATACGGCACAAGGAACTGTTTCAATCCAAGTTCCCTGTTTTTCTTCCTGTAAGCATCGATAAACTCAACAGTGACATTCCTCGGAACTTTTCTCATGAACTTTAGGACGGCAGGACTAACATGTTCCGGAGCGATCTTCAGCTGGCCGCTGACGTGATATCTGCAGAGCTCGTCAAGAAATTCCGTTTTTTTATCCTCAAGTATGTAGTCATACCTCAGCCCCGAGCGGATGAAAACTTTCTTTATCCCCGGGATCTCCCTCAGCTTCCTGAGGAGGCCGATATATCGGGAATGATCCGCTTCAAGCTTTTTGCAAGGCCCGGGGTAAAGGCATGATTTACCGGCGCATGTGCCCTTCTTATCCTGGTCAGGACATGACGGGACCACAAAATTGGCCGTGGGACCCCCAACATCATGGACATATCCCTTGAAATCCTTCATTTTCTTAAATGACGATGCTTCTTCGATCATAGACTTGTCGCTTCTGGTCTGAATGATCCTTCCCTGGTGCATGGCAATTGCACAAAAGGAGCACTCTCCGAAACATCCCCTGTGGCTGGTTATGCTGAATCGGACCTCTTCGAGCGCCGGGATACCGCCTGCATCATCATAGCCGGGATGGGCAGCTCTTGTGTAGGGCAGGTTGTAGACCTTATCCATCTCTTTCTCGGTCATAGGTCTTGCAGGCCTGTTCTGTACGATATTCCAGGCTCCCTGATCCTGTATGAGCCTGCTTCCCCTGGAGTGGTTCTGTTCAAGGTAGAATTTTTTAAAAGCCTGTGCAAATATTTTTTTGTCCGACCTGACTTCCTCAAAAGAAGGCAGGACAACTGCATCCGCTGCATTGGCGGGATCGTGTGTTTTCCAGCAGGTACCGGGAACGTCCCTTATCTGACTTACAACTCTTCCCTGAGAAAGCGAGTGTGCTATTTCCGTAACAGGGAGTTCTCCCATGCCGAAGACGAGCAGGTCGGCACGGCTGTCAGCAAGTATGGACCTCCTTACGTCGTTGCCCCAGTAGTCATAATGAGCCATCCTGCGAAGGCTGGCTTCGATGCCTCCTATTATCAGAGGAATATCCTTCCACAGCTCCCTTACTCTGTTGCAGTAGACTATAGTAGCCCTGTCAGGACGCCGCCCTCCAACTCCGCCCGGTGAGTAAGGATCTGTCTTTCTTTTTTTGCCCGAGGCTGTGTAATGGTTGAGCATTGAATCAAGATTGCCCGCAGTTACCATGACACCAAGACGAGGCCTTCCCATTTTTTTGAAATCTTCGGTGCTTCGCCAGTCAGGCTGGGCAATTATGCCGACACGAAAACCAAGTTTTTCGAGCCACCTTGATATTATTGCGTGACCGAAGCTTGGGTGGTCAACATAAGCATCACCGGAAATAACCAGAAAATCCAGCTCTTCCCAGCCGCGCTTTTCCATGTCTTCCCGGTCAATGGGTAAAAATTTATCCCTCTCTGGTTTATGGTCCTTTTTTACTTTTTCCACCTGTCATCTCTCCACTTGTTTCAGCTGTCAGCCACAGGATCAAATTTAATCGCCTTTGTCCGTGAGCGCCTCAGTAATAGTGCCCCTTTTTAACCGTTACTGCTATAGTATACCCTTAGGACTGCGGGGGATGGATGTGAAGGAAACTCTCAGCATAAACTCAATGGACTTCGAAGTGCGGCGAAGCATCAGGCGCAAAAGGATATCCGTGGGTCTGGATCCAACGGCGGGAGCTTTCTATATAGCTGCGCCGACCAGGATCTCTGCAGGTGAAATAAGCCGTACCCTCCTTCCTCAGATCGACGAATTAATTAAAAGGATCAAAAAGAGTGAAAACAGGATCACTCCTCCCCACATGTATGAAAGTGGCGAAAAATTCTTTTTCAAAGGGGTAGAATATCCCTTGAAGCGCGTGATCTTTAAAGATAAAAGTTCACTGAGGCTCGAAGACGGGACCTTTTACATAGCGGACAACACATCAGGAAGTGAAAAAGAAACTTTTGAGACATGGTACAAGAGAGCCCTCTATGAAGAGATTCTCGGACTGCTTCCTAAGTGGACCAAAATAATAAAGGTGAATCCTACTTCGATAAATATCAAGACGGTAAAGTCTATCTGGGGAAGCTGCTCAGCCAAAGGAAGCCTGACTTTTTCAACAAGACTCGCGCTTGTACCGACTGAACTCCTTGAATACGTGATCGTGCACGAGCTATGTCACATGCGCCATATGGATCATTCAGCCGCCTTCTGGAAAGAACTTTCTGGATACATGAGTGACTGCAGGGAAAGAAGGAAATGCCTCAGAGAGAGTGGATATCTGTACAAATGGTGGTAATCAGACAAACAAAAAAGATCGGGAGCTGTATAAATAAGATGAACGAACCCTTTTCCTATCCAAATAATTTTTTGCGCTTCCTCGGCACCGGCGGCGCAAGATTCACAATGCTCAAGCAACTTAGAAAAACAGGCGGTATATGGTTCACTTACGGAGGCCTGAACGGCGTTGTCGATCCGGGGCCGGGTTCCCTTTATCACATGTGCAGCGCCGCTCCCCCGCTCGACCCACATGAACTGAGGGCAATAATGCTCACGCACAGACACCTTGACCATAGTACGGACATCAACGTCACAGCTGAGGCAATGACAGGGGGCGGCTTTGAAAAACAGGGGATGGTAGTGCTTCCCGAGGATTCAGCAGCCGGCTCCGGTCCAGTGCTTCTAAAATATATCGCGCAAAAGGTCGGTGCTGTTATGATCGCGGAGGATGGCAGGAGGATAGACCTTGGAATGGGTGTTACCGCGGAACCTGTCATCCATATCCACCATGGGGTGGACTGCTTCGGCTACATATTCCGCAAAAATGGACTCAGGACATGGGGGATAATAAGCGATACAAGGCCCCTGGAACACCTTGCAAAAAGATACAGCGAGTGCTCACTCATTACTTTGAACGTGACCTTCCCCAACAAGAAGCCAAGGCTTGACCACATGTCGGCAGAGGATGCCGGCGAACTTCTTCAGAAGCTGCATCCGGAAGTGGCACTGATCACGCACATGGGGGTCATAATGATAGAGGCAGGGCCGGAAAAATTTGCAAAGATGATGTCCACGCCACAGACAAGAGCGATCGCGGCCCGGGATGACATGATAATAGACCTGGACACGCTGAGGGCATATTCAAAAATTGACAGTGAATCCAGGGAAAGCTCTTTTCTGCCTATAGATGGATAATGTATAGCCTTGCTGAGATCAGGACTGTTACCAGAATGTTCATCCTGATCGAGTAGATTTCTTCGGACCATGCCCTGCCACGGTCGAATGGCTGATGATAAGGAGAATGTTCCGGAAAACCTTTTCTCGGGTAAGGAAACAGCGAGGGGACGTTTTGCCTGTAGGAGAGGTATTGTGGTCCGAATTTGGAAGCAAGAAACTCCTCTTCCGCGGGGATCACTATAAAGCAGTAAAGCAGCAGAAATGCAGCTGTGAATGCCGCTACCCACATGCAGCCAAGCATGAGCGCCCAGCCTAGACCCATTATAAAATTACCTGCGTAGAGGGGATTTCTTATCCAACTGTAAGGGCCCCACGTCACAAGGATAGGTGCACCGATCTTTTCCGTCCTGTATTTGGGAATGTATCCTGCCGCCCAGAACCTTACCAGCTGCCCCAAAATAACGATAAGTAGGCCTGCGGAGTAGCGACCAGGCCCAAATTCGCTCGGAAAGACAAGGGCCGCTGCGGCAAACAGGCCCCAGAAGAGCCCCCTGCATTTAAAAGCCATACTGCTGATCTTCTTATTTATCGACATTATCTAATCTCTCTGACTCTTTCTTCATTACCTTTTCAGCTCCGCCCCAGCCCAGCAATTTTATCGCCACTGCTGTTCCGAGGGCGATCCCGGTGTATTCTGATATAAGTCTCCATGCGACTGCCATTACACCTGCAAGGTTCCATGGGACAAAAAGTCCAAATACCGCCGCGGCTCCTCCCTCGGCAGCACCGCTTCCTCCAAAGGTGGGCACGAAGTACAGCAGGAAAAGGAGAAGGGATTCAGCAAGCATGCACTGCATATACTCCACGTGGAAGCCTGCAGCCATTATCAGGCACGGCATGATCGAAAGGTATACCCACAAATGGACAACGGCCGTCAGGACTGAAAGCATGAACCAGTATTTACCGGTCGACTGGAAGAGCCTGATATTGGTGCTGTAGTTGTCTATCTCCCTGCTCGCCCAGCGGGCCGCCCCAAGCAGCAGGCGCGGCTTGAGGATGCCCATCCGCTTCATCTTTACAAGGAAACCGTTGCTCCATCTTTTTATCCAATGTGGCCTGGCGATGCTTACTGCGAGAAGGAAGGATGCGATCACGATAAATATCAGCACATAAACGACGAACCATTTAAGCATTGTATGTTTTTGAATAAAATCAGCTTCTGATACTATCGAGAAAGGTATTATCAGCGAGAGAAGAAATATGATTTGAAGTGTCCTTACGAGGGTAATGGCAACTGATTTGCCTACAGAGACCCCGTTCTTGTAAAGCAGGTATATCTGGAATGGGCCGCCGCCGCTCTGCATTGGTGTTATAGCGCTTCCAAAATAATTTATCCATACCACCGATATTGTCTGCCTAAAGGAAAGATACTCCCCTGCCGCCCTTGCAAGAAATATAAATTTGCATGCATCAAGACACCATCCCAACACCACAAGGAGCATGGCCAGGGAAAGAAGGACCGGGTTTGTATTTTCAAGTACATCGAATGTAGCTGAATCGATACTTAGAAAAAGAACACTGATTATCGATACTATGACGATGCAGATAAATATCGTGAAACTCTTTCTTACTGTCAAAATCCATCCTCCTTTGAGAACAACGGATGAGGGATGGGGAATGCACAACAAAAATGTTTAGAGGATACTACCACAAGTAAACTTCTTTGTCCTGTACCATAATACATTCAATTCATCTTAGCGGGGGTGAAAAAATCTTCAGGAATAAGGGGCAGCCCCTCCCGCCATGCAAAAGCAGCAGCTTTTGTACGGTCGCTGAGATCCAATTTTTTAAGGATATGGCTGACATGGTTTTTTACAGTCTTTTCCGAAAGGAAGATCCTTTCGGATATCTCTTTGTTTGTCAGTCCATGTGAAACCCAGTAAAGGACTTCTCTCTCCCGTTGAGTTATGTACTCCAGTGGGTCATCGCTCACAGGTCCGTCTGAAAAAGGTTTTTTCAAATATTCAATAACTTCGGAGCTTATGTATCGCTCTCCCCTGATAATACTGCGAAGCGCTGTAAGAAACTCCGCAATGTCGCAGCTCTGTCTGACTGCACCCACAGAATCCATACCGCTCAAAAGTGAGAGCATGTCCGCGCTTCCATCCCTTATCAGAAACAGAAACCTTATGCCTCTGACGCTGCGCCTGATCTCCTTTGCAGCTTCCACTATCGTAAGGTCGGGGAGGATCTCGCCTATCACTGCAATATCCGGCTGAAGATCAATGCAGTTCCTCAGTGCATCCACACCACTGCTGGCTCCCGACATTAATACAATTTCAGGTTCCTTTTCGAGAACCATCTTAAGCGCATCGACAAAAAGATTGCTGCCGTCAGCCAGAACAATTTTGATCTTTTTCATAAAAACCTGCTCCATCTGTGATAGGATAAGCTGCATACTTACAAGATATCCAGGGAGGTATCCCCTCTGAAAGAAGATTTTACAGAAAAATACCCCATATCGCAAAAGATCATGCGCTTTGTCGGTGAAGCCATCCGTGATTATAGCATGATAGTACCAGGAGACAGAATAATGATAGGCCTTTCAGGCGGCAAAGACAGCCTGATCCTCTCTCTTGCACTTGCTGTGCTCCGCCGCAGAAGCCCGGTAAAATTCGGCCTCACTGCATGTATTATCGATCAGACGGGCGGCACGATGGACACATCTTTGCTTGAAAAGTTCATGGCTGAGCTGGATATTCCGCTAAGCATTTTTGATCACCCGACATACAGCATTATGGAGGAGAGGGATGAAAGATCTCCCTGCAGTCTCTGTGCGAACCTACGAAGGGGAATTCTTGCCGCCCAGGCAAAGGAAGCCGGAACAAACGTTCTTGCGCTCGGGCACCATAAGGATGATGCTGTAGAGACAGTCCTGCTCAATCTTTTCTATGGAGGAAGGTTCAAGTGTTATCAGCCTAATATGTTCATGACCAGGACCGAGGTAAAGGTCATCAGGCCGCTTATCTACATCGAGGAAAGAAGGATAGCACTCGAAGCAGCGCGACTCGATCTCCCGGTAACAAGCGCATGCTGCCCTTACAGCGAAAAGTCAAAACGGCTGTCTGCCAAAAAGATCCTCGAAGAGATGGAGAAAGAGATCCCTGAAATAAAAAGCAACGTGATCCATGCACTAAAAAACGTGCTGGAAAGCGATGTCTGGTAAATTCGTAAAATATACGGCTGACGGGGATACTATTTTCTTGCCAACCCTTTCATCTCTTCAAGCCTTGAACAGCCGTACTGACTGACATACCTTTCAAGGCCTTCGCTTATTTCTTTTCCCACGCCAAGGTTTCTGAAGAAAGCCGTACCGACTTCAACGGCGGACGCACCCGCAAGGATCATTGCAGCACAGTCTGATGCAGAAGAAACTCCCCCGCATCCTATAACCGGTATACTGACAGCTCCGCAGACCTGCCAGACGAGACGAAGGGCAAGGGGGAATATTGCCGGACCTGAGAGACCGGCAACTACCCGGTCAAAGGCCGGTTTTGCCTTTTGCATGTCCATACCCATACCAAGCCATGTGTTTGCGGCAACTATGGCATCGGCACCCTCTGCTTCTATCGCTCGTGCAACATCTTCAGGGCAGGGCGTCTGGGGAGTCATCTTCACCCAAAGATCGCCTTTCCATGACTTTCTGGCAGCACGGACGGCTTTTGCCGCGCTTGATGGGTCTACCCCCCATGCCATCCCGTCCCCGTCAACGTTGGGACATGAGATATTCAGCTCGGCAGCAGCGAGAGCACCGGTATCCTGAAGTATCCTTAGCGTTTCTGAAGTCTCTTCTGCGCTTTCCATGACCACATTGGCAATTACAGGGACCGGACAGTCCTTCGTCATCTGCAGATATTTTTCAACAAAACCGATTGCTCCGACGTTCTGAAGCCCTATGCTGTTCAGAACTCCGGCCGGTGTCTCCCATAGCCTTATTCCTTTATTGCCGCATCTGGGGCTTAGGCTGATGGCCTTTGTACAGATCGCGCCGATCCCCGCAAGCCTTTCAGCCTTCCAGAAATCCTCTTCATACGGCCAGACACCGGATGCAGGGATAACAGGCCATTTAAGATCTATCTTTCCAACTTTCATCATCATGTCAATTCCCATAGTCTGTCACCTCATCGGCCCTGAAGAGAGACTGGTCGGCGCAAAGCCTCTTTTGTCCGTTCACTGTCTCTACGACACAGCCCATGCAGCCTCCGTAGCCGCACGCCATCCTCTTGTCCAGCGAAAAATAGAGCTTTTCAGTTTCATCTTCGTAGTGCTTTTTTAGGGCCTTCAAAAACCCCGGAGGACCGCAGGACCATATCTTCTCACTTTCTCCAAGTCCTTTGGGCAAGACTTTGAACATGCTGTTTCCTTCTCCAAAAGTGCCGTCATCTGTGAAAATGCGAACCTTTGGAATGAGTTCGGATATGCGGGCAGCATACTTTTCATAACCGCATCCAGGGATCCCAAGGAATATATCTGCAACTTTTTCAGGATATTTCTTTGCAAAATAGAGGAAGGTGGCAATGCCTGCTCCTCCCGCGGCAATGTTTATTTTTCCGTCGACAGAGGGCAACGGGACTCCGAATGGCCCCCTCAGCCTTACTTCGCTTCCGGGAGACATCCTAAGCATCATCTCTGTCCCTCTTCCTATCACCATGTAACAGACAGACAATTCGCCCTTTATGACATCAACGTCAGCAACTGCGAAAGGCCTCCCCAGCAGGGGATCATTGCTGGCTGAGGGGAATACCATCACGCATGTTCCAGGCAAGATCCGTTCCGCCAGTTCCCTGCATCTGACTGTGAGCCAGCCTATTTTGTCCGAGAGCGCTTCGGATGATACAACGATACACTTAAAATCATCTATTTTATTGGTATGGCTGCAAGTATCAGACATTCACTTTCCCCCGTAAAAACAAAGATCGTCTATCTGTGAACATAAAAAAATAAAACCTCGTCAATTCTAACATTCGAGGCCTCAATACGCCATCTTGCCTTGCCCCTGAAAGTTGATTCGGGTTATAATCACTGCTGATAAGAGTTAACAAATATTTTAATTCATTTATAAAATGAAAGGGGTAATATGAATGGCATACTCAGAACCTTACGACAAGATGGACAGCAAGACCCTCGACATTTCAAAAGCAATTACCAGCCTTCGCGAAGAGCTTGAAGCAGTAGACTGGTACAATCAAAGAGTCGTCACAGCAACAGACGAAGAACTCAAACGCATAATGGCGCATAACAGGGATGAAGAAAAAGAACATGCAGCCATGCTGATAGAGTGGATCCGCCGCAACATGGACGAATGGGATAAGGAACTGAAAGACTATCTGTTTACTTCAGCTCCCCTGGGCGAACACGAGGAAGCAGCAGGCGGAGAACATACATCTGAAAGCAGCCTTCCCAACCTTGGGATAGGAAAACTTTAAGACTTATACACTAAAGGGGGATAAAAAGATGGATATTCTTAAAAGATCATTGGCACCAATTTTCCCGGCTGCATGGGATGAGATCGACGAACAGGCAACAACAGTACTCAAGGGAGTAATTGCAGGAAGAAAGGTCGTCGACGTCAAGGGGCCGCTCGGATGGAACACCGACGCTGTCTCTGAAGGCACACTTTCACTTGTGGAAGAGTCTCCGGTCGAAGACGTAAGCTACGGCATCCGTGAATCACTTCCCCTCGTGGAACTCAGAGTGCCATTTACTATGTCGATGTGGGATCTTGATGACATAAGCAGGAATTCAAAGACGGTTGATTTTACTCCTGTCATCGAAGCCGCCCGCAAAGCAGCTCTCTTTGAAGATACAGCAGTATTCCAGGGGCTTGAAGAAGCAGGCATACTCGGCCTGGAGCTTGAAGCCGACAATGAACCTGTAGAGATCAAGCTTGATGACGAATCGATCCTTGAAGCTGTCGTGGAAGCAATGCTGACCCTTGCCAACCGTTCCATGGAAGGCCCATACGCATTGGTCTGCTCACTCCCGCTCTGGACAAAGATCAAGACATCGGCCAAAGGCTACCCCCTCCTCAAGAGGGTCAAAGATGCTCTCGGAGACGACTGCCGTATAGTTCTTTCGCCTCAGTACGAAACATCGATGCTTGTATCGATGAAAGAGGGCAACAGCGAACTGATAATCGGGCAGGACTTCTCCATCGGCTACCAGTCACACACGAACACAGAAGTCAACTTCTACATCACAGAGACCTTCACCTTCAGGGTGCTGGCCCCAGAGTCGATCGTACCCTTCAAAATAGCCGAATAAGCAAAGTTCTTTAAAGCGACTTAAAAAACATAAAAAAGTCAGTGGGGAAGAAGTTGATCCCCACTGACTTTTATTGCAATGAATTATTCTTTACGCTCCGTTGACCTCTGATCGTCTTCCCGGTATGCCTTCGATCAGGTAGGAGCTGTTCCTCGAATGAGGGACATTTCAAATCGAGCTATTCGTATTCATTTGCAAATTATTGTCTTGACATTGGGGGGCAATTTACGGGACCGAAGGCTGCGTTTCGTATGGTCTGTCCAGCCACTCCGGTAAGGGGCTGAACGTAAAGAGATTCAGTCTTAACATCGCACTCATTACGGAGAAGGAACATTCCATTTTTGAGAGATGGTAAAGCCATCTTATTAGTTGCAGCATAAGGGCCCGTTTGTTATTTACCTGAGCGAATCAGCTCTTAGCAGATGAGAAAAGATCATCGCCACCAATTGGACCTTTTGTTAACCATTATTGCGATAATAAGATATAATAGTTTATGAAAATATAAAACTATCACCAATCAAAACTTATCAATAAAAAGCATTTTACAACATGAAAATAAATTCCTATTAAAGGAACCATATAAAAAACAAACTCCCATTTGAAAAATAGTCTTCAGAATAATTTACGATTGATTGTTTCAAGCTTGGGCTCTTATTAATTTTGACTTGAAATTTTTTGAAATCAATAAAGTTAATAATTGGAGATAGATTGATGTCAAATACCATGTTTAAACACTTTATTACGAATCGTTCCAGTGAAAGTAGCCTATCAAAAATCATTTCCGCCATTATGCCCAAAACTTCTTTGTTGGATACTCTTGTTGATTCTTTCAATCTTTCAGGTATCAAAGAAATTTATCAGGAAATTTTCAACAAACAAATGCGTGCGCTTGTTGGACTTGATCTTGATAAAGAAATCCAAAATTAATTATTTGCACTCGATTTGCGCACAAAAAAGCAAAACAGTTCCTTGCAGCAGCGTTCAGATTTCAACGAAGTTCTTGTTGATCTTTTTAATACAACTAACTATTTTGAAAATAAAGATACTAAGAAGCGTTCAAAATTTATTACGGAAAGAAGAAACATTGGTCTGCTTGATTTGAATGAAAGGAGGATTTTTATGGTGCGATTGTCTTATCCCATTGAAATGGAGATAGCCGGCAATACCGCAATGTGGACAAGACCGGATACCGGTGACTGTCCGGTCAGCTATCCAGCCCCAACATATTCTGCGGCCAAGGCAATATTTGAATCAGTATTATGGGGGCCGGATGTTGAAATAATCCCCACAAAAGTGGAGTTGTGTGCGCCTATCCAATACCACTCTTATTGCACAAACTATGGAGGCCCTTTGCGTAATCCTAAATCGATTAAAGAGGGAAATAATTATCAGTTGTATGCCACCGTGTTAATTGATGTCTGTTATAGACTGTACGCAGAAGTTGTCCCAAATAAAGAAAAAAACAGATTGCCGGAAAGTGCTGTGCAATGGGATAAAAAAACGACCTCACCTGGTCATGCTTATCAAAGCATTTTTGAAAGACGACTCAAACGAGGTCAGTGCTATTCCATTCCGGCATTAGGATGGAAAGAGTTCACCCCCTCTTATTTTGGCCGATTTCGTGACTCAACACAGTTGCTGTCTGATTTGCCGCCCGTTTTCATACCGTCTATGTTAAGACTGGTCTTTTCCAAAGGATATACCCCTCTGGACTCCTATTTAAAAAAGGATTTTTCTCCGGTTTCCTATGTATATGACAATGATCTCGTCATTCAAAACGGTGTGCTGGAGTATCCGCAAAGGGATGGAAGCTATGCTAAATGAATTGTATAGTTTGTCTGCTACTTTGAAAAGCAAAGGTATCTCCACTAAGGAATGGCATAGGGAATACAAACCCTTACCCAAGGTTACTGCTAAGGCACCATGTATACGAATATGGCTTGCCAAGGACAGCTCGATTTGTGGAATTGAGAGCATAAGTGCAGAACTTGCACAGTCCCTGAGGAAATTCGGAAATAATCAAGGGACCTTCCCCGCTTTTAATATTGATCCCTTATATCGCATAACCGATAAGAAACAGCTTTCCGAGTTGGAAAGAATTGAAAAAGAAACCGCAACACCCGATTGGGACATAATTAAATCATTGTGCGTCAATGATAATTGGAAGGAAAGTCTTGTTAAAAAAGTTAATAGGAGTTTGCAGAATATTTCGCAAACCCTTTTGAGTTTAATTGGCAATCAAGAAAAACCTGAACGAGCCCTCTTTGCAGAGTTGGTTCATTTAGCATCTGGTTTTAAAAATGAGCCCGATAAAAGTTTGAAGACTGCACTGGAAAAATGCGTTTTTGCGAAGATTCAAAAACAAGAGGACATTAGCTTGATGCTTGCTATGCTATTCCACAAAGGTGACCCTCAAAAAAGCGATAATGATGACACTGGCACGTCAGTTTCAGTTTTTTTGGATTTGTTTGATTGGCAACAGTATGGGTATCCCGTAGCAAGCAAACACATCACAGAATGGATCAACGAAATGCTGTTGAAATCCAGCCTGCCGAGTAAATCTACACAGTCTGATTGTGATTGGAGTGACGCATTTGGGATGCCTTTTGTTAACCCAGATGAGCCTATGCCAAGCGTGAAGCTCAGTGGATTTGATGTAACCCTACGTTCGATGTTTAAAGGACAGCCTTGTCAGTATCGATATGAGCAGATAGACGATGGTTCTTATCCAATTACAAAAGAAAACCGTTCTCTTATAAAAAAATCGCTTGAATGGGCTGCTGATTCGGATAGGGAGGGTGTTACATGGAGGAAAATTGACAAAAACGAAATTGTTTTTATTTACCCCTCCAAGTTGCCAGAGGTTCCGCCAAGATTCGCATCGATTTTTGGTTCAAGTCAAGCAGATAACTCTGTGCAAACGGAAGCACGGTTTGAAAATATTGCAAAAGAATTTATACGGGCACTTAGAGGCATTCCTACGCATGAAAAATCGGATTCCATTCAGATTTTCACAATCCGAAAGATTGATAAAGCTCGGTCAAAGGTGATTTTTTCTCGAAATTGCTCACCGGAGCAACTCATCAAAGCGGCAGAAAACTGGGAGATTGGTTGCAGCAATATTCCAGGGATTGATTTTGGAGAAAGGATAATTCCTTTCCCCCTGCAAGTGGCCCGAATTGTCAATAATGTTTGGAAACAAAATGGAGAGTTGGCACAGGGGCAAAATGCCGTTGAACGGATGAAATACTATCAAGGGATGGAGTTGCTTCTCGATATTATGCAGGAGAGCATGATTGGTAATTACCTCCATATCCTGCTGACGAACTCGTCAGGATTGGCAAACTATCTTGGTAATTGGGTACATGGCGGATCAAAATGCAAGGACAAGACATCGGAGAAAAACTTGGAAAAGCTGAAAAAAGAAACCCTCTTACTGCTGTCCGTTCTTGGACTGCTGCTTGGTAAGAACGAAAACCGAAAGGAGAAGTACATGGAAAACATTGCGTATTTAGTAGGACAGCTATTAAAAATATCCGACGAGCTTCATACATTGTACTGCAAAGTTGTTCGGAGCGGGGATGTACCACCACAACTTGCAGGCAGTGCGCTATTTGTGACAGCCGGCGAGACACCGTATCAGGCGATCACACAATTATCCATTCGCATGAACCCATACATAACATGGGCCAAGCAATACCGCTTTAAGAATATTAAGGATGAAGGAAAAGAAAGTTGGAAAGCGGCGTGGTATCTCAAGCTATTTGAAGATGTTGCAAACAAACTGAGTATAGCAATGGCAGACTCAAAAAGGTTTAGCGATTTTGAAAAGGCTCAACTTTTCATCGGCTATCTTGCATCGTTTCCTAAAAGTGAACCATCGGCAATCACCACCGCTAACAACAAGGACAATAATATAGGAGGGTCTGATAATGAGCAGTGAAATCAAACGTGCAACAGGTCTTTTGGTAATTGAAGTCGTAAACTCAAATGCGAACGGCGACCCGGATAGAGAGAGCGACCCACGCCAGCGGCCAAATGGTATTGGTGAAATTTCACCTGTTTCCTTCAAGCGCAAGTTGCGTGATTTATTGGAGGTCCATGACAGCTTATTTTTTCAGAGTCTCCCCGAGACATATGTGAGTAATTCAGAAAGATACAGCATTTTAGAATCGCGCGGTCGTGATAGAAAGTCCATTCAAGGCGAGATGTCAAATGATATTAAGAACTTTGATCAGACGAAGTTTTTGGATAGCACTTTTGTGCAGAAGTATTGGGACGCAAGAGTTTTTGGAAATACATTTTTAGAAGAAGGTGCAAGTAAAGGTTTCATAAAAACCGGTGTTGTTCAATTTGGCGTTGGCGCATCTATTTCGCCTGTCAATATCATTCGCCATACCAATACGAACAAAGCCGGCGTGCAAGAAGGCAAAAACGCAGGTATGGCGCCTCTGGCTTTCCGAATCGTGGAACACGGCGTTTATTGTATGCCGTTTTTCGTGAATCCTAATTTTGCCGCTAAGACAGGCTGCACGGAGATAGATATTGACTTGCTTAAGCTTTTGATTCCCAAAGCGTATGATTTGAATCGTTCCGCTATTCGTGCCGATGTACGCATCCGACATGCTTGGTATATAGAGCATCTGAATGCTCTTGGCAGTTGTCCAGATTATCTACTTTTGGAAGCACTCACACCAGATCGTATTGGAGATAAGACCATTGCATCTACCTCTTGGTCTGACTATGAAGACAAGACCGTCCTTCCGGAGGCATTGAAGGGTAAAGTAAGCTCCATAACTGACCTGATGCTGTAATGATTTACTACGCACACAGCAAAAAAAAGGATATCCCCGAGCAGGAATACTCGGTACATATTCGTGGTGTAAGGTCGCTTGCCCACGAATATGTGCAAGAGATGAGTTGCTATTCCAGTTGTGACGAAACACTGTTATCTCATGCTGTGGAAAAAGCTGCTACGCTTCACGATATAGGCAAGCTAAATAAAGACAATCAAGCTGTGCTTTCGGGGAAAATATCTTCAAAATCTCTTCCGAGAAATCATGTCGATGCAGGAGCAGCTTACTTTTTGAATGAAAAACATTTTTCCGTAGTCTCCGCTGCTGTGATTCAGGCTCACCACATTGGATTTCCAGATTTCACTGATGAAATGAATAAAGGAGATGCAATTTTTCGGGATAGTTCCATCGCTTCTGATGTGGATTGCGAGTTACCGGAGCTGGAAGCAATCCACGACAACCTTATTAATTCCAACTTTAAATCAGACGAGGAGGAAATCAAAGGAGATCGCTCGGTTTTCCTCCGTCTGTTCTTATCTTGCATTGCTGACGCTGATCACACAGATACCTCGATGCATTATCAGCGCTATCCCGCTAATGTGAAAACCATTCCACTGCGTCCAGCCGAGCGCCTCGCACATTTAGACCGACGGGTTACGGAGTTGAAGCAAAAAGGAGCGGATGACGATAGGAATGCTCTCCGAAATGAAATGTATTATGCGTGTCGAAATGCTGACATAGAACTCGGCATCAGTTCCTGTGACAGTCCGGTTGGCTCTGGCAAGACAACTGCGGTCATGGCGCATTTGCTTGCTCAAGCACAAAAACGTGGGTTGCGACGTGTTTTTGTAGTGCTTCCATTCACCAATATCATTAATCAGTCGGTGAAAACCTACCGAGATGCGCTCGTTTTGCCAGGTGAAAACGCTGATGAGGTGGTAGCGGAACTGCATCACCGTGCAGACTTTGAAAACAAAGATGCCAGACACCTAACCGCGCTTTGGCGAGCGCCCATTATTGTGACAACAGCGGTCGCCTTTTTTGAAACATTTTCATCAAATTCTACCGCAACTCTGCGCCGCTTACACGAATTGCCCGGCAGTGCTATTTTTGTGGATGAATCTCATGCTGCATTGCCAGCCAAACTTCTACCTATTGCATGGAAGTGGATCAACACTTATGCCGCAGAGTGGAGTTGCTACTGGGTTTTGGCATCCGGTTCACTGAATCGATTTTGGACAATCCCAGAAATAGCTGGCACAAACAAATCCAACTGCGTACCGGAAATCATCAATGACGAACTTCGCAGCCGCCTTTCTGTCTATGAAAACAAACGGATTTCCTATCATAGTGATTTATTCCCCAAAGACACAGCGAGGCTTGCTGATTGGATCAACGATTTTCCGGGCCCAAGACTGGTCATCTTGAACACCGTACAAAGCGCCGCTATATTGGCAGACTATTTTTCGGAACACTTTGGACGAGATTGTGTCGAGCATTTGTCTACCGCTTTGACTTCAAATGATCGAGACAACACACTTGATCGAGTCATAAAACGCTTAAATAACAAAAAAGATGCAAATTGGACTCTTATTGCAACGTCATGTGTTGAAGCTGGCATTAACCTGTCTTTCAGAAATGGATTCCGTGAGCTGGGATCACTGGTATCGTTACTGCAAGCTTCAGGGCGTGTAAATCGAGAGGGCGTTCTTAGTAATTCGGAGATGTGGACATTTTGTATTTCAGAAGACGGAATGTTAAAGCTCAATCCGGGTTTGAAGGAATCTGCCTCTGTTCTTAAAGGGTATTTGGAAGGGAACAGAACCATTGCTCCGGAATTGAGTACACAATCCATTGCCGATGAAATCGCATTATATGGACTATCGGGAAAACATAAAAAATTGGTTACCAATGAAGAATTGCAGAACTTTCGTCAGGTGGAGGAAGACTTCAAGGTAATTGACAGCGATACCCGTATTGTGATTGTTGATTCAACCGTAGCAAAGCACGCGCAATATGGAAAAGTCGATTGGAGAGAACTGCAAAAAGTCTCAGTTCAAATTGCCAAATATAAATTGGACGAACTGAGAACGCCTATTATAATGAATGATATCTATAGGTGGAATCTTGACTACGATGATTTTATCGGTTATATGGCCGGCATTGTGAAATTGAAAAAGTATAACGGAGAAGCAATTATAATTTGATTAGCCATAGATTGAGAGTGAAAAAACAAGCACATAGAACCTTACAGAATGTACCTATTGTTGAAATACCCCAAAATATTGATGATTATAAAATATCCAATGAAGTCTTGGAAGGATTGAATCCGGAGGTTTTTAATGGAATATAAAGAGGACGATTTTTTACTGTTGTCTGGGATACAGCACTTTGCATTTTGTAAACGGCAGTGGGCATTAATACACATTGAGCAACAATGGCAAGAAAACCTCCGCACAATTGAGGGTGAAATTCTTCATGAGAAGACACATGATAATACCATAAAGGAAAAGCGTGGAGATCTGATTGTTTCTCGTGGTATGGGAATCTTCTCGCGTTCCCTGGGAATAACCGGGGCTTGTGATGTGGTCGAACTACACAGGGCTTCAGATGGGGTAAAAATATTTGGGAGAGATGGAACATATAAGCCAGTTCCTGTGGAGTATAAACGGGGAAAACCCAAGGAAGACGAATCTGATGCGCTGCAACTTTGTGCACAGGCACTGTGTCTTGAGGAAATGCTTTTATGTGAAATCCCCGAAGCATTTTTATTTTATGGAGAAACAAAACGCAGGCTTAAAATTATACTTGACGATGATTTGCGTGGGCGTGTAAAAACTATATTTAAAGAAATGCATGATTTATATGATAGGAGGCATACCCCTAAAGTTAAGATATCTAAAGCATGTAAAGCCTGTTCACTTACTGAAATTTGTATGCCAAAGTTATGCAAAAATCCCTCCGTTATTGGTTACATCAAGAAAAACCTTTTAGAGGTGGAGATGGAGGAATGAGAAAACTACTTAATACTCTCTATGTCACTTCTCCGAATACTTACTTATCACTTGATGGAGAAAATATTGTGGTATTAAAAGATGAAGAAGAACTTTTAAGAATGCCATTACATAATCTCGAAGGCATTATTGCGTTTGGTTATACTGGCGCAAGTCCAGCATTAATGGGCGCATGTGCAAAACGAAATATTGCATTAAGCTTTGTGAAGCAAAGTGGTAATTTCCTCGCTAGGACCGTTGGTGAGGTTAGGGGTAATGTTACTTTAAGAAAGACACAATATAGGCTTTCGGACAGCGCAGTGGAAAGCAATAAAATTGCCAGAAACTTTATTGTTGGGAAGATTTATAACGCCCGGTGGGTAGTTGAACGTGCAACTCGCGATTACGCTGTAAGGCTTGATGTTGATAAGTTAAAAGGAGTTTCTAAATCCCTTGCAAATTCTCTAAAATTAGTTGAACAAAGTGACGAGTTAGGACAACTCCGAGGTTATGAGGGGGAAGCAGCCTCACAATATTTTAGCGTATTTGATGATTTAATTCTTCAACAAAAGGAACACTTTTATTTTCATTCTAGAAATAAACGCCCCCCTCTTGATAACGTTAACGCAATGTTGTCATTTGTATATACACTCTTGGCACATGATGCTGCTGCAGCATTGGAAACTGTTGGGCTTGATCCTTACGTGGGATTTTTACATCGGGATAGACCAGGGAGGATTTCGCTAGCACTTGATATGATGGAGGAGTTACGTGCAGTTTACGCAGATCGGTTTGTCATTTCGCTAATTAATAAAAGAGAAATAAATACAAACGGTTTTACTCAAAAGGAAAATGGTGCAGTTATTATGGATGATGATACAAGGAAAACAATCCTGAAAGCTTGGCAAAGTAAAAAGCTGGAGATAATTACACACCCATTTTTACAAGAAAAAATATCATGGGGACTAATTCCTTATGCGCAAGCAATGCTATTGGCCAGGTTTATTCGCGGCGACCTGGATGGATATCCGCCATTTATGTGGAAGTAGGCGATAAAATACTAGTCCTCATAACCTATGATGTAAATACACAAACTTCGGCTGGAAGAAAACGTTTGCGACAGGTTGCGAAGCAATGTGTTAATTATGGTCAGCGTGTTCAGAATTCAGTGTTTGAGTGCATATTAGATGCAGCAAAATGCCGTGAGGTGCAGCATAAACTTGAGCAAATTATTGATAAAGATACAGATAGCTTGCGCTTTTATTATTTAGGGAATAATTATAAAAATAAGGTTGTGCATATAGGCGCAAAAGAGTCCTTTGATGTTGAGAATACTCTTATAATTTAGTGCGAATATTTAGCGAACACAAATTACTAGAGCTTTCGCACCGTAAATATAGTGAAAATCCTTTGTTAAAAGTAAAATTTAGGAGAGGAGTAAGGTGGTTCAGGAATAGCAATGTAAAAATGACCATAAAAATCAAGAATTAAACAAATTTTTGGGCATTTTTGCTGTCGCTCCCTACATGGGAGCGTGGATTGAAATTTCTAAACCCCAACCTATTAACTGGCTGATTAAAGTCGCTCCCTACATGGGAGCGTGGATTGAAATAGTCATTCCTATTTGCCGCCCCGCGCCCGCTAATGTCGCTCCCTACATGGGAGCGTGGATTGAAATCTATATCAGAGGGGAATAACTTACTTGACAACAAGTCGCTCCCTACATGGGAGCGTGGATTGAAATCGTGCATAGGGCTTTATGTTGGTACAATGCCGGTCGTCGCTCCCTACATGGGAGCGTGGATTGAAATAATAGTGCCTCGGTCGGGTAGTACTGCTACCATAGTCGCTCCCTACATGGGAGCGTGGATTGAAATTGGCGGTTGAGGGGGTGAGTGAGTGGCTACATTAGTCGCTCCCTACATGGGAGCGTGGATTGAAATAACATAAACAGTTATAGTCTGCCGCCACTGATAAATGTCGCTCCCTACATGGGAGCGTGGATTGAAATCGTAACACTTATTGAGGTGCTGACATGAGTCGGGCGTCGCTCCCTACATGGGAGCGTGGATTGAAATCTATAACGGCGGGGCTTATACCTATTATCAGGACGGTCGCTCCCTACATGGGAGCGTGGATTGAAATTACCCTACCGCACGGCTTCACGAAGATGAAACGGAAAGTCGCTCCCTACATGGGAGCGTGGATTGAAATATATCCTCACCTCCTAAGAGGTTTTGAGGATTCCTAGTCGCTCCCTACATGGGAGCGTGGATTGAAATCTCAATTAGATGTAGCTTTTAGCCCCTTTTGTCAGTCGCTCCCTACATGGGAGCGTGGATTGAAATAAACAGTAAGGACCTTGTGCTGTCGCTTCGTGGGCGTCGCTCCCTACATGGGAGCGTGGATTGAAATATAGAAACCTTAATCAGCTTAGAGAGCTGTATCGGTCGCTCCCTACATGGGAGCGTGGATTGAAATTCCTGTGTGATTGCGAACTTATAAGCCAACCTGTGTCGCTCCCTACATGGGAGCGTGGATTGAAATTGCTTAACAAGATGAATCAGGAAATAATGGGTCTTGTCGCTCCCTACATGGGAGCGTGGATTGAAATACCCTTGACGATGACGATGACTGGACAGATGAAGTCGCTCCCTACATGGGAGCGTGGATTGAAATCATCATGGAGATAATCCCGTAACGACATGGATGCGTCGCTCCCTACATGGGAGCGTGGATTGAAATGATAACGCCGATAACGTCTCCGAGTTTCCATGAGGTCGCTCCCTACATGGGAGCGTGGATTGAAATCGGCCGGATGGTGCCATTTCCCTGAATATGACTCGTCGCTCCCCTACATGGGAGCGTGGATTGAAATCCTGCAAAATCGACCGACAATATCACTGTCGGGTCGTCGCTCCCTACATGGGAGCGTGGATTGAAATACTAATTATTTTTTAAAAAAAGCGCCCTGCGTGGCGTCGCTCCCTACATGGGAGCGTGGATTGAAATCCGACAGGTGTTACGGCAACTTTGACCCTTGATGGTCGCTCCCTACATGGGAGCGTGGATTGAAATTCTATTGAAACGAGCCTCGGAACTATAGACGTGTGTCGCTCCCTACATGGGAGCGTGGATTGAAATCTTTAACGGCGTTGTCAAGGGTTATCATCGCTCCCTGTCGCTCCCTACATGGGAGCGTGGATTGAAATAAAGGTCGATATTTACTGATCCTGCTTGTGCTGTTGTCGCTCCCTACATGGGAGCGTGGATTGAAATTTCCCGCTACATAATATTCGCCACCGTGCGATCCGTCGCTCCCTACATGGGAGCGTGGATTGAAATTCCGCATCTGTGACGGCGGGGACTGTGACCGACCAGTCGCTCCCTACATGGGAGCGTGGATTGAAATACTTTGAGCGAGAAGAGCAAGACCGACACAGTCAGTCGCTCCCTACATGGGAGCGTGGATTGAAATGACAGAAGAACGGTCTGTTGGGAACAACACGAATAGTCGCTCCCTACATGGGAGCGTGGATTGAAATTGAAGTTCTTCCTGTTTCTGCATACGCTCAATAGCGTCGCTCCCTACATGGGAGCGTGGATTGAAATGTGTGTAAGATGCAGAGGACCGAGAACGGCGAGCGTGTCGCTCCCTACATGGGAGCGTGGATTGAAATCCATTATCAAGGCGAGCTGGCAGAATCCAAGCGACGTCGCTCCCTACATGGGAGCGTGGATTGAAATCCAAGATGAGTTATATGTGACAAGGGGATTTATTGGTCGCTCCCTACATGGGAGCGTGGATTGAAATCAATATGGAAATAACCTTAAAACAGAGCTACGCAGTCGCTCCCTACATGGGAGCGTGGATTGAAATACGGCAAACGGCACTTCGGACGGCGGCGTTCCGAGTCGCTCCCTACATGGGAGCGTGGATTGAAATTTAGCCTTGTGCCTTATTGACTGGATACCCGCCGTCGCTCCCTACATGGGAGCGTGGATTGAAATCGGTATTGTGTCTGATCTCATGTCGTCCGGGTCTTGTCGCTCCCTACATGGGAGCGTGGATTGAAATCTCCACTAGCTCACACAGCACCTTTTGATATGCCACGTCGCTCCCTACATGGGAGCGTGGATTGAAATTTATGATCCTGGCGGTTGAAACGTTGGTCGGCGCGTCGCTCCCTACATGGGAGCGTGGATTGAAATTTTGCCTCTACGATCCAGTTGTAAAATTCAAACTGGTCGCTCCCTACATGGGAGCGTGGATTGAAATCAGTGCGCTTGCCAACTTTAATAACTCACAGCTTGTCGCTCCCTACATGGGAGCGTGGATTGAAATTATCAATGCCTGCAATTGTGAGTCATACGTTGCGTCGCTCCCTACATGGGAGCGTGGATTGAAATACATGAAATACTTCTGTAAAATGATTAGCACCCCGTCGCTCCCTACATGGGAGCGTGGATTGAAATAGATGGGCCGTTATAGAGAAATTCGATGGTCGGAGTCGCTCCCTACATGGGAGCGTGGATTGAAATATTCTCCGAACGGATGCAGCGCGATAAGCGATACGCGTCGCTCCCTACATGGGAGCGTGGATTGAAATCTTCACCACAACGGCAATCCATGTCTCAACCTTCCGTCGCTCCCTACATGGGAGCGTGGATTGAAATGTTTATGCTTGCCGCACCTGATATGTACGAGGCGTCGCTCCCTACATGGGAGCGTGGATTGAAATTCATGGAAAGAGTCAACGATGTCTCACCTCTGCTGTCGCTCCCTACATGGGAGCGTGGATTGAAATCAGTAGTTATACAGTGGGCTGACTGGAGCAAGTGCGTCGCTCCCTACATGGGAGCGTGGATTGAAATCCTGAACATGTTTCCCTGTCTGCAATCAAAGACGTGTCGCTCCCTACATGGGAGCGTGGATTGAAATGCTCCGGCACCAAGGAACTCCGGTGCCTGTGTGGTGTCGCTCCCTACATGGGAGCGTGGATTGAAATAAGACGCATGTCAAGTAAAGTGCCCTTATAGTGGGTCGCTCCCTACATGGGAGCGTGGATTGAAATATCATTGCCGGCATATCTGTATCCGGCGACAGCAGGTCGCTCCCTACATGGGAGCGTGGATTGAAATAGTAAAGATAACAGAGAGGAAGATCCTCTCGAAGTCGCTCCCTACATGGGAGCGTGGATTGAAATGATGAAGCTTAATGATTTTATTGAAATGGTGTGGGGTCGCTCCCTACATGGGAGCGTGGATTGAAATGTATATATCACCGGCCCATCCGGCCCATTTTTTAAGGTCGCTCCCTACATGGGAGCGTGGATTGAAATTTTGCGTGCTCGACGATCTGATGTACAGGCCAGACGTCGCTCCCTACATGGGAGCGTGGATTGAAATGCTTAAAGACGCAGACGTTGAGGCAGGAGACGTTAGTCGCTCCCTACATGGGAGCGTGGATTGAAATATGGTCTGGAATCTGAGTGCCCTTGCATGGGCGAGTCGCTCCCTACATGGGAGCGTGGATTGAAATATTCTCTCCCCTGTCCAGGCTCGCGAAATCGCCAAGTCGCTCCCTACATGGGAGCGTGGATTGAAATATAACAAACCCAAGGGAAGAATTATTTTTACTTGGTCGCTCCCTACATGGGAGCGTGGATTGAAATCTATTCGTGTCGCCAAAATAATCACATATGTCCTGTCGCTCCCTACATGGGAGCGTGGATTGAAATATTATTTACACTCCTCCTTTGAAGGTTCAGGCTTGTCGCTCCCTACATGGGAGCGTGGATTGAAATTTTTAATGCCCCGCTGTATTGTTTGCGGCAACTGGTCGCTCCCTACATGGGAGCGTGGATTGAAATTGGTCAACGAGATCCCGAAATGTTATCTTGCCTTGTCGCTCCCTACATGGGAGCGTGGATTGAAATATACCACATGTGATCCAGCTGCACGTCTACGCCACGTCGCTCCCTACATGGGAGCGTGGATTGAAATAAAGTAGGCTCAACAGGGATTCTATATGATTTTGTCGCTCCCTACATGGGAGCGTGGATTGAAATTCACGTGGTTCGAATCAGACAGAACGCCACAACGCGTCGCTCCCTACATGGGAGCGTGGATTGAAATGCATCTTTAATCACCTCTTTAATTATAATGCGCTCGTCGCTCCCTACATGGGAGCGTGGATTGAAATTGCACGGAGATAACAGGAGGAGGGGATAAGTCTTAGTCGCTCCCTACATGGGAGCGTGGATTGAAATCACGGCACCGGCGTCGGATAACAATCCTTCGAAAGTCGCTCCCTACATGGGAGCGTGGATTGAAATATCGCCTCCACGACGCACTGCGAAGACCTGAACGGTCGCTCCCTACATGGGAGCGTGGATTGAAATTTTCACTTCGCCCCGTGTGCAAGCGTCCCATTCCGTCGCTCCCTACATGGGAGCGTGGATTGAAATATAGATGGCGAATGGTGTCAGGCGGAGGGCGCAATGTCGCTCCCTACATGGGAGCGTGGATTGAAATGGTCTTGATCTCTAGTTTTCGCCTCTTAGTCTCCGTCGCTCCCTACATGGGAGCGTGGATTGAAATTCAGATATAACAGAGACGCAGCAGTTTAAGAGATGTCGCTCCCTACATGGGAGCGTGGATTGAAATTGTTAGGATCTCAAACGTAACCACTGCCAAAGTGGGTCGCTCCCTACATGGGAGCGTGGATTGAAATACACGGGCTTAAACAGCACAAGCAGGATCAGCAGGTCGCTCCCTACATGGGAGCGTGGATTGAAATACGGAAGGGCGAATTCTCAAAATCACTGACGGCGGTCGCTCCCTACATGGGAGCGTGGATTGAAATAGGAATAATCAAGGCAATCCATGTCTCAACCTTCGTCGCTCCCTACATGGGAGCGTGGATTGAAATCGAGTTCTGCAAAGGTAGCCAAGGCAATTGCACTTGTCGCTCCCTACATGGGAGCGTGGATTGAAATCTACAACATCCGGGCAAGGCGAAACATTACCATGAGTCGCTCCCTACATGGGAGCGTGGATTGAAATAAAGGTCGTCTTTAGGACGTTATGGCTGTAGCCTGTCGCTCCCTACATGGGAGCGTGGATTGAAATACAGGTTTCTACGACACACTGGAAGACGCAAAAAAGTCGCTCCCTACATGGGAGCGTGGATTGAAATATCTACCACGTCGGCGACGAGGGAACTGTCTACCGTCGCTCCCTACATGGGAGCGTGGATTGAAATTATTTCCGCCTTCGTCCTCAGCGGCTGAACTGTCGTCGCTCCCTACATGGGAGCGTGGATTGAAATTCTCAGAGATAGACCCTTATCTGGCATCGGCTTAGTCGCTCCCTACATGGGAGCGTGGATTGAAATACGACTCATTTGCAGTTCATGCTTGTGATAGTGCGTCGCTCCCTACATGGGAGCGTGGATTGAAATTTGTAAGCAAGGTCAAGGAGCGGAGACTTGCCTAGTCGCTCCCTACATGGGAGCGTGGATTGAAATTTTTCGGAGGATTCCCCTGCCAAGACCTCAGTGTCGTCGCTCCCTACATGGGAGCGTGGATTGAAATAACGCCGCCGCAGCCGCACGGAGAGCGGGATATTCGTCGCTCCCTACATGGGAGCGTGGATTGAAATACAACGATGCTGGATAAAAGGACATCAGTAGAACAATTGGGGTCAGACCTACACAATTGACAAAATACCCTGTTTTCATAAACATTGAGTCTGTTTATTGTTTAGAAAAACTGGGATCAAAGAGGCGAAAACATGGCGAGGCTTTTGCGGATCGAATATTCCGGAGTTTCTTATCATGTTAACTCAAGGGGAAATGAGCGGCTGCACTTTTGTGGTTGTTTCTATTTTGGAAATAACCAGTATCCCTTTTGTGTGGGGGCAGATAAAAAACGAGGCAGTATACCATTTAGTAGCCGCAACTCTTTCCAAAATGGAAAAAGTTGTTGATTATGTTTATCTTTTCGGAGTGTGGCAGAAAGCAATAACAGTGGTTTCGTGACAAGATTCCGCAGGGTTCATTTCAACGTAATATTCAAATCACAAAAAATTCCTGATCAGGTCAATACCGGAATTAGGGAGAGAGGCACTGGGCTAAAAACTTAAGCCGCTAGATCCCCGACGGAGGCGTTCGGGGAAGACGGAGAGTGGACAAAAAACTATAATCAAAGGCTAGATCCCGGCTCAGGGACATACCGGGATGACGTAGGAATTAGGTCCCGGACGTCGGAACGCACCTCAAATCGTTCGAGCACTAAGGTGATTACAAAGGTTTTCCTCGCTGAAAATGATGCTCTCCTGATCGACCCCATACCGGGGCGACGTAAAAGGGGCTTAGGTCTTACCCATTGACTTCCAACCGATTTCCGATCGACTCCCGGCTTTTTCCGTGATTGCCGGGACAGTTGTTGCATATACACTGCCGCAATAGACTTTGACCGCTTGAGCCGAACACTGTAATAACCTAGACATTACATCCCATTGAACATTCATATCCTCTTCAGCACAGGAAGGTTGATGTCGAAATATACTGAGATGATCCTTATGAAGAAAATAATTACAAGACCAAGATTCATGGCCATACCTTCTCCTACGATCGGATAGAGGAACCACATGCATATGACTCCGGCAAATGCGGCCAAAGCATATATGTCCCTGCGAAAAATTACCGGAACTCGCTGCGCGAGGATATCCCTCAGTATCCCGCCTCCGACAGCCGTGATCACAGCGACAAAAACAAACTGCACAAAAGTATAATTCTGATTGATCGCCTTTATCCCCGCGTCGACGGCAAAAAAGCTAAGACCT
This sequence comes from Synergistaceae bacterium UBA6101, assembly GCA_002428495.1. Classification (GTDB taxonomy): domain Bacteria; phylum Synergistota; class Synergistia; order Synergistales; family Synergistaceae; genus Caenicola. Next base: position 277,293 of record DIWR01000011.1, read on the forward strand.
ATCGCATCGAGCACAACGAGTACCCACCTGAAATAAAAGAGCCCGGGCATTATAAATACGAATAAAACCGACAGCATCACAAGTGCGATAGTCGTGTAGCTTGAAAAAAAGACCGGTACACCTACATCCATAATGACGTCCCTCAGTATTCCGCCTCCGCATGCAGCAGTGAAGGCAAGAACGGAGACTCCGAAGATGTCCATCTTTTTATGCATTGCCGTAAATGCACCGGTAACAGCAAAACTGATGACCCCGATATATTCAAGAATGCTTATTATTCCGATCTGGAAAGAGAACAGTACAAGGACCTCCTTTTTTAAGGGCAGCCGGGTGAACACCGGCAGAAAGATCATTTCTGCTATAATCCTTTAATAGCGACTTAAAGAAACAGTTTTCTTCACATCTTGCCCTTAAAACAAATTAAACATAATAATAGTGTGCTTGGGCATGGGCATTTAAAAAAGGCTGCGTGAAATCGTAACATATCACACAGCCTATTTTGCTTCAATTAAAATTATAAATCAATCACTTTCTTTGTCTTTTAGAAGTGTCCGTCTTTCAAGATGATCAGTTCCATCTTTGAGGCGCCAGAATATCCCAATACCAAGATATGTGATAAATATTGAAATCAACGGTGTTATCCAGTTTAACACTGCGTACGGAGCATACATAAGAGTAGGAACTCCCAATACGGCGGCAGCATAACCTCCGCAAACATTCCATGGTATCAAAACAGACGTAAGTGTACCGGAATCTTCCAATGAACGTGACAGCATCCTTGGGGCAAGCCCGCTTTCATCATATTTGGGCTTCAACATACGACCTGGTATTATTATTGAAAGATACTGGCTTCCAACAAGGAGGTTAGCGACAAACGAAGATGCAACCGTCGCTGCCACAAGTCCACCCGCCTTACGGATATATTTAGTTATTGCAGACAAAAGGACACTGAGTATCCCCATTTTTTCAAGAAAACCACCCATTGCCATAGCCACAATAGCCAAGGATACTGACCACATCATATTTTGCATGCCACCACGGCCAACTAGGCGCGAAATTGTCTTGCTTGCCTCCTGAGCCAACTCGGGAGATAGATTGATTCCGTTTGAGTTTAATACTGCGGCAATATCAGAAATGTTTTCCATTCCCGCAATTTGGGCAGTAATTTGTGCTTTATATCCCCATTGGCTAAGGTTCCATACATCTCCCCAAGTTGCTCCATTAGCAAAACAGAGAACAAGCCCTGCTGCAATGCCTATGGCTATTCCCGGCATCGCTGGAATCTTAATAATTGATGCTGCTATTACAAGCAACGGTGGAATAATACAAAACAGGGAAACAGGGAATTCTGCTTCTATCATTTTCTGAATAGCAACTATCCTGCTAGGATCAAGGGATTCTCCTGAATATTGAATTCCCCATACTCCCAGAATAGCTGCATAAATCAGAAAAGCAGGCCCAGTTGTCCAAAACATTGCCCTTATATGATCAAACAGCTGTGCACCGGAAACTGCCGGAGCCAAGTTTGTTGTATCTGAAAGAGGTGACATCTTATCACCAAAATAAGCTCCTGAAACCACTATCCCTGCTGTTAAGGCCGGATTAATTCCTAGTCCGTTTCCAATACCCATCATTGCCACGCCCACAGTAGCTTCAGTTGACCAAGAAGAACCGGTTGAAAGAGAGATAATTGAGCATATTATTAATGTTGCAAGTGGAAAAACCCCTGGAGAAAGTATGTTCAAGCCGTAGTATATAAGACCAGGAATAATACCTCCCTCCATCCAAAGTCCTATTAACATGCCAACCAAAATTAGTATCATGCAAGATGGCATTGCAGCCATTACGCTATCTAATGCCGCATTTTCCAAATCCACATAATCATGCTTTAGATAAAATACGCCAATACAGGCAACTACTATTGCTATCATTGCTATTGGCGCATGTACATCTACGTTGAAATAGAGAGTGGCAGCTGACACAGTTACAGTTAGTAATACAAGTATAGCTACTGCAAGACCAAGCGAAGGCTTTTTAACAATACGCGGTTCTTTTATCATTTTTACCCCTCCGAACTGTCCAAAAATTTAGTAACATTCAAATAACATATCAATCAAAACTCTTTTGCTGCTCAGAAAATAAAAACAAAGAGCATTTTGTTAATATTGATCATCCTCCTTCCAAACACACTTACCATCGACAAATGTCGCTTTATTGCTGACTTTGCACAGCTCATCATCAGGCATGTTCAACGGATTCCCGTTAATGACACTAAAATCAGCTCTGAACCCTTTTTTAATCATTCCAAATTCATTATCTTTATCAAGAGCTTTCCAAGGATTAACTGTATATAATTTGAGAGCTTCTTCAATATTTAATTTTTCTTTTGGATTAAAACCTTTTAAAGTAGTTCCGTTTGGCTGACAACGACATACTGCCGCCCATATTGAAACCCATGGGTTTGGATCTTCAATAGGGGCATCGCTTGACCCGGTTAAAACGATTCCGGCATCCAAAAGGGATTTATAACAATAGGAATCATTCATACGCTTTTCTCCAAGCCTTTTAGGCGCCATATTTCTGTCTGTTACAGCCTGTACGGGCTGGATATCTACGATTGCCCCTATATTCGCTATACGGGATACGATTTCAGGAGGACAGACAATCGCATGGTTTATTCTGTACGGGATTGAAGGTTTTCCATTTTTCAGTATCACATTTTCAAGGACAGTAACTATCTGGCACAGAGCTCTGTCACCGATCGCATGGATTTGGACCTGGATTCCTCTCTTATGTGCCTCAGTAACCATTTTTTCAAGGTCGCTGTCCGAATGGTTCAGCTGACCTGTGGTGGAAGGATCGTCGGAATATGGTTCGCTCAGTGCTGCAGTGTGACCGCCTAAACTGCCATCTGTAAAGAGCTTGAAACCGGAAAAAGCTATTGTGTCGTCTCCAAAACCGCTCTTAAAAGTATAATTCGGCAGAGCATCATGATAGCTGAAAACCCTTACCGGCAATCTTTCTTCTTTTTTGTTATCCTGCAGAGCAGCTAAATCTTCTCCAAGTGCATAAGATGGGGCGTCGCATGCGTGCACTGACGTAATTCCTAGAGAAGATAGCTTCATGCATGCCTGATATATGATTTCTTTCATTCTTTCAGGCGTTTCATATTCTTCTGCGACAGCATCTATTATCGATGCCGCCCCTCCTTCATTTATAACCCCGCTCAGCACGCCATCACTGTTACGAACCAAATTAGGGTCTGAAGAATCCAGCAAACCGCTTACTTCCAATGCCTTAGTATTTACAACATGAGTATGTCCGCAGTACCTGCTTATAATCACTGGGTTATCAGGAGCAATAGCATCAAGGAATTTTCTGTTCGGGACCACTGTTTCTGTCCAGTTCGCCTCATTGAAATTAATGCAGCGTATCCACGATCCTTTATCATAATTTTTAACTATCGCTCTGACCATTTGTCCAAATTCCTCTATTGAGGATGCATCAGCAAGATTTGGATACATATTCAATTTTGAATACGCTGTTAAATGAATATGTGAATCACTGAATCCAGGAATAATCAATCTGTTATTAAAATCTAAAATTTCTGACCCCAAATATTCAGATGCTATGTAATCACCTTTCCCAACATTTAAAATACGGCCACCCTCAACATAAAAATAATCTGCAATCGGTAAATCTGGATCTCCCGTCCATATATAGCCCTTAACAATCATTTTGTTATTTGTCAAAATCAACGCCTCCTCTGAATTTTTCGGTTTTTAAACAATTACTTTAGTATGCTAAAACAAAAAGCTAACAATTTCTTAATGACTGTTTTCAGATCAAACAATAATATCAGGATACAATGTATACGTAATATTTCGGCATAACACCCCGCAGGGTAACCAAATTATGCAATTCCCTTTGCAGATATTATCTTTCTAATTTTGAAAGACAGCTCTTTGCTTAAATCTTTTAATATAGTCCAGCTGTTTCTCCTCCGTCGACCCTTATATCTGCGCCTGTGATGTATTTTGCGTCGTCGGAAGCAAGGAATGCATAGAGAGCCCCTATCTCTTCCGGCTCAGCATGACGCTTCATCGGGATGCCCTCGTTTACCTTTGCAAGCATCTCGTCCGTGTACTCGGCCCTCTGCATGGGAGTGAGGACATATCCGGGACATACGCAGTTGACTCTTACGTCGGGAGCCAGTTCAAGGGCCATGCTCTTGGTCAGGAGTATGACACCGGCTTTGGACGCGTTGTAGTCCGTGTACCAACGGTGGCCCTCCGTCCCGTTGGTTGATGCTGTCATGAGGATCACGCCGCTCTTCTGTGCTTTCATCCTTCTTGCCGCTTCACGTGCGCATAGGAACATGCCATTGAGGTTGATGTCAATGACTTTCTGCCACTGTTCGTATGAGATGTCTACAAAGTCTTTGCGTATGCTTATTCCCGCATTTGAGATCAGTACGTCTATTCCGCCAAGCTCGCTGTCCATCTTCTTAAAAACTGAGAGTACCTCTTCTTCACTGCTGACATCACAGACGCCCGAACCGGCAAAGAAAGGGTTATTTCCCATCGCTTTTGCAAGGGCATCCTTGTTGCAGTCGATTATAAATACCTTTGCTCCTTCGGCAGCGAACCTCTGCGCCGTTGCCAGGCCGATACCGCTCGCAGCACCTGTAACCATGACCCGTTTGTCTTTAAGTTCGCAGTATTTACCCATATAACTACCCCCTTTATACATTTATATTTATTAAATATTTCTTCAAAAACCTAAACTTATACTAACCGACCTTTGCCATTATCTTTTTGCCGAAGCCTGTAACTACAGGGAAGTAGCCCTTCAGTTCTTCGTCCAGTTCCGGATCTCCCGTGTCTGCTATAAGGGTTTTTCCAAAAAGGGCTGACATCTTTGAAGAGTTGGCTATTATCATAATGTTCTCTCTGGGGATCATCCTTATTACATCGGGGCTCAGCTGTTGGTTGCCCCTGCCGAAGATGTGACCCTGTCCTCCGATGACCGTTATTACAAGATGACGTTTTTCCTTTGGATGATCGAGGAGGAGCTTTTTTATCTCACTCTCCATAAGGTCTTTGCCCGCAAGCTCCCTGTTCACCACGGCATCAACACCCAAAAGAGTGCCCTCTTTGCCAAGCGTTTGGAATATGGCGTTGGTGGTGCTTCCCGACCCGATCAGGTATATCTCGTCTTCGATCATTCCGTTAACTGTAAAGGCGGCTATATCAAGGGTCTCGTTTGTGTCTGAACCGGAGCTTCCGGATTTTCTGTCCTGCATGAATTCCCTGTCATCAGGGACTTTCATATATCCATAAAGCTCTGCTCTCACTGCATTGTTTCGGAAAGCATCCTCGTCAAGGTCCATGACCTCTGCAAGAACATACCTTTTGACCTTGCCCTGAAGCAGGTTTTTTACCAGCATTCCTGCGTCCTTTGGCCTTTTCGCATATACAGCAGAATGGATCTTTACTCCGGCCGGTATCCCAATGACAGGGATCTTTTCTCCGGCGACTGAGCATACGTCACGTGCAGTTCCGTCACCCCCTGCAAAAACAATTGCTTCGACTCCGGCTTCGAGCATCAGGGATACCGCTCTTTTAGTATCATCGGCGGTCGTTTTTTCTGCGGGATCGAATACTATCTCAGGCTTTAAGCCGTTTTCGGAGAGCAATTTCCCGCCCATCTCACCCGCAGGGGCATAAAACCGATGATCTGAAGCGGCTTCCCTGAATAGGGCAAGTGCGATCTCCGCCCGGCTGTTTGCCGCGGGGACCGCACCAAGCTCTATGGCCCGACGGAGGATATCTTCTCCGTCGGTGCCCTTGAGAGCGACCTTTCCTCCCATTCCTGCAACAGGGTTGATGAGGAAGCCTATCTTCATTTTACTTTGGCTCGAAGTACCCTTTGTACTTCCTGTTGTAAGAACGCCAGGTTATCGAATATTTTGCCGGATCGTCGAAATAGTCGTGGTCTATGTGATGGACCGTGCTGTTAGACGGGGCATGTTCGACCGCTTCCGGTTCCTCGTAGCACATCCTGGAGATCTCTTCCAGGACTGCGCAGTAGTCATCGATATCCTTTTTCGAATAGGACTCGCTTGGTTCGATCGTAAATGGTTCCGGGATGACAAAGGGCTCGTGGCTCGACCAGTAGTGTGTCCCGAAATCCGCTATGCAGCGCTGTACATCAGCGGTTCCGAACCCCGTATCTTTCTTGAGTTTCTCCCAGCTGTAACGGACCTGTTCTATACGCGAGGGGTGGTTTGGGAAGCTCATTGATGCTCCCTTTATCGCAAGGATCTTTTTCATGCAGTAGTTGTTGTTCAGGATGGCGACTCTTGATACTTCTCTCAACCCGTCTGCACCAAGTGTCATTATCCATGAATAAGCCTTCAGTACTACAGGAATAACTCCCCAGAAGGATTTGATCTTACCGCATGATTTGGGCAGGTCGAAGTCAAGGTAGTACCCCTTTTCAGGACAGTACTCAACAAGCGGGACGGGCATGTAGGGACGGAGCTCTTTCCTTGCCGCCACCATCCCCGTCGCAGGGCCGCCGCATCCGTGGGGGGCCGAGAAGGTCTTATGCAGGTTAAAGAAGGACATGTCGAAGTCAGCTTCCGCAGTTCTTGTTATCCCCAGCAAACCATTGGCGTTTGCCTGGTCATAACAGCAGAGGACTCCCTTTTCGTGAGCAAGTTTAGTGAACTCTTTGATCCTTACGTTGAAAATGCCGGTATCTTCGGGGTTGGTGAAGAAGATGGCAGCAGTCCTGTCCGAAAGAGCAGCCTTAAAGGCTTCTATATCGGGATATCCTTCGGAGTCTGGCTGGATTATGGTCACCTTGTATCCCTTCACTATCGGAACGGCTGCATCTGCCGGATGCGAGAAGAGCGTCGTAATGATCTCGTCCCGTTTTTGCTCCTCGCCTTTGTCGCGCCAGTATGCTCTGACGACCGAGGCCAGGGCAAGGACTCCGTGGGATCCGCCGCCGGGCTGGACGCTGAACACATCGAGCCCGGAAATTGCCTTAAAAAGCTCTCCCGTTTTGTACATGATCTCAAGCACACCCTGTGCCGTCTTTGCAGGCTGAAGGGGATGCATGTGGAGCATCTTGGGCGATCCGGCAAGGCGTTCGTGTACCTTAGGGCTGTACTTCATCGTACATGTGCCCTGGCCTATGTCTATGTTGCCGTCAACCCCTAAATTTTCCTGGGAAAGATGATTATAGTGCCTCACAAGCTGGAGCTGTGCTATCTCAGGAAGATTTGCCAGATCCTTCCTTACCATGTGTTCGGGAAGAGTCTCAAGGATCTCCTCTTTGGATGCGCATTCGCAGCAGGGTCCCGGGACCAGAACACCACGCTGTCCGGGTTCGCTGAGCTCGTAAATGATCGGTTCGTTCCATCTTGCCTGATGAAATTTCTTCATTCTTGTCAGTCCGTTCATGACCTGTCCCTCCTTATCCGAGTATCTCGCTCAGGGCATCGGCTATGGCTTTGATATCTTCCGCCGTTGTCTGTTCCGTCACGCAAAGGAGAGAGCAGCCTTCAAGCCCGGGGAAGCATTTCCCTAGATCAAACCCACCCAGTATCCCCTTCTCAAGAAGCTTCTCGTTTATCTCCTTTACAGTTTTGCCGGTGCCGCTGAAATCAACAACTATCTCTTCAAAAGGGGTCCCGGAAAATCTGTCGAGTTTAACTCCCTTTATCTTTGAAAGAACTTTTTTCAGGCAGACCTGGCGCTGGAGAATGGCCTCTCCCAGCTCCTTCATCCCTTGCGGTCCCATGGACGCAAGATAGACGCCTGCGGCTATCCCCCATAGGGCCGAGTGAGTTCCGACAAACTCTTTGGCACTGTCCCTGTTTGCAAAAGATGTTCGCTCCCAGAGGACGTCACCGAACCCCCACTCACCTTCGCTTGTGGGCGCTATGCCAAATAGCCTTGAGGGATATTCCTCGATGATCTCCGGTTTTTCGCTTGTGGCTACAAAACCTGCAACTCCGCCGCCGTAGTTCATGTGGATACCGAGAGGCTGAATATCGCCGCATGCTATGTCTGCCCCGTAGCGGCTTGGAGGTGTCAGGACTCCCAGTGTAGAGGGCTCGACATATGCGACCATGAGAGCTCCGGCCTTATGCGCCATGTCAGCGATCTCCTGTGCCTTATCCTCAATGATGCCGAAAAAGTTGGGGTTCATGACGAGTACTGCGGCTGCCTTGTCTGTCAGACAGGCCTTGAGGCTGTCCAGGCAGATGCGGCCGGTTTTGTCGTTATAATTTACGTAGGTGATCTTCACATCAGGCTGCAAATAGGTCTCAACGACCTTCAGAACGTCGGGGTTAAGATTCCTTGGTATAAGGACCTCTTTCCTCTTCGTTATCCTTGTGGCCATCCTGAGTGCTGTTCCGCAGGCCTGGCTTCCGTCATAGTTGGGAACGTTGCAGACGTCAAAATCCAGCAGCTCCGCCATCATCGACTGATATTCAAACAGTGCGTGGAAACGCCCGTGATCTTCATAAGGCTCTCCTGCATATGCCGTCAGGAACTCAGACCTGTTGATGACCTCATCGACAACTGCAGGCACATAACGGTTGTAGCAGCCTGCCCCAAGGAAACAGCGAAGCTCCTCCGCCGTTGAATTTTTGTTCATTATCCCGCTCACATGCCTGTATATCCCGGCCTCATCCTCAAAAGGTTCAGGAAGTTCCATCGGTTCCTTCATGCGGACCTCTTCAGGAATATCCGCGATCAGATCTTCGATCGACCCGACCCCGATAAACCTCAGCATCTCCTCCTGAACCTCGGGCACCGAATTCGGAATATACGGATAAACCTTCTTGCCCATTTCATTACCTCCCAAATCAAAAATATTCAAAAATATTTCCCAAAAATCCCCCCGGCGAAAAAAAACGCCGGCCTTATTGTCCTAAGAATCTTATGTTTTTGACTTTTCAGTCCCCCAACTCCAACCGGTAAAACGGCGAATAGATGGGGCAGATGCGATGTGGCTGGCTTGTGACCACACCGGAGACGTATATCTGATACGTCGAGGATTGGGCACCAGCCAGCTACGAAGCAGATGTCCCATATATTCGCCGTTTAACCAAAACGGCGATTAGACGTGTCATATACGAAGTAAGTGTTCGGTGTCAGTACCCTGTCTTTCAGTNNCAGTTTGGCAGTGACCACACCGGAGGCGTATGTCTGATACGTCGAGGATTGGGAACTGCCGAACTGTGCAGCAGATGTCCCATATATTCGCCGTTTAACCAAAACGGCGATTAGACGTGTCATATACGAAGTAAGTGTCCGGTGTCAGTACCCTGTCTTTCAGTNNCAGTTTGGCAGTGACCACACCGGAGACGTATATCTGATACGTCGAGGATTGGGAACTGCCGAACTGTGCAGCAGATGTCCCATATATTCGCCGTTTTAAGCTATGCCGCCGCCATCAACGACTAGACTCGAGCCCGTCACCCATGGTGCCATATCGCTGCAAAGGAAAAACACACACATTGCAACATCCTCAGGTGCCCCCAGCCTGGCCATAGGCCGCTGTGCGCACTCATCCTTATACTTATCGTCATAAACTCCGCCCAGCTGTTCGCACTCGCTCTTCAGCATCGGCGTATCTATATCCCCCGGGCAGACGCAGTTCACGTTAATATTGTCCGGTCCGTGGTCGATCGCCATCGCCCTCGTCATATTCCATACTCCGCCCTTAGCAGCACAGTATGAGACTGCGTGGTCTCCCCCTTTAAGGGCCCAGCCGGAGCCTATGTTGACTATCTTTCCTCCGCCGGCTTTTTTCATGTAAGGGACGACATGCTTGCTCATCAGGAATACGCTCTTAAGAGTCACATTCAGGGCAAGATCCCAGTCCTCTTCGGATAAGGTCTCTACTGTGTGACGGCGGGCAACACCCGCACAGTTCACAAGTATGTCTATCCTGCCGAATTTCTCAATAACGGCGTCAGCCAGAGTTTTGCAGTCGGATTCTTTTGTGACGTCGCATTTTATAAAAACAGCATTATTGCCGGCGGAGACTATTTCACTCTGGACACAATTCGCAAGATGTTCGTTGATGTCAGCCATCACAACTGTAACACCGGCACTGGAAAAAAATCTCGATATCCCGGCGCCTATACCTGAAGCAGCTCCCGTTACAATTGCGATTTTTCCCTTCATGCCACAAAGTTTGTTAAGGTCGATCACAATGATCACTCCCTTTGGATTTTGAAAGTTTTAATTTATAGTATACAATGAATACATGCTTTAATAATTTATATATGATACTTATTTTTATGTCAAGCAGTTCTTCTTGCACAATATTGTACGACTGTATATATTTGTTACGATAAGAAAAATTGGGTGGAGATGATCAGATGGCGAGAAGCAGCACTCCGGGAAAGACATCAGCGGATCATGTATATGAGGGGATCCGCAGGGGAATTTTTGATAAAACGCTAAGAAGCGGGCAGAGGCTCCCGGAAATCTCAATAGCCAAGGAATACAACGTCAGCAGGACTCCAGTTCGGGAAGCTCTGCGGCGCCTGGAGAACGAGGGACTTGTGCAGATAGTCCCCGGATGGGGAGCATGCCTTGCCTCCCCCACCAAACAGGAGATAATAGACACCTACGAAGTCAGGGGCAACCTTGAGGTAATGGCAATCAGAAAAGCATCACGCCTCATCACTCCCCTTCAGCTTTGTATGCTTCAGGAACAGATCGACAATGAAAGAAAGGCATTTGAGGAAAAAGACCTCGAGCTGTATATGAACGTCAATGACGCATTCCACCAGATAATCGCCGATTCTTCAGGCAACAGCACGCTGGCGGGATATGTAAAGAACATCCTATCAAGGACCTACGTACAGACCATATTCTTCGAATCCTTCTTCAATTTCGCGGATAACCCAAGCCTCGAAGAGCACATCAGGCTCCTGGAAGCCCTCAAAGAGCATGACGAAGCAAAGTGCGTAAAATTAATGCAGGAACACATACGCCTGGCGATGGAGGCTTTGCGGCAATGAGGGCGGCAGGGACATGCCGCGCTGAACAATGGTGAAACTGCGACAAATGCAGCATAGTGATTCATTGCAGAAGCGACATGTACGGTTGACAGCTACCGCAATTGTCAAACAGTAGTCAAACGGTCGTAGGAGCCAAGGGCAGGGGCGGGGAATCTGCAGCCTCTAGGCTGCGGAGAATTCGCGTCCTTCGGCCGCTGGAGAATTTGCAACGCATTGCTATGCTCGCGTTGCGGAGAATTGCGGCCAAAGGCCGCGGAGGTTCAAAACCGCTGTAGATCCGCGTATTAGCCTAACTTTCCGTCGTTCCCGGACGCTGCTGAACGGGAATCCAGCTTTTGTTTAGGTCCTAAAAAACTAGTCATAGCAAGAATCTAAAGACACTGGGTCCCCGATTCAAGCATTCGGGGAAGACGATTAAAAAGACTTTGATTCACCACCGGATGGGTATTCCGGCAAATTCCCCGCAACGCGAGCATAGCAAAGCGTTGCAAATTCACCGCGAGTGCATTCCTCGCAAATTCTCCGTGGCTTGAAAAGCCACAGACCATCGATAGCCACTCAAATATCGCAATTGGGATTTAGAGCAAGTGATAACGACGCAACGCGCAGCGGAGCCTTCCGAAGGCGTATATCAATACGTCGAAGGAAGGCTCCGCAAATGTTGCTAAGTCAGCGCCGCGCTTTTAAGATTTGAGCAATAGTCCAATCCAATCTCGCAATTGGGGCAGATCGGAGATGATAGCGACGCAACATGCAGTGGTTCAAGCGGAGGCGTATTGGGCATACGTTGACGCGCAGGACCTCAAATGTTGCTAAGCTAGCGCTCCGATATACCCCAATTGCCGCAATTGGGGCAGATCGGAGATGATAGCGACGCAACATGCAGTGGTTCAAGCGGAGGCGTATTGGGCATACGTTGACGCGCAGGACCTCAAATGTTGCTAAGCTAGCGCTCCGATATACCCCAATTGCCGCAATTGGGGCAGATCGCGGATGATGACGACGCAATGCGCAGCGGAGCCTCACGAAGGCGTATATTAATACGTCGAAGTGAGGCTCCACAAGCCTTGCTAAGTCAGCGCCGCGAGATGCCCCAATTGCTAGAAGGCGTCCTTACCCTTGGCGCTAATAAAGGCGTCGATGGGATTGACGTTCTTCTCCGAATGGGTCTGTCTCCATGTCTTGATCGGCATGCCCCAGATCTTGATGAATCCTACTGAGGCTGACTGATCAAAAATATCTCCGGCGGAGTATGTTGCAAGAGCTTTGTTGTAGACGGAACTCTCTGATTTCATTCCGTTGACGATCCCGTTGCCCTTGTAGAACTTCATCCTCACTGTTCCGTTGACGGCCTTCTGAGTGCTGTCCATGAAGGCCTGGACGGCTTCCATAAGGGGGGAGAACCAGTAGCCCTCGTAGGCCATCTCGGCGAACCTTACCTCAAGCTCCTTCTTGGTCTTGAGGGTGTCCTTTGAAAGGGTGATGGTCTCGAGTTTTTTGTGGGCTTCCATCAGTGCAAGGGCTCCGGGACACTCGTATACTTCGCGGCTCTTGAATCCTACGAGCCTGTCTTCGACCATGTCGATCCTTCCATAACCGGCCTTGCCAGCGGTCTTGTTCATGATGTCTATCAATTCTATGCTTCCCATCTTCTGGCCGTTTATTGCCACAGGGACTCCGGCTTCGAAGGTGATCTCCACTGTTACCTCTTCATCAGGTGCTTCTTTTGGATCAGCTGTAAGCGCATATGCATCCTTGGGAGGCTCGTTCCACGGATCTTCGAGGATACCGCACTCTATCGAACGGCCCCAGAGGTTGTCATCAAGGCTGTAGGGGCTCTGACGGGTCGTGGGTACTGGGACGTTGTGGGCCTCAGCATAGTCCATCTCTTCTTCGCGGGTGAAGCCCCAGTCACGAACGGGAGCAAGGACTTCGATATCCGGATTCAGCGCGTTGCAGCATACTTCTATACGGACCTGGTCCTGGCCTTTACCGGTGCAGCCGTGTGCTACAGCTACAGCTCCCTCTTTCTCTGCACACCAGATAAGTGCCTGGGCGATCATCGGGCGTGAGAGGGCTGAATTAAGGGGATATACTCCCTGATATACCGCATTTGCCTTGAGCGAGGGCCATACAAATGTGTCGATGAAGGCCTCACGAAGGTCAACGACATAAGCCTTTACAGCACCTGCCGCATATGCCTTCGACTTGATCTCCTCAAGGTTGTCAGCCTGCTGGCCAACGTTCATCGTAAGTGTAACTACATCGTAACCCTGATCGTGAAGCCATGGTATAGCCACCGATGTATCAAGTCCTCCGCTGTACGCCAATACTACCTTACCTTTTTTTTCTGCTGTCATCATTTCAAATTCCTCCTTGAATTTTTTTAAAATTTATTTTTTGAGCACCTGTCCGCTCAAATAGACAAAAAAAACTCGTCCCTCTTCCGGTTAAGGAAGAGGGACGAGTATACTTTACCCGCGGTGCCACCCTCGTTGACGCTTTGCGCCCACTTGGTTCGTTTGTTTTCGGAAAACTGCCGGACCCCTACTTGATCGTGATGATCTTTCTTCGGGTTCTGCTCAGGGGTGCGGGAACTTCGATACTACCTGCGAAAAGTGCTTTCAGCCGATGGCACTTTATCTCTGTCGCCGAGCGATCGAATCCATGGCCCCGTCATCGCATTTGTTATGCGTGATAAGGTCGATTCGTCGGGTACGTCGTGCTCGTTCGACAGCGGTATAATGCAAAGCTCCAGCCTCCTTTAGAAAGTATTCACGAAAAACTGTGTGGTATTCTATCACCTATTGCCTAAATGTCAACTAAAACTATGGTTTACTTTTAAAATACGATCTAATTTTTGTTGATTTTAGTCTCTATGTAAGCTTCCAGACCGGCTTCCTTGCATTCTTTCTGGGTCTCAAAACTTGTCATCTCCATGTGAACAGGAGTCACTGAAACATAATTGTTAGCTACTGCCCAGACATCGGTCCCGTCTGACATATCGTCCTCAATATTACCGCCTATCCAGTAGGCCTCACCACCGGAAGGCGTCTTTACTGTTCTTATCTTGTCAACGTAGCGGCGTACTCCTTTCCTTGTAACGAGCACACCTTTTATCTCGGATGTCGGCATGTTGGGTACGTTCACGTTATAAAGCACACCCTCTGGGACAGGTGTGTCTCTGGTCCAGTCAAGCAATGCCATTAGTATATCGGCGGCCGTTTCATTGTGGAGTTCCTTGTCCTTCGAACTCATGACAAGCGATACCGCTATCGAAGGGTACCCGAAGATCACGCCCTCCATTGCCGCGCAGACTGTTCCCGAATAGGTCAGGTCATCGCCAAGGTTCGGTCCCTGGTTTATCCCGGAAAGCACCATGTCAGGTTCAAATCCCATCGCGTCTATAGCCATTATGACGCAGTCTGTCGGAGTCCCGTCACAGGCCTTTGCCTCAAAGTCCGCAGAGAGAAAGAGCCTGTTAACGTTTCTTATGTGGACAGGCCTGTCCATTGTCATTGCGTGGCCACAGCCGCTCCTCTCCCTGTCCGGGGCAACAAGGAGGATTTTGTGTCCCGCATCGGTAAGTCTTTTTGCAAGCGTCTGTATTCCAATCGAGTAAACTCCGTCATCGTTTGTCAGAAGTATATTCATATTTACCACCTAGAGTATTATATTCAGGATCAGGCTCATTATGGGGCTCATCAGCACAGGGATCACTCCCAGTATCATCAGCGCAACAATGACGAACATCCCGTATTTTTCCAGCGTGTAGTATACGTGAAGATATTTATAGGGAAGCATGACATAAAGGACGCGCGACCCGTCAAGAGGCGGTATCGGCAGGAGATTGAATGCAGCAAGCCCCACGTTCATGTAGATCATTATCAGTATGAACTGCTGCGCCGCATATGTCTGGAAGAGAGCGGGAAAGATCTTCACCAGCTGTGCGCAGACAAAGGCAGTAAGTATGT
Organism: Synergistaceae bacterium UBA6101; assembly: GCA_002428495.1. Classification (GTDB taxonomy): domain Bacteria; phylum Synergistota; class Synergistia; order Synergistales; family Synergistaceae; genus Caenicola. The sequence goes on from DIWR01000011.1 coordinate 292,329, forward strand.
TTCCGGCGGCCCCGGCCAGACTGACTAACGCCATGTCCCTTCTTGGATTTTTAAAATATCCCGGGTTGATAGGAACAGGCTTAGCCCATCCAAACCTGAAGAGAAGAAGGCAGAGCGCTCCTATAGGGTCCAGGTGGTGCAGAGGATTCAGGCTGAGCCTTCCATCCATCTTCGCAGTGGGGTCCCCAAGTTTCATAGCAGCATAGCCGTGACAAAATTCATGAAAAGTTATAGCCCAAAGCACCGCAGGCAGGCTGAGAAGAATTTCAGCCAGACGCGCTGTAATATTACCGCCTCCAAAAAACACTGCCGATCACATCCCTATCGATCCAAAATCTAACAGAAAGTATTTTATCATGACTGACAAATAGCACTGTCTCATAAATTACGCATATCTTTATATCTCCCAGACCCAGTATACTCCGACAGTTCCCTCTTTGACGGAGACCTCCGCCTTTTTTCCCTCTGCAAGCCTGTTGCTGATACTGTAAGGTTTACCATATTCAAGGCAGACATCCTCAAGGGGCCACCTGACCCCTTTTATTGAGACTCCCCTGCTTTCGCCGGTGAATGGTATCAGTGATATTGCACCCGGTGATCTCCTGAAATCGATCTTTAGTTTTTCCGGCCCTCGCAGGAAGATCATTCCCTCGATCTCGTCAGCCATCCCAAAAGGTTTGATATTTTTGCCACAGTTAAGAAAAGAAATGACAGTAGCCCAGAGATGGTCAAACCTGCCTGCCAATCCTCCCGTAATAAAGAGAGCCTTTTCACTTCTTTCGTCTTTTTGGGAAAGAAGCTCGAGCGCGATCTGGAAATCGGTAAGGTCCTTGTCCCTGTTGAATTTTGAAACGTCTGAGCCGTTATCTACAGCCCACTGCCAGGCTTCGGGAGATGCGCTGTCTCCGTCCCCCACAAGTTTATCCGGCAATATACCGGCTTCAAAGCAGGGATCTACTCCGCTGTCCACCGCCCACAAGCTGATATGCAGATCAAGGGATCTCATCCAGTCGGCAGAGGGCTTCCTGCCTCCAAGCACCATCATGGTTATATTAAGATCACACTCTGTCTCAATGGTCAGATCAGGCAGAACTATCGTTTTCAATTGAAACAACTCCCAAAAGAAGAATAACTATCCGGTAATTATACATTAACAAGGAAAAGCACATCCAAATAATGACCTCATTACCTGTGATTCTTTGATAGAATATTGTGGGCGTCAGGAGCCATGTCACATATAGGCTTAACAAAGACGCGCAAGAGGATAACAGTATCCCGATATAAACCCAAGAGGTGTTTGAAATGAACAAAAACAAAGACATGGAAATGACTATATTCAAGAAAGCCCTTGCTGCAGGGATACTTGCAGGTGCGGGAGTAGCTCTCTCCTTTGTCTCCATTCCTGCTGGACCCGCGAGATGCTTTCCTTTCCAGCATTCCATAAACGTTATTGCAGGAGTTCTCCTGGGGCCTTTCTGGGCTGTGGGTGCAGCATTTACGACGAGCCTGATAAGAAACCTGATGGGGACCGGCAGCCTTTTCGCATTTCCGGGAAGCATGTTCGGGGCATTTCTTGTCGGCGTGGCTGGACGTTCTCTGCATGGCAGGCGTAAACTTTTTTCAGCTATGGCTGAACCTGCCGGTACAGGTATCATCGGTGCATGGGTAAGCGCAGCCTTCGTTGCTCCTCTGACAGGAGCATCTGCAAGCTTTGCTTTCTTTGCCTTCTCTTTCCTCGTAAGCAGTGTGCCCGGTGCAGCTATCGGTGCGGCAGTGCTTTACTCTCTTGAAAAGAGGTCTGTGATAAGTCGTTTTGAGGATATTATGATCTAGAAGATCTTTCCTTATCAAGATCAAGGAAGGTTTTTCCGAGCTCCATGGCCTTGGCCTCCCATTCTTCCTTCGAACCGGAGTTTTCCAGGACCCAGTCTGACATCCTGATCTTTTCATCCCTGGACATAAGCCTGGCCTCACGTCTTTTTATCTCGCCGGAGTTCCAACCCCTTGATGCATTGCGTTCGACGCGCTTTTCTTCGGACGCCGAGGCGAATACCACAAAATCCATCCATTGCGGACGCCCACATTCAAAAAGCAACGGGATCTCGACAACGACCCAGCCTTCGGCATTCATTACGATTTCTTCTATAGCCGCGATAGTTGCAGGGTGAAGAAGGTCTGATACAAACTCATACTCTTCCTCTTCAGAAAATATCTTCGCAGCAATTTTTGCAAAAACGGACTTCTGATCGCCTTCAAAAAAATCGCTGCCCCATCTTTCAGAGGCCTTCTTCCGCACATCGGGAAGCTTCCACATATCACGGGCGACCCGGTCCGCATCTATGACTGTTGCACCCATCTCTTCCCACACCCTGGACAGGGTGCTTTTACCAGCGCCAACGTCTCCTGTCAGTCCTACTGTCAGCAAAATAACCGCCTCCGGCTGTATCGTCTTTTATCTCTGTTGAACTCTTTGGGATCTCTCCGATGAACCTTGATGTTCTGTTCCTCTGTACTCCTCCGAAGAGCAGCCTCGAAGAGGAACCGCTCATGTAGAGTCTTTCCTTGGCCCTTGTCATGCCAACGTAGCAGAGCCTGCGTTCCTCGGAGAGGTCGCTCTCTCCTTCGACAGCGCGTGCACTCGGGAATATCCCCTCTTCCATGCCCGCTATGAAGACGACAGGGAATTCCAGTCCTTTTGCCGCGTGGAGTGTAAGCAGGTTGACCCTGTCTTCCATGTCATCCTGTGTATCCTGATCCGTAAAGAGTGGAATTTCTGTCAGTATTTGTGCAATGTCTCCGTCCTCAGCAACAAGTGAGAGTATCTCAAGAACGTTCTCCACCCTCTCCTCCCAGTCTTCGGGATAGCTGGCTTTTAAGTATTCTTCGTAACCCTGTGAGTAGAGGACGGTCCTCACCGCTTCATGGACATCCGAAGAGGACACCAGTATCTCCAACATGTTCTTTGCCAGTTCCTTCGCACCATTCCCTGATTTGCCCTTCAGTCCCCCGCCTGTCTTTGCCATCTCGCTCCAAACAGCTGCGGGATCCAAACCGGTCGTCATTTGGAGCTGTTGCGAAAGTATCTCGACACTCTTTTTTCCGACCCCGCGCACGGGAACGTTAGCGATCCTGGAAAGGGATACGCTGTCCCTTGGATTTAATGCAAGACGCAGCATCGAAAGGACGTCCTTGACTTCCAGCCTTTCATAGAATGCAAGTCCCCTGATCACCCTGTACGGGATCCCTTTTTCCATTAGCGTCTGTTCGATGCCGCGACTGAGCGCGTTCATCCTGTAAAGTACCGCTATCTCACAGTATCTGTACCCGTCGTCCCTCAGGCTCTCTATGTGATCGGCTATCCAAACTGCCTCATCCTGATCGGTGCGAGACCTGTAAATGCTTATGAACTCTCCCCTTGGCGCAGCTGTCCATAGATCCTTGGGATGCCTGTCGAAGTTCTTTTGTATGACTCCGTTAGCACCCTCAAGTATTTTTCCGGTAGAGCGATAGTTCTGGTCAAGGACCACTATCTTCGCACCTTTAAAATCGTTGGCAAAGTTCATGATCATATTCATATCTGCTCCGCGCCATCCATATATCGACTGGTCAGGATCGCCGACCACCATTATCTTTCGTCCTGAATCAACGAGACAACGCAGAAGAAGGTACTGCGGCCTGTTGACATCCTGGTATTCGTCTACGAGGATCCAGTCAAGGCGTGAACGTTCATGCTCGCGCACCTCTTTGTCAGTGGCAAGAATATGCAGGGGAAGCACCATAAGATCGTCAAAATCCAGTGCTCCCTGTGAAATAAGATACTGTTGGTATTTTTCATAGAGGGGAAGCCATCTGGTCTGTATCGCAGGTTCCCTAGTGACCGGATTCGACTCAGTTTTGACCCTTGATATAAGTTCAATAGCGCCTCCGGCGTCCATTATCCGCGGATCGATGTCAAGCTGGTTCAGAACTTTTTTTATAACGTTCCTTGTGTCGCCCCTGTCGAAGATGACAAAGCTCTTTGGATATCCAAGCCTCATAAGGGAATCAGAATACCTGTGAAGAAAGCGAAGTCCGTATGCGTGGAAGGTCGAGACCTCCATCCCTCTGAGGTCTGAGCCAAGCAGACTTTCTACCCTTGTCTTCATCTCCTTCGCGGCCTTGTTTGTAAAGGTAAGTGCAAGGATCCTCCAGGGGGGGGCCTTCTTTGTGCCTATCAGATAAGCTATCTTTGAAGTGAGGACGCGGGTCTTGCCGCTTCCCGCTCCGGCGAGGACAAGTTCATGCCCGTCGCAGTAAACAACAGCTTCTTTTTGTTTGGGGTTTAAAGAATCAATTATTTTATCTGACATATGTATATGATCACCTTTAGTCTCTATTTACGGTTTAAAAAAAGGAGCCTTTCGGCCCCTCTATATTACAACATTACAACTAATAACTCCTGCTACAAATAAAACTTTAAATCCTGCAGCAGGGTCCGCTCTGCAGTCAGCCGGAGATCACTTTGGCTCCAACAGGCCGTATCCGCCTTCCTCCCTGCGGTAGACAACATTAATACCTCCGGACTGGTCGTTCTTGAAAATAAAGAAACTGTGTCCGAGAAGGTCCATCTGCATTGTCGCCTCAATAGGAGTCATAACTTCAACGTTGAACTTCTTCATCTTGACTATCTCGCGCGGCATCTCTTCCTTATCAGCATTTGCGGGCAAAAGTTCGGGATCTATATCGAATGAGAAATCCTGTACTTTCATCCTCGCCTTGTCTGTAAGATATCCCTTATGCCTCTTGACCTGGCGTTCAATATTCTTCAGTGCCTTGTCAAAAGCTTTCCTGAGGTCGGGCGCGTAGTCCTCGCCCCTCATTACTACCCCGTTAACATTGGAGGTTATCTCAACTACATTCATCCCGCGCTTGAAATTCAACGCAACCTGCGTGTCAATGATCCTGTCAAAGAATTTTTCGATCTTTCCGACCTTCTTTTCCATATATTCTCTGACCTCTGCCGGCAGTTCCACATTGCGCGTAAGAAAACGTACCTCCATAGCAACTCCTCCATTCAAACTGATGTGGATATAACAATTGCTGGTAAGTTAATTGTATCATCATATCAGGCTGCCCTCAAACCAATTAATTATGTATATTTACCTATTCGCAAGAGGGCTTGATTGACGCAAAAAAAGCCTAAGGTATAATCTCAAATACGCAGGACTATGAAAGAGGGGGAAATGTCATGAAAATGTCAAAGAGAATACTTGAGATCCAGCCTTCTGCTACTTTAAGCGTTTCAGCCAAGGCAAAGACAATGAAAGCGGAAGGCAAACCAATAATATCATTCAGCCTGGGAGAGCCTGATTTCAATTCTCCTGAATGCGCATCAAAGGCCGCAATAGACGCTATAAACCGCGGCGAATCACACTACACACTCAACTCCGGAATAGTTGAACTTCGCACGGAAGTCTGCAACTACTACAAGAGGCGTTTTGGCCTCGAATACACCCCTGATGAAGTTATCGTAGCTCCGGGAGCTAAACCGCTGCTCTACGAGGCGCTCCAGATGCTCGTAGATCCAGGCGATGAGGTACTCCTTTTCTCACCCGCATGGGTCAGCTATGTTGAGCAGGTGCATCTCGCCGGGGGAAAAGATGTCATAGTCGACACCCTCAAGACAGACCTTATCCCCACAAAAGAAGCCATTGAAGCTGTCCTGAGCGATAAGACAGTAGGCATGATAATAAACTCCCCCTCAAACCCATCAGGTGCCATATATGACGAAGAGACACTGAAAATGATCGCCGACGTGGCAAGAGAGAAGGACCTATGGATCATCTTCGACGAGATATACGAGAGACTTGTCTACGCCCCGGCAAAACATATCAACATCCTAAATGTAGCGCCGGACCTCAGAGACAGGGTCATCATCATAAACGGAGCAAGCAAGGCCTATGCGATGACCGGCTGGCGTATCGGCTACGCACTTGCACCAAAACCTCTCATCTCCAAGATGAACACGCTGCAGACACACCTTACCTCCAACGCATCATCGATAGCCCAGTGGGCAGCCTGGGGAGCCGTTAAGGATGCCGACCCGGATGTCGAGAAGATGCGCGAAGCTTTCGAGGAACGCCGCGGCGTTATCTTAGGACTTGTGAGGGATATGCCCTATGTTAAGGTCAGGGACCCCGAGGGTGCCTTCTACATCTTCATCGATGTAAGGGAAAGCCCGATCCCCGACGACATTAAGTTCTGCGAAAAACTTCTGGAGGAAAAATTTGTTGCGGCAGTTCCAGGCGCAGCCTTCTTCGCCCCCGGATTTGTAAGATTCTCCTATGCGTGCTCTATGGATAATATACGCGAGGGTATGGGGAGGCTCAAGGAGTTTCTATCCTCCCTCTAGGGGGCAATTGGGATTTATAGCAGCGCTAACTTAGCAAAGCTTGCGGAGCCTTCCTTCGACGTATTGATATACGCCTTCGAAAGGCTCCGCTGCGCGTTGCGTCGTTATCACT